>CAZGOM010000324.1:0-4447 GCA_964527265.1 uncultured Phycisphaeraceae bacterium | reverse complement strand
CGGGGGGGACGGGGAGGCCGATCTTGGTCATGGCGGCGAGGTTTGCGCCTTTGCCGCCCAGGAGGGCCTTCATGTCGCCAGCGCCGTCGGTTTTGGTTTTGCCGAAGTAGTAGGTGAGCTTGCCGGCCTGTGCCTTGCCAGCGGGAGCGGAGGCCACTTTCTTGGCGACGGGCTTCACAGACTTCTTGGGTGCAGCGGCTTTAGCGACGGGTTTTTTGGGCGCGGGCTTTGCTGCGGTTTTTTTGACGGGTTTGGCCGGTGCCTTCTTGGGAGACTTCGCCATGGAGTGTGGACCTCAGTAAGAGTGTTGTGGTCTGGATTTAATGCAAATGGACACACTCAACGGAAGCGTGTCTCGACCAATGAAATCGCGAGGATTGTAGTGTTTTTGCGGGGAAGTGCAAAGGAAGAGGGGTGTGGGGTGCAGGGTCTGGGGTCTGGTCAGAAGTGGCAAAAAGCGTGTTGGTTTGCCATTTGAGGTTCACCTTGAAGACCGAATTGGAAACGCTAAACCTTTCTGATTTGACGTGGGGTTTTACCGGTTTGCTGCTTGAACTGGCGGGTGAAGAAGAATTCATCACAGTAGCCGAGGGAGAGGGCGATTTCGCGGACTTTGAGGTTGGTTTCCAGAAGGAGTTGGCGTGCGCGGGTGATACGGGCGTGGATGAGGGCCTGCTGGGGGGATTGGCCGGTGAGTTGCTTAAAGATGCGGGAGAAGTGGTCGGAGGTGCAGTGGGATTGGGCGGCCATGGCGGAGATCATGGGGACGTGCATGGGGTCTTCCTGAATGCGGGCGGCCCAAGCGGCGACGGATTGGGAAAGGTCGTTGGCGAGGGCGGAAGCGGGTTTTTTTGCCCAGGCGAAAGCCTGGTTGGATAAATCGGCAAAGACGGGAGCCAGGAGCGCGTTGGCCAGGGGGAGTGTGGAGCGGTCGTTGGCGAGTTGGCCGATACGTTTGGTGACGGCGTCGACGTAGGCGACGTCTTGAACGAAGAAGACTTCGGGGGGGAGGAGGGGGCTGTGTCGGTCGGTGATGACTTTGTTTTGTGAGTTTGTGATGTCGAAGTGGATGAAGTTCACGCCGAGGGTTTGGGAATCGTCATGGCCGGCTTCGTAGACGTTTCCACCGCGTGCGATGAGGCAGAAGCCGGGTTGGATGGCGTAGGTTTTGCCTTGGGTCTTAAACCAGCCGGTGCCGGCCCAGACGAACCAGATGTCCAGGTCGGCGAAGCGGGGGCCCCAGGTTTTATCGAGGGTCCAGCCGGGGTAGGTGCGGGTGCGGCCTGCGAAGTTGATGTGGGTGGGGGCGAACATGGGGAATTTATGAGTTTGAAATCGGATAAACACAAGTTTAGCGCGGGTTGATCCATGGTCCAAGGGGGAAATAGGGGGATAATAGTGATGTTGATCGACTGATGAACACAAGTTATTGAGGAGATGAGCTATGACGACTGCGACTTTGCCTTATGAACCGAGGCTTTACCAGACGACTTTGCGCGCCAAGGGGCTTTTGGGGGCGGATGCGGTGAATCAGGCTGCTGTGGAGGGGTATCTGCGGGACGGGTATCTAACGGTGAATGGGTTTTACTCGGCGGAAGAGGTGGCGGCGGGTATTCAGGGGCTGAGTGATTTGATCATGGGGAAGAATGCGGAGTTCAAGCATATTCAGTTTGAGCCGCGCTTGAAGCAGGATGAGATCGACAAGATGGGTCTGGAGGCGCGGGAGTATGCGGTGCGGAAGCTGATGGCATTTTGCCCGTACGACGCGCGGCTGCATGCGATGGCTTATCACCCGGTGTTGATGGCGACGCTGGAGAAGATTTTCGGTGAGCCGGTGCAGTGCATCCAGGAGATGGCGCTGCTTAAACCGCCGCAGGGCTCGGAGAAGCCGTGGCACCAGGACAAGGCGTATTTCAATTACGCGGTGGAGACGCGGGTGGTGGGGGTGTGGATCGCGCTGGATGAGGCGACGGTGGAGAACGGGTGCATGCATGTGATGCCTGGGGGGCACAAGCAGGGGCCGGTTTATCACTACCCGATTCGGGATTGGCAGATATGCGATCGGGAGATGTATGAGAAGAAGATCATGGCTTGTCCGCTGGAGCCGGGCGGTTTGCTGCTGTTTGATGGGTTGATGCCGCACGGGACGCCGGTGAATCTGTCGAGCAAGCGGAGGCGTGCGTTGCAGTTCCATTACATCGCCAAGAGCGCGGTGAAGATTTCGCTCGAAGAGCGGACGAAGATTTATGGTGGTAAGGACAATGGGATGGAATGCTGAGGATGGGTTTTCGGGGTTTGGGGGATGCAGGATCATTTGACGACGTGGCGAGGCCCTGTCGCGGACGCGACAGGGTGGGCTGTGTCAGTCGATCGTTATGTCAGGGGGGAAGGGGAGGCGGTGGGAAGGGGATGCTCCAGGCGGTGGGCCGGATTGATCGGATCTATCCACGTATCATTAACCGGTGATGTGGATGTCAACTAAGTCTGGCGTATAACCGGGTTGTATGTGTATGCTTTAGGTGTTGTCGGTTCCAGCACCTTAGGGCGTGAAAAGGGTGGGAGTATTGATGAGTGACTCACCACTGTCAGTGACACAGGATATGGCGCTTGTGATGGAGCGGCTGAAGGCCGGGTTCACGCGCTATAAGCAGGACACGATCATTGATTCAGGGTGGTATGAGCCCATTGGCGTGAGGGAGCAGCACACTTATTACGTGAATGGGGCGCCGGACGACGACCGGGTGGAAGAGCTTTGCGCCACGTTGAGGGAGGATGGATCGTGGCCCGGGGTGGTGTATTCGGGGACGCCGGAGGAGGAGACCAAGGCGTGGGTGGTTGCGCCGCAGACGCATGTGCTGTGGATGCTGCTGCTGGCGGAGGCGCTGGTGCATCCGCGCAGCCGGCATTGCGAGTCGGACGTGGTGGCGCAGACGCTGGTGCTGGCACTGAGGTATTGGGTGGGCTGCAAGCATGGGACGGGGAACTGGTGGTGGCACAAGATCGGTTCTCCGCGGTGGCTGTCCCGGGTGCTGGTGCTGGCGCGGGGTTACATTCCCAACGAAGTGATGGACAAGGCGCTTGGGATATTCAACGAGGCGGGAAAGGATGCGCCGTGGGGGGCACCGATGAAGGAGATGGCGCAGGCGGCGGTGTGGTCTGGGGAGTTGATGTTGATTCAGGGGCTGTTGATGGGGGATGCGCAGCGGATGATGGACGGCAAGCAGATGGTGGAGAGCGTGCTGGGGGTGCAGGAGGGGTTCAGCGAGGGGTTGCAGCGGGACTGGAGTTTTCACCAGGCGGGGCCGGCGCTGTATTCGGGTGGGTCGGGATATCACTTTGCAGTGGATGTTTCAAGGCTTGCCTGGCAGCTTTCGGACACGCGTTTTGCGGTTAATGCGGAGTTGGTGGACAACCTGAGGCTTTTTTTGCTGGAGCACCAGCAGTGGATCGTGCGGGGGCAGACGTATGACCCGGGTGTGCTGGGGCGGGAGATAAGCCGTCCGGGGCGGTCGGGAAGACTGCTGGTGGATGCGTGTGACAATCTGCTGAGAATTCCGGCGTTGATGGATGATGAGGAACTGCGTGCGATGCGTGACCGGCTGCTGGAGCCGGTGGGGCACAGCGTGAGCCCGCTGATGGGGAGCCGTGTGTACTGGCGGTCGGATTATGTGGTGCATCACCGGCAGGAGTTTTTTGTATCGGTGCGGATGCATTCGACGCGGCTGAAGAACACGGAGACGCCGCGGAATCTGGAGGGGATCTCTAATCATCACATGGCGGATGGCGCGCTTTTCATCATGTGCCATGGGCGGGAATATGACCGTGTGTATCCGGCGTGGAACTGGCGGCGGATTCCCGGGACGACTGCGGCGCAGGGGGATGGCCCGCTGGACATGATGAAAGTGGCGCGCAAGGGTGAATCCGCGTTTGCGGGGGGGGCGACGGACGGGAGGAATTCGTGCGTGGGTTATCGTTTGTGGCGGGACGGATTGGGTGCTTCTAAGAGCTGGTTTCTGGTGGATGACATGGTGATGTGCCTTGGGTCTGGGGTGTCGGACAAATCAGGGCGGACGGTGGCGACGTCGATTGATCAATGCCGCATGGTGGGAGATGCGGTGGCTGGGGGGCAGGGGAAGAAGATATTGCCTTATCGTGCGCACACGCTGAACAACCCCGGGTGGCTGTGGCATGACCATGTGGGGTATTTGTTTCTGGAGCCGGCGCGTGTGGGGGTGGAGCCTGGGCCGCGGCTGGGGGATTGGGGCGTGTGCAATGGGCAGAGGGCGGGGCAGACGGAGACGGTGTGCCTGTTTGACGCGTGGATCGACCATGGCGTGCATCCGACGGACGGGGGGTATGCGTATGTGGTGATGCCGGGGGCGTCGGCGGATGATTTGGATCGGTTCCTGGTGACGCCCAGCGCGGAGGTGGTGCGCAAGGACCGGCA
>CAZGOM010000323.1:0-4449 GCA_964527265.1 uncultured Phycisphaeraceae bacterium | reverse complement strand
AACACGTCGGTTCCCCCAGCGTCCACCGCGTCATCACCGCCATCAAGCTCTGCACCCTCCTCATCTTCCTCTGCCTCGCGGCTCTCACCGCTGTCGAACTCTACTTCCACCACGCCCCCCAAATCTCCGAAGCAAACCAACCAATAAACACCGACACCCCAGTCGCCCATCTCCCGGCCCCTTCAAAATAATTCCCCAAAATCTCACCCCGAACCACCCCGGCCCAAGCGTGTAAATTTATTACAAAATTATACTCTATTTATACACCCGCGTCAAGGCCATAATACAGCTATTTTTATACCTAAATCACCAAAAACCATCACCAGCCCAAAACTCAGATAAAATATCAAACAACTCGCTGCCCAGCTTAAAACTAAGAAACTGGGTGATTGGAAGCTTTTGCCCCCCCAATCCCAAATCAGCACCTCCCCACCCCCAGATCACTCCACCGCCAACACATCCCCCTCCTCCAGCTTCGGCAATGTCACCACCACCGCATCCCCCTTGCGCTCCAGCGCCAAATCCTGATCCATCATCATCGATTTCACCTTCTTCACGCCCTTCCCATCCGCAATCGTCACCTTCACATTCTCCTGCGGCACGATCTTCTTGCCCGTCTGATATCCCCAGTTCATCAGCACCACAGAACGCTTCCCCGTCTTGCTGTGCACCAGCGACAGCGCCTCCACCACCGGCACCGATACATCCACCGGCGGCGTCACCCGGTCCTTGATCGCCATCGTCACCCACGCACGCTTATCCGCTTCAAAATCCTCCGGCATGTTGAAGTCAGGCCGATGTACCTTCACGGCATACTCCAGCCCCGGATACACCGCGGACAGGTAAACCTTCCCCTTCCCCACGCTGTTCACCACCATCGCTGGCGACCCATCCGCAAACTTCGCCGCCACCTGCGCGCCCGGCCTCGTCTTGAGCGCTTCATGCCCCACGATCGGCATCAGTTTCCCCATGGGCGAATCAATCGTCTCCAACCCTTCCGGCGGCTTCCCAAGCGAAGAGAACGTCCGCAAGCCTGTCGCGCCGTACCGGCCGATCGGCCCGCCCCACAGCTTCGCCGGTGTCCGCTCCTGCACGCCCAGCAGTTCCTCCAATTCCTTGATCGGCTCTCCCCCTTCATCAAACGCCAGGCTGCCTGGCCCTGTGTAAAGCACGCCGCCCGCTTCCACGTATTTCTTTAGTGCCTTGGCCACGTTCCGGTCAGTCCGCCCGCCCGTCACATAGATCGCCTTGTACTGGCTCAGATCGTTGGTCGTCAGCATCACCTGATCCAGCGCGTCCACAGGCACGTGGCTATGCATCAGCGCCGTCCAGATCCATTTCCCGTCTTCCCACTCCGCCGAGTTGCTCGTCGCATCGCGCACCACCGCCACCTGCGGCTTCTGCGCAAACTCCGCCCCCACAATCAGATCCTCGCACTTGCCCACAAGGTGCATCCCCTTGCTGGTGTTGATCATCGCGTTTTGACTGCCCGAAAAGCTGTCGCCCTTGGAATAGTCCGGCCCGTACGTGTACAGGAACACAAACGTCGCCCCCCTCGCCACCGCCGCCAGGATGCGCTGCACCGCCGCGCCGCGGTGCGGCTTCACGTACACTCCAAACTCCTTGCCCATGTTCAGCCGCAACGACCTCCCCACATCGCACAAATAGCTGTCCCACTGCCATATCCTCGAATCGCGGTTCGATGTCTCATACACCATCGCATTGTCCGCGTCGCGGTAGAAATCAAAGAAGTCCAGCGTCGCCCCACCCATCAGGAACGTATTGCCCCGCAACGCAAACGAATACATGAACGGCGTCTTGAGGATTGGATCGTCCTTGTCTCCCGCCCCCTTGGCCAGCTTCTCCAGCGCCGCCTGTTTGGCCTTATTGTGCGCCTCCAGCGTCTTGTACAGCTCCGTGAACATTTTCCCCGTTGTGTACCCGCTGAATGCATGCGACCAATACAGCAGCCGCCGCTTGCCCGGCGACATTGCTTCCACCCCCTCAGCCTTGTCCAGGGCGGGGTCCTGCTCGACCTCCGTATCATCATCCCCAGTATCTACTTCAGGCCCTCCCGCCGCCGCTCTCGTCCCGCCGCCCCCTGTCGCTGCCCCTCCCGTCGCTGCCTTGGTCTTCTTCCCCGTCGGCATTTCAAACACCGGCGCTTCTTCGTCACCCTTAAGCGACACCATCGGGTTGTTGTCTTTCACACCCGGCAACGCGTCCAACTTCTCGCGATAAAGCCGCTTCTCTTCCGCGTTCACCTCCGCCCATGACCGCGCATTGGGGTAGGCAATATTCTTCACTTCATCCCACGATTTGCAGTCGAAATACTCCGGCGTGAACCCCTTCTCCTTCATCCATTGCTTAAATGCCTTCTGGCAGTCCGGGCACACCGACATATGCGCCTTTCCTTCCGCCGCAGCCCCGTACACGCTGCCGATCTCGTCCACCGTGCGCACCCACACCACGTCGTACTGCTTATAGGCCGAAACCTTCTCCACCACCCGCGCCCCCATGTCCACCGCGCGTTTGGGCACTCCCGGCGCCCACGGGCACCCGCCCTCCGGCGGCACCGAAACCACCTTCCCCGTCTGCCGGTTGACTCCCACCGGCACAATCGGAAACCCACCCCCGTGCGTCATCATCGACCATCCAAACCGCCCCTTGGATGCCGGAATCTCCTCCATGTACTTGGGAAACTCCGCCTGCCCCGCCCTCAGCGCATTCACTCCCAGTTGGCTCAGCGACCGCGCCTCCGCCTTCATCACCTCATAGCTCGTGTGCCGCCCTTCCCACCCTCCGCAATCGGTCGCCACTGTGATCAGCCGCGGAATAGGCGATCCCGCCCATGGCAGTGCCTCCAGCATCTTCGCCCGGCTCTCCACATATTCCGAAATCCCCATCGCCCGATCCGCCCACGCGCTCGACGTCGGGTCCACCGCGCGTGTCACGATCGTCACTTTGTTCCCCGCTTCCGCATGCTCCTCAAACGCCTTCACCACTTTCCCATCCACCGTGAACTCAAACGCCAGCGTCATCCGTGTCACTGGCTTGTCTTTCCCCACCAGGTAAAACTCCAGAAACCCCGGCGCCAGCCTCGACATTGAATTCGGACGGCTCCACACACCCGGCTTCAAATACACCGTCCCGGTCGCATCGTCCTTCACTGTGTCCTTCGCCGCCGGATCCTTCCCCAATTCGTGCGGCAATACAAATCCGTCATCCTCCTTGGCCTCCAACCCCACTTCCATCTTCGCCTTTGGAGGCTCCAGTAAGTCCCACTTCACCACAGTCGGATCACCACCCAGCCCTCGTCCGCCCCACACCACCATCACCTCCACCGGCTGCATGGGCTCCACCCTCACCACCTTCACCCGCACTTCCACCCGCTTGCGAATCTCTTTGGTCATCCGCACGCTTGCCCGCTGCGCATGCGCCGGCACAGCCGCCACCAGCACCACCGCGGCTATCACCACCGCCACCCCCAACACCCCGCGCATTCCCAAACCCGTCACAAAACCCATAAACGCTCCTGATTCTTCCATTTTCGACACCTGACGCGCGCTGATTGACCAAGGCACGTCTTCCACTGATTTCACCATACAGGAACCGCATTTCACCTCAGCACACCTAAAAACAGACTCACTACCATAATAAATAGTTCCATAAATTAACGCACAAACATTCAAATCCGATACTTCTTAAAACCTAGGTTAATCACACGTCCATCCGAGTCCGTAATATTGATCCGGGCGAATTTGAGAAAAAAACCGCGCAGTTGAGCGTCCAAATCACGCACAATCATTGGTCGACAAAAAAACGCCGGCATGAATGCCGGCGTTTTTTTAGCAATATTTGATTGTCCGCCTGACCGACTCAGGCCCGCTTGAGCTTTTTGGACACCGCAAGCTCAGTAAAGTAACGCTTCGCTTCGCCCACAAGGTAGAAGCTGCCCGTCACGATGATCAGGTCTTCCCTGCTCACCGCGCGCCCGGCCACTTTAAGCGCCTCTTCAAAACTGGTCGCGTTCTGCGCCATCTTGCCCGACAAATCGTTGAATTTGCTCAGCAAATCCTCAGGCTCCGTCGCACGCGGGTTGTTCTTCGCCTTCGTGAAAATCACCTTGTCCGCGCCCAGCGCAAGCTGCTTGAGCATCCCAATGGTGTCCTTGTCCTGGCAGCATCCGAAGATCACCACCAAAGAGTCGTACGCCACATGCGCGCCCAGCGCGCGAATCAGCGCCTGGATGGAAGCCGCGTTGTGCGCCCCGTCCACCATCACGCGCGGGCTCGTCCAGATCTGTTCCATCCGGCCCGGGATCTTCGTCGAGCTCAGACCCGTAACAACCTTCTCTTCCGGGAAGGTGAAGCCATGCGCCTTGAGCTTATCGAGAATCGACAGCGCCAGCCCGCAGTTGTGAGCCTGGTGTTCCCCGCGCAGCGGCAC
>CAZGOM010000322.1:0-4505 GCA_964527265.1 uncultured Phycisphaeraceae bacterium | reverse complement strand
TTGTGTTAGCATCATACTACTACTAGATGTTTGACTAGATCCAGTTGAAACATTCGAATTCGAAGATGGATCAGGAGCCTTGCAGCCGATCAAACTTTCGATAAAAACCGTAATCATCAAAACATTCAGTGCTTTATTCATACGTCCCTCGCTTTATCCTATACTTATAGTATACTAAAATAATCAACTTTTTGCAATGATTATTATTTAATACTTTTTCTTCTTAAGTTCACCTGTGCCAAAAATGACTCAATCCCCCATTCGATCACTTCAGTCATTGTGAGCTCATTTTTCTTAAGCTCTTTTTTTAACTCATCGAGTAATTCAATTTTGATCTTAAGGGAGATGAGTTTCTTCTCTTGTTTTTTTGGAAGGGGTAGAAATTGTGCTTTCATAAATCATATCCTTTGGATTAACTTTAAAAGTGCTCTACTTCATAAAAACCCGCAGGGAGCCTCTTTCACCTTTCTGGCTCCCTGTTTCATTTTTTCTATTCATTTGGAATGATCTTTTCTTGGTTTAAATCAGCGGCGGGTACTCTTTTATAATTAGGAATTTCTTCTCGGTATTTTCTTAAAGTCTTATCGTAATGAATCGTTTGATGAACGTGATCGGTATCAATGAAGTTTTTAGGATAGTTATCAATGAGTTTAGCAACAGTTTCTAACCAATCAGGTGCAGGAGAATTGGTTACGTCGTTTTCTGAAGAAGAAATCACTTCGCCGGTCGTTGCATCAAGTAAGATTAAGTTTTGAGTGCATTTAATATTCGCGTTGCTAAGCCAGTTAATATACATCTGACAATTTTGAGTGCTAACAATGATGCCGCCCACTCCGTAAAGCTGGCCCCAAAGCGCATACTTTTCGTTCGATCCAAACCTGGTTGATTTGTTTTGAATATCTTGCTCATGAGCGACTGCTTTAAAACCCATATTACGGTCTACCACTACAAACTTACCGGTCATAAATAACGCATGCTCAATCCTAGCGTAAGTGCTTCGATCCAAAGCATCGGCGTCCACTGCAATTCTTAAAACAGGGTCTGAGTTTCTAGTTCTTGCGGTTGAGCATCCTATTGTTAAAATTAAGACTAAAACTAAACTTAATTGATTTCGCATAACAGACTCCCTTGTCTAATAACCTATACTTTTAGTATACTATTATTATATAAGAATGTCTATATGAATATATAGATAGGAATATATATATGAAATGACTACTTAATTCTAACCAAGGCTCTGCTAAAACAACGACAATTATAGTCTTCCCCAGCATTATTCCTTCTCACAGGTTCCCCAGGAGGGGTCGTAATGGGAGGGTCATCAAACCGGAATACTTTCCCGTCAAGCAAACCATGACTATAGCGCACGTTCCCAGGAGTATGGTGTTTCGGATCTTTGTCTACAGGTCGATTCACCGTCCTCCAAATATACTCGTGAATGCCCATGTCTTGATATTTGGCTTGTTTATACTTTGCCATGAGAAGCCTTGTTTCTTGATGAGCTAGAAACTTAGCTTTATTGAGTGCTTCTTCATGATCCTCTTGAATCGTTTTAGTAATTTTTAAAATAGGTGGAATCAAAGATTCTTTTCTTGCACCTTGCATGACGTCTTCAAATATTTTAGCTCTCAGTTTTTTGATTTGATCTTGAGACCAATCCTGAATCGAAAGCCTGACGTTATCCTGCCATTCTTCTGATATCATTTTCCGTTGTTGAGGGGTGAGGTTAGGTGCTACTCCAATTTTTTTTACGTTCTTTTTAAAGTCCTCATCCACTCGCCATAATGCACCGTCAAAAATATCAGCACAATGAAATTCATTTGCGAGTTGCTCGGGTAATATTTCAGATAATTTTTTATCAATCTTATCCATCTTGGATTCGAAGTGAATATAACTCGTTCTGATGACCACTCGAATTTCCATCGGGAGTTCGGAATCTTTGATTTTGAAAGAACTCGTTTTTCTATCAAAAGTTGCACCTAATGATTTCAATTCTTTTGAAACGCTTGCGTTAAACTCACCTCGGAACGCACCTTTCGAATAAAACACCCGACCTTTAAAAAGGGCATCAGCAAGAGGTGTGGGTTTAGCATTATGAAATTTCTTTTTTGAAATCCTCAGTTCTTTCAAGATTGGAAAATAAAGTTTTTGTCTGAAGTAATTCTTTAATCTTTTCTCTAGTGCATCGTAAAAGAACTTGTAATCCCTGAGTGCGGGTAACTCAATCGTCTTGGTTTTCATATATAAAGGATGGCAAACGAATAGCTTGGGTAGAGAAGCTTTGCCTTTGTAACCCAACCACGGCAAAGAACTTGGGATTGAAAATAAGTAGCAGAGTTTTTATCCCGAGAGAAACTTAAGCTTGAATCAGGATTCACAACAATGAATCCTTGATTCGGGAGTTTTCCGATCATCCATTGTCCTTGGATGAGATATCCTCGTTGCATATTTTTGTTTTCAACCTCTCTTCATTGTCTTTCGTAATGAAAACTAAATCCTTCATTTTCATTTGAGCTTTATAAGATTCAAATTTTTCTTTTGGAATGGATCTCGGAAGTTTGTTTAAGCAACACTTTTTGAACTTCTTTCCGCTCAAGCACGGGCATAGTTGATTCCTTGGGAGTGTTAACAATGGGTTCCATGCGTGGCCTGGAAGCGGGATTAATCCCTTGGATTTGGGAGGAATAAATGATTCCGACGTTGTCCGGTACGTGTCCGCGAGCTCGGGCGAGATGTTCTTCTCGTTTTCTTCGTTCATTTTCTAATCTTTCTTTTTCCTGTTGAGCCTCGTATTCATATTTTTCAAGCTTAGTATCCAAAGTGCGGATTGAAATCCCAAGTGACGATGACGTCGCAGTCTTATTACATTTGAAAAAATAATAAGCTTTCAAGATGACCATCTTTTCTACGGCATCGAGTGTGATGCCAGGTGACCAATGAATCGTTTCAGTCATGAGTATCCTTTATTTTAAAAATTCAGTTCAAACCAAGAAAGCTCACAAATCACAACGTCGCTTATCGCTTGAGTTGTTGCTGTAATCAGAAGAGAAAAACCTGGATCAATGATGAGAGGCATTTCACTCACGACTTGAGTGTTGCCTGCTTCGATATTAGAGAGAAGAGATCCATTCGATGAAACAGTGGGTTCAAGATAAGCATTCATTGTGCTTGTGGGAACGCCGTTTCCATTCCTCAAATTCACAATGCTTAGAGCTGTCCCGTTTGCTGAAACGGTCGGATTAAAATAATGCTTAAAATAAGTTGTGTGTCCTGACGTTGTATTCACAAACTTTCTCAAAAAACTTCCGATGGATGCCGAGTTTGTGGATCCGTTTGCAATATAAAGAAGCGGAGTTTCAGTCGTTGCGGCTAGAGTTACCTGTCCAGTCGATACGTTGAAAGCGCATCCTTGAGATGTTGTGAGTAATTGAATTTGAGATAAACCTGGATTCATTGGAAATGTTTTCATCACCGCCCCCCGAGCCGATGTTTATATACCCACATGATAAATGGATATTTTAAAAAGCCATAGCTTTTCTTGCTAATTTGTTTTGCCTTATCCCATTTTGACTCATCAACGTGTCCTGGATTTAGGATTGCTTCATTTTGAGCAGTATCGGATAAGCTTTCGTATTCTTTTTTGTAATCATCAGGACTTCGTTCAGATGAGTAATTAAAGTATTTCATAACGAATTAAAGAATCCCCCCCCTCTTTTGATAAAGCCAAGACGTGAAAGCAAGATTTCCTTGCCCGCCGTACATCCTTTGACTCTCTTCCATGCATTCTCTCCATAGACTAGGATTCTTTGGAGTGAGCTCTCGGATGAGTTTCAATCTCTCTTCACTGATCCAAGCATTTCCGCCATCGGCTTCAAAGCTTTTTTTATCGAATTCATCTGAGTTGAGTTTTTTTTTAGATCGGAGAGATTGTTTAAATCGATTCAGATAACTTGTGTTTGTTTTAACATCGCCCTTGGGGAGTCCACCGTATTCCCATACTCGCAATTCTCTTGTGTCAGCCCGATCCGCACCTGGGTCATTGATGTCTTGGTCTGGATTATAAGGGTTTTGCATCCCCTCTTTCACCACTTCTTTGACTTCTGGATCATCTGGATTGAGATCATCTCCTGCGTTATCTAAGGTTACGTCAAAAAGATTCCCTTTATTACAAGCTTCACGGAATTCAAAAGTCGTAATTTCTCCTGCAGATTTTGCTGCAAGTAATCGATTGAACTTTTGGGTTTTAACATTCTCCTCTTGCTCGGCTGATAAAACTCGGAGGGGTTTAAAACTTAAAGATAAATCATCTGGGATAAATCCAAAAAGTTTCTGGCATTTAATTTCACAGATTCGAAGTAAATCGTACTTAGCTTTATTTCTAACTTCACTCTCAACCATCGAGTTATAAACTTCAATTTCATCTTCAGACGATGCATTGAGTCCGCTTTGTCCTTGTCCAAAGAGTTTAATCCTGGGCATCCTAAGATCTGATGCAACTTGGGCTT
>CAZGOM010000321.1:0-4535 GCA_964527265.1 uncultured Phycisphaeraceae bacterium | reverse complement strand
TGATTGCGCTGGCGTCGTATCTTGAGGCGGGGAAGCTCAAGAAGGCGGAGCGGGCAGTGTTGACGGATGTGCTGGCGTCGCAGCTGGCGCAGATATCGGAGGATGAAGGGGGACTGCCGGAGGAATTCAAGGGGTTGTTTGAGCAGGTGCATGGGGTTGATTTTGAAGATGCGGTGCGGGAGGAGATGGAAGTTAAACGAGAGCAGATGAAGGAGATGTTTGAGGCGTTTGGGATGGATATTGATTTGAGCGGGCTGGAGGGGGATTTGAGCCAAGAGGAGATGGATGCGGAGATGGCGCGGATCGCGGCGCGGATGAAGGCGGAGGGGGAGCGGCTGGATGAGGCGGGCAAGCCGCGTGGGGGAGGGAGTAAGAAGAAGAAGGAGTCGAAGAAAGAGGCGCAGGAGCGGGAGGCGGAGGAGGTGCGCAAGAATAGTTTGTCGAAGATTTACCGTGATCTGGCGCGACTGGTGCACCCAGACCTGGAGCAGGATGAGGCGGTTAAGCCGCGCAAGGCGGCGCTGATGGCGAAGCTGACGGAGGCCTATCGGGCGAATGATCTGCATACGCTCTTGAGGCTGGAACTGGAATGGATGGTGAAGGAAGAAGTGGATGTGCAGCGGCTGACGGAGGAGAAACTGCGCGTGTACAACAAAGTGTTGGAGGAGCAGGCGCGGGAACTGCATGGGGATTTACAGGAATTGCCGATGCGGCCGGAGTATCGCAATATCGTGAAGCAGGTAGGGATGTATGAATATCGGGTGATGGAAGACGGGCGGCAGGAGGCGGGGCGGCTGGATGTGGTGGTGAAGGCGATTGAGCAGAGTTTGATGAGATTGCGGAGAGGAGATGCGCTAGGGGAGGTGCGGGAGATTCTGCGGGAGTATCGGATGAGCCGGAGATGAGAGGGAGATAAGAGACGAATTTTTACAAGATTTACCGGATTTGAAGAGGCATTTACAAAGAGGGATTGAAAGCCGGGATTTTTGGAGGGAATTTTCGTGGTTAGCAATGATGTGTGTTGGGCTTTATCATCGAGGACTGGTGGTTGATCAGATGCGGATTTTCCGGGAGTGTGCGTGATGAGCCGGGGTTATCGAAAACAAATGGAGGCTGGGATGAAGCGAACGATTTTGTCAGCGGCGGTTGTGGTTTTGATGTGGGGTGTGATGAGCGGAGCGGCGGGGTTGAAAGATCTGGAGAAGGCGATTGCCGCGAAGGATGAGGCGAAGGCGGGAGCGATTTTAAAAGAGAATCCGGGGCTGGTGAATCTGCCCAAGGAGAGGGATGAGGAGGATCGGCGGTATGCGCCGCTGGTGAGGGCTGTGCAGTCTGGGAATACGGGGATGGTGGAATTGCTGATCAAGAACGGGGCGGATGTGAATGCACTCGACTGGCGTGGAAACACGGCGCTGTACCATGGGATGGAGAACTTTCCGGAGGATATGAAGCTGGCGGAGGCGCTGCTGAAGGCGGGAGCGGATCCGAATAAGGGGGTTTATCCGCCGCTATTGGGCGCAGTGCAAAACCAGCACAAGGAGCTGGCGAAACTGCTGCGCAAGAACGGGGCGAAACTGGATGTGGTGGGAAAAAGCGGGGTCACGGTGCTGGATATGGCGGCGCTGGCGGGCGATCTGGAGATGGCGAAAGAAGCGATTGCCGCGGGAATCGATGTGAATAAGGAGAGTGCTGGAGGGGTGACGCCAATCTGTGGGGCAGCGGCGGACGGACGCATCGAGATGGTGAAATTTCTTATTCAAAAAGGGGCGAAGGTCGATGTGAAGTCGGATCGTGGGACGCTGCTTTTCTGGGCGCTGTCGGGAAACTCGGAGAATATGCTTGAGATGGTGGAACTGCTGATAACGCATAAAGTGGATGTGCATCGGGAGACACGCTTTGGCTCAGCGATGACGGAAGCCGCGGAAAAGGCGAATTTGAAGGTGCTGCAGGCGGTGATGAAGGCCGGAGGGGATGTGAATGCCCCTGCGGGTGAAGCGCGGAAAACGCCGCTGATGGCGGCGGCGCGTGCGAGCCGCCCGGAGAATGTGAAGTATCTGCTGTTAAAGGGAGCGGATGCCGCAAAGACGGATAAGGAAGGAAAGACAGCACTGGACTATGCGATCAAAGGCGCGGGGAAGAATGCGAAGACTGATGAGACGGTGAAGGTGTTGGAAGAGGAGGCGGCGAAGCGGAAGCAAAAGGGCGGTTGAGGGAGGAGAAGAATTTTTACAAGATTGACCAGATTTGCAGAGGCATTTAGAAGGAGGTCGTTTCGTGATTGGTGAAGATGCAGGTTGGGTTTTAGTACTGGCGACTTGTGATTGATTGATGTGATTTTTCCGGGAAGGTAAGCATGGTTTGGGGACATCAAAAACAAATGGAGGCTGGAATGAAGCGGACGATTTTGTCGATGGCGCTTGTGGTTGTGATGTGGGGCGTGATGAGCGGAGCGGTTGGGGTGAAGGATTTGGAGAATGCGATTAGCGCGAAGGATACGGCGAAGGTGGAGGCGATTTTAAAAGAGGACCCGAGCCTGGCGAACCCGAAGGGGAAGAAGGCACGGGTGGATGCGCCGATTTTCTGGGCATTGATGCTGGGGAATGCGGAGACACTGGAACTGCTGATCAAGAATGGGGCAGATGTGAATGCGCCGAATCGGCTTGGAGATACGCCGCTGGGTGCAACGACGACACAGTCTGCTCAGACGTTGAAGTTTGTGGAGATTCTGCTGAAGGCGGGGGCGGATGTGAATGGAGGGGGTTATCCGTTGCTGGTGATGGCCGTGCGGGATGGGAAAAACGACCTGAGGCAATTGCTGCTGAAGCATGGCGCGAAGCTGGATGTGACGGCGAAGAACGGGGACACGGTTTTGAGCATGGCAGCGCGAGCGGGGGATCTTGAGATGGTGAAGCAATCGTTGGTGGCGGGGGTGGATATCAATAAGAAAGATATGGTGGGGGCGACGGCGCTTTTTGAAGCGGCGGCCCAAGGGCATTTGGATGTGGTGAAGTATCTTTTGGAGAAGGGAGCGAAAGTTGATATTAAGGCCCAGACGGGATCGGTGCTTTATTATGCCGCGGCGAGCGAGTCGAGGAATGCGTTGGAGGTAGTGAAGGTATTGATTGCGCAAAAGGCAGATCCTAATGCGTCGGTGCCGAGTTATGGTTCAGCCATGACAAAAGCGGCGGGAGGCGAGAATGTGAAGGTATTGGAAGCGCTTGTGGAAGGGGGTGGGAATGTGAATGCGGCGAGTGGTGATGAGTCGTGGACGCCGCTGATAGCGGCGGCACGGATGAGCCGGGCCGAGAATGTGAAATATCTGCTTGGGAAGGGTGCGGATGCCTCAAAGAAGGATAAGAATGGAAAGACGGCGCTGGACTATGCGATCAAAGGCGCGGGGAAGAATGCCAAGAATGATGAGACGGTGAAGGTGTTGGAGGGGGAGGCGGCGAAGCGCAAGCAGAAGGGCGGGTGAAATCGCGCGGACGCGATTAGAGAGTGGATTTGAGAAAGTGGAAAGTAGAGCGGAAGATTGAAGATTCGGAAGAATTGAGTTGCTACAGGTTTTGTGGCATGAACGCAGGCGGGTGCAAGAGCCTTTTTCTTTTTCGTCAACCGTGGGTATCGCGAGTACGCTCAACCCCCGGCTTGCGATCCCTTCAGGATCAAGAGTCACTGGGGGGGCTGTATCAGCCTTTGTAGGCGCCTGAGTTGCCGGTGGAGCCGGGTTGTTTGCTGAGGCGGTTGTGGACGTAGAGGAATTCGAGGAGGAGTTCGCCGGCGCAGGCCATGGACTGGAGGTCGCGGACGTCCATGGAGAGGCGCTGGGCGAGGTCTGCGGCGGCTTCGAGCATGCCGTCGACGTGTTTGAAGCCGGCGATGAGTTCGGCGGCGGGGACTTCGTCGCCGACGACGAGGGTGAGGCCGGATTTGAATTGTTCGGCGATGTGGTCGAATTCATCGGGATCGGCATGGCGGCCGATGATGTCTTTCACGGATTCGCCGATCATGGAGAGGATGAGCTTGTCTTCGGTGCCCTGGCCGTCTTCGCCGAGCATGAGTTCGATTTTGCCGCGCGCGCCGGCGACGAGGTGGGGGAGGTCGCAGGCGCGGGGCATGACGCCGGTTTCGTTGTTGACGAGGGCGCGGTACTCGGCGCTGGAGATGAGGTTTTCAAGGCAGGTGATGCTGGCGCGGACGCTGACGCCGGAGGCCTGGTTGATGTGGGGGCTGGTGCGGGCCTTGGCGATGAATGCCTCGACGATCTGGTGCATGACGGGGGGGAGGCGGACGAGGGCGGCGGCGGTGTTACCGGCGGGAGAGATGTGGGCGCGCTCAAGGAAAGCGCGGGAGGCGGAGACGGCCATGGCTTCGTTTAAGGTGGCGGGGTAGTGGGTGCGGATGACGGAGCCGATGCGGTCTTTCAGGGGTGTGACGATGCGGCCACGGTTGGTGTAGTCTTCGGGGTTTGCGGAGAAGACGAGGCACATGTCGAGCTTCATGCGGACGGGATAGCCGCGGATCTGGAAGTCGCG
>CAZGOM010000320.1:0-4548 GCA_964527265.1 uncultured Phycisphaeraceae bacterium | reverse complement strand
ACGCTGACGGAAACAGACTGCGGTTTGGATGTCCGTGAACTCATATCTCTTCTAAGTCCTGCTTTGGGGCGATCTAACATTGTAGCACGCCCCACTCCGGGTGGCACACTCCGCCCCAAAGCCAGGGCATGCCTTGCACGCACTATGAATAACATAACCTACTATTAATTCAAGTTTTACATCACAACAAAGAGGATTCAAAAACCACATTCCGCGTGATTTCTCTGACCAGCCCCCAACCCCTAGACCCCAGACCTGCTTTCCCT
Source organism: uncultured Phycisphaeraceae bacterium (assembly GCA_964527265.1). GTDB lineage: Bacteria > Planctomycetota > Phycisphaerae > Phycisphaerales > Phycisphaeraceae > CAZGOM01. The sequence goes on along the minus strand of CAZGOM010000320.1, from coordinate 4,282 downwards.
ACCGATACTCCTCGCTCGGATCATACGGCCGCCGCACCGTCTGCGTCGGCACCTTCGGCAAGGCCTGCAAAAACTTCTTCCCGTAATACTTCGTCGTCAGCCGGCAATCCAGCACCACCACGATTCCCATGTCCTTGTGCGACCGGATCAGCCGACCAAACCCCTGCTTGAACTTCAAGATCGCCTCCGGCAAAGTCAATTCCGCAAACGGGTTGCCCCCCTGCTCCTTGATCCGCTGAATCCTCGCCTCCACCAACGGCTTGTCCGGCACCTCAAACGGCAATTTCGGAATGATCACATTTCTCAGTGCATCCCCCTGCACATCCACCCCCTGCCAGAACGAATCCGCACCCAGCAGCACGCTTCGCGGGTTGGACTTAAACGCATCCAGCATCGCCGTGCGCTGCATCCCCTCCCCCTGCACCAGCATCGGCATGCGCCGATGCGTCAAAAACGGCCGCAGCCACTCCGCACTCTTCCTCAAGGCGTCGTAACTCGTAAACAAGATGAATGCGCCCCCATCCGTCTGGTCGACATACTTCAGCAATGCCGGGCAAAGCTGCGGGAAATAGTGCGGACTAGACGGCTCCGGCAGCGTCGCATCCAGGATCAATTTCGCCTGCTTCTGGTAGTCATAAGGCGACCCCACCATGATCGTCCGCGCACTTGTACTCCCCACCCGCACCATGAAATGGTCAAACCCCGGGTGATGCGGCGGAGCAGGCGGCCCCACCGGTTCCAGCGGTTTCACAGGCTCCTCCTTCTTCGGTAGCCCGTCATCAAACACATCATCCAAATCTTCCACAGTCACCTTTGCCTGCGGCTTGGGTTTCTTGGGATACACAGGCTTCACCGCCGGCCCAGAACGTCCATCAATCGCCAGCGTCGCCGATGTCAGCGTCACGCTCACCGGGTCTCCATCCGCATTGGTCGCGCCAAAAAGCCGGTCATGCAGCAGCGCCCCCACATCAATCGGCGAGCACGAAAGCCCCACTTTCCGAAACCGCCCCTCCTCATTCACATCCACCCAGTACACACAATCCGCCAGCTTCTGCCCCACCAGTCCCATCACCTCAGACGCCATCGATTCGCAACGCATCGCATAGCTGGTCAGCTCAAACTTGTCCGGTTCGCTCTCGGTCCGGTCCTTGATCGTCTTCAGTGACGAAGCCAGTGCCATCAGCGCCGGGCTCAGGTTGTCCTCCACGATCCCCGGTTCCAGCGCCCGCCCATTGGAAGGCCCCTTGTTCTTACGCCAATTCACCAGCCGATCAAAAAAATCCGTGCTCGCCCGGTCCGCATCGCTCACATACGCAATCGACCGCTCCACCGCCGTCTCAATCGCCCCGCCCTTATCGCGCAGCACCGCCAGATACCCCTTCACCGTCCGTTCATTAAGCAGCAGATTCAGCAAAAACCGCACACTCGTCTCCGTCACCGCCATTCCGAAATGGTCCCCCGCCACATCCTCAATCGTGTGCGCCTCATCCAGGATCACATGGTCGTACGGCGGCAAAATCCCCGCCCCGCTCTCGGCCCGCAGCGCCAGATCCGAAAAAAACAGCGCATGGTTGCAGATCAATAAATCCGCATTCTCGATCCGCCTCCGCGCCTTCTGGTAAAAGCATTTCTCATACGTCGGGCATCGCTTGCCCATGCAATTCGTCGAATCGCTCTGCACCCGCTCCCAGATGCTCGGCCTCTCCAGCTTCGGCAGGGTCGAAAGCGACCCGTCATCCGTCTCATACGCCCAATCTTCAATCACATGCAGCGACCGCGTCATTTCCGGCTCGGCAAATAATTCCTTCTGCCGCCCTGAAGCCTGCTCCAGCCGCCGCAGTGAAATGTAATTTCCCCGCCCCTTCACCAGCACCGCCGTGAACTCTTCTGGAATGATCGCCTGCAGAAGCGGAATATCCTTCTGCACGATCTGCTCCTGCAGTGCAATCGTGTGCGTCGAGATCACCACCCGCTGCCGCTTGCCCACCGGACTGTTCACCACTCGCTCAATCGCCGGCAGCAGATACCCGAAACTCTTCCCCACGCCCGTCCCCGCCTCCACGATCAAATGCGCCCGATCGTGCATCGCCTTGGAGACGCCTTTAAGCATCTCCACCTGCTCGGGCCTCTGCTCGTACCGCCCCCCCAGCCGCCGGGCAATCGGCCCATCCGGCGCCAAAATATGAAGGGGATCAAATGCCATGGAAGAAAAAGGTGCAAGTGACAAGGTAAAAGGTGCAAGGTCAAAAACTTACAGGCGGTTCCCCTGGGGTAATCTTAGGCCATACTCCGCAGGATTCACTCCGAGCAGTCACATTTCTTACCTATCCCTTGTACCTTATCCCTTTTTACTTTTCCGATAAGACCTTCTCCAACACGCTCAGGCCCCGATCAAGCTCCTCCCGCGTGATATTCAGCGCCGGCGCAATCCGCAGCACCACATTCTGCGTCCCATTGAGCATTACCCCCTGAGCCATGCACCTGTTCACCACATCCGCGGCATTCTTAAATGTCGCGCCTTTGGCGCTGGGGTCCAACTCAATCCCCAGGAACAACCCATGTCCCCGCACTTCCTTCACGCCCGGCACCCGCTTGGCGATGTCCTTGATCCGCGCCTTGAAATGCCGCCCGTCTTTCATTGCCTTTTCCACCAGCCCATCGCGCTCCAGCACATCAAAAATCCGTGCGCTCACCGCCATCGAAAGGCAATTGCCTCCCAGTGTCGTCGCCTGCGCCACCGTGTTGTGGTTGTCCTTGTAGTCAAACACCTCCTGCACCCGCGGGTGTGCGCACATCACGCCCACCGCCAGCCCGCCGCCCACACCCTTGGCCAGCGTCATCACGTCCGGCACCACGCCCCAGTGCTGGTGCGCGAAGTACTTGCCCGTGCGTCCGCAGCCGGTCCACACTTCGTCGAAAATCAGCACGATGTTCTTTTCATCCGCCAGTTTCCGCAGGCCCTTCAAATATTCTTCGGTCGGCATGTTGCAGCCGCCTTCGCCCTGGATCGGCTCCACCATGATCGCCGCCGTCTGGTCATCCACCGCCGCCCGCATCGCCGTCAAATCATTAAACGGCACATGCACGAACCCTTCCAGCCACGGCTCAAACCCCAGCCGCACCTTGTCCTGCGCCGTCGCCATCATGGTCGAAAAACTCCGCCCATGAAAGCTGTTGAACGCGCTCACCACTTTGTACTTTTTCCCCCCGCCCGGCCCCGTGTGCCGCGTCCCCCGCAGCCGCGCCAGCTTGATCGCCGCCTCATTCGCATCCGCCCCCGAATGGCAGAAATAGCTCTTGCCCCCAAACCCATGCTTGGCGATCGCTTCCGCAAGCCGCGTCTGCGGCTCAGTGTGCAGCAGGTTCCCCACATGCCACAGCGTCTGCGCCTGCTTGGTCACTGCATCCACCAGGTCCGGATGGCAATGCCCCAGCACGCCCGCGCCAAAGCCTGAGAACAGATCCAGGTATTCCTTCCCCTCCGCGTCCCACAGCTTAGACCCTTCCCCACGCACCACCGCCACCTGATACCGCGGCAGGTTGTTGATCATGTAAGCGTCATACCGGGCAATGATGTCCCCGGTCTTGGAACCCACAGTCGTTGTCATGGTGGAAGCCTTCGCGCAATCTGGTCGCGCAAATGAGTGCGAAACAATCGACAAAAAACGAGCGAGCATTATAGAAATGCGAAGTTATGCATGACAGACTTTTATGCCCAGGCAATAAAAAATATTTTTATTGCCGCATTCACTTTTAAACACGTTCAAACCCCCGCACATCAAATTAAAAACTCACCGCCCTGTCTCACATGCCGCCTTTCGTCCGCCCGTGATCAAGCATGTAAATCTTGTGAATCTTGTAAATCATGTTAAAAAATTATTCTCACAAAGCATACAAAAGCACACTTTCACCCCTCATCCCGGACACTCATGAACCCCCGCCCCCGCATTGGCATCACCGTCGACAATGGACAAACCGCCAAAGGCACACGCCGCTACGAATCCGCCGAAGCCTATTCCGACGCCGTCGCCAAGGCGGGCGGCCTCCCCTTCCTCCTCCCGCAATGCGCCGACCTCATCCCTGACTACCTCGCCTCCTGCGACGCTTTTGTCTTAACCGGCGGCGACTGCCCCGACATGACCCCTTTCAACGCCCAAACCGATCCCCGCGTCACCAGGGTCGATCCCCGCCGCCAATCCTTCGAGGTGGCCCTCCTTGCCGCCTTGAACCCTCTCCCGCAAACCCCCGTTCTGGGCATCTGCTGGGGCATGCAGCTCATGGG
>CAZGOM010000319.1:0-4554 GCA_964527265.1 uncultured Phycisphaeraceae bacterium | reverse complement strand
CCCTCACCACACGCCGCAATTCCTCCACCACCGGCAAATACACCAGCGACGACGAAGGACACCCCCTCCCCTGCATCTGCTCCGTCTCCCACCCCTCCGGCGTCCAGATCGCCGCCTCGCAAAACCACGGCAATCCCCGCCGCTTCACCTCCCGCACCACCCCCTCATGCCCATCCGGCGGCACCGAAATCGACACCGCCCCCGGCCCCCATGCATACCCCTCCAACGCATCCGCAAACACACGCACCCCAAACCGCTCCCGCGCCCGCGCCGCCCGGTCCTCCCGCGCCTCCACCAGGGCCACTTCCACTTCCGGATGTGCGCTCAAATCCCGCAGCCGTCGGCTCCCCATCGATCCCGCCCCAAACTGCAATATTTTTAACTTCGCGCCCATCTTTCAATCCTCCATAAAATCTTCACGGCCACTCTAACCCGAAAATTTGAACCCTTTGAAAATCTCCCCGCTAAACTATCCCCATGCCCGCCCTGACCGATGACACCCAAACCCTTCTGGCCTCCCTCACCAAGGCCATCCAGAAGCACCCCAAACTCCTCACCGCCTTCTCCGGCGGCGTCGACTCCACTCTCATCGCCATCGTCGCCCGTCAAACCCTCGGCAAGCAAAACGCTCCCGCCGCCATCGGCGATTCCCCAAGCCTCCCCCGCCATGAACTCCAGGAAGCCCGCGACCTCGCCAAATGGGCCGACCTTGACCTCATCGAAGTGCAACCCGCCGAACAATCCGACCCCGGCTATCAGGCCAACCAGGGCAACCGCTGCTACTTCTGCAAAACCCATCTCTATTCCACGCTCCGCCCCCTTGCCGACTCCCTCGGCATCACTGCAATCGCCAACGGCACTAACACCGACGACCTCGGCGACCACCGCCCCGGCCTCACAGCCGCCACCGAAAACAACGTCGTCAGCCCCCTCCTCGATGCTGGGCTGGGCAAAGAACAAATCCGCGCCCTCGCCCTCGCCTTAAAACTCCCCAACGCCCAAAAACCCGCCGCCGCCTGCCTCTCCAGCCGCCTTGCCTACGGCCTCCCCGTCACCCCTGAGCGCCTCCATCAAGTCGAGCAGGCCGAAACCCTCCTTCGCACCCTCGGCTTCACCGGCATCCGTGTCCGTCACCACGACAACCTCGCCCGCCTCGAAATCCCCCTCGACCAACTCCCCCGCATCATGGCCCCCGAAACCCGCGCCACCATCGCACAAAACCTCAAATCCCTCGGCTTCACCTACATCACTCTCGACCTCGAAGGCTTCCGCTCCGGCTCCGGCAACCTCATCCTCCCCAGCATCACCAAAAGCCGCCCCGCCCAATGAGCACCAAGAAGCCCAAATCTCCAATCCCTGTCGCCGAAGCCGAATCCTGGGCAAAATCCGCAGCCAAAAAAACCCGCACCGCCAAACTCACAACGGCGCAACTCCAAACCATCATCGCATCCTTCCTGTCCCTTCCCCTTCAGCAGAACAACCGGGCCCAGCCCATCCTTTCCCCCTCTGCCACATCAAACGTCTCACCTCTAACATCTAACCTCCCCTCCCCACCTTCTTTATCCGCCCTAGCCCGCTTCCACGAACTCTCCCACACCGACCGCTCCGACCACGGCGTCTACTACACCCCGCCCGCCGTCGCCACCCTCATGGCCCAGGCCGCGCTTGATCAATGGCGCAAAACCCACCCCAGCGCCCCCATCCAAAACCTCACCATCCTTGATCCCGCCGCCGGCACCGGTGACCTTCTCTTAGCCGCCCGCAATCTCCTCCCCGCAAACTTCTCCGGCCGCCTCATCGCGGTGGACACCGATCCAACCGCCCTCCTCATCGCCCACGCCCGCCTCCTTGAAAACCACCCGCATCTCGCAAACCACATCCTCACCCTCAACGATTCCGGCCTCACACCCACCCTCACTACAACAATCGGCCAGGCCGACATCCTCCTCCTGAATCCCCCTTACGTCCCGGCTTATTCCCGCCGCTCACGCAAAACCCAACTCCTCTCCGACGACCACAAAAAACAAAGGCCCGACGGCCGCATCAACCTCTTCACCCGTTTCATCCAGGCCATCGGCGCTCTCACCAAGCCCGACGGCATCGCCTGCACCATCACCCCCGACACCCTCGCCTTTGCCGACAGCTACGCCCGTGACCGCGAACACCTCGCCCACCGCTTCCCCTCCCAGCGCTGGCTCCTGATCGAAAAGCGCCTCTTCAACGCCGCCGTTCAAAACGTCATCGGCCTCTTTGGCTCAGGTCAACCTGAATCCTTCGCTGCCCAAACCAGCCACGTTCCCTCCAACGTCCAATCCATCCCATGGATCCCCGGTCCCGCACCAAGCTCCGCGTCCATCATCTTCTACAAACACCCCATCGAGCCTCTCCTCCAATCCACCATCGCAAACCTCACCGGCCCACTCCTCTCCGACATCTTTCACGTCAAAGACGGCATCAACCCCGGCCCCGCCCACATGCGCGCCAAACTCATCGCTCCCCTCCCACCTCTTAACGATAACGACTCAGGACTTCCCTCTCCTCTTCCCGACGCAAGACGCAAGACGCACGACGCAGGACCTCCCCTCCCCTCTTCAGACCCTGGACTCGAGACCCTGGACTCGGGACCTCTCCCCGACGCAAGACGCAAGACTCAGGACGCAGGACTTCCCCTCCCCTCTTCAGACCCTGGACTCGGGACCCTGGACTCGGGACCTCCTCTATTTCTCCCCTCCCCCCTCCTGGCAGGCCGCGACATCGCCCCATGGGGTTTCGCACTCACCCCCCCCACCCTCGGCATCCGCTACGACCCCGCACTCATCAGCCGCACCGACAGCAAAGCCGGCACTTCACTTCGCAACCCAGCCATCTTCCAATCCCCCAAGCTCGTCAGCCGCCAGACCGCCAACATGCCCATCGTCGGCATCGACCTCATCCACAACCATTACACCTCAAACTCCGTTCATAACATTCGTGCCATAAACCCAGCCCACGCGCCCCTCCTCTGGGGCCTCATGGCTTATCTGAACAGCCCCATCATTCGCCTTTACTACGCCCTCTCCGGCGGCGAAACCCGCGCCACCCTCCCCCAGGTCCGCATCGCCTGGCTCAATCGTGTTCCCCTTCCACCCGACTGGCAAACCCTCTTCTCCGCTCTCGTCCCCCACGCTCAATCCCTCGCCTCCGAATCCCAGCCCAATCCCCATACGCTCACCAAAATCCACCAACTCATCTGCTCTCACCTAAACCTCTCCGACCCAGCCTCCATCACCCACGCCTACCAAACTCGCTTCAACAAGCCCGTTCCTAAATCTGACCAGACCCCAGACCCCAGACCCTAGACCCCTCTTCCATCAATCAATCCGGCAATCCTCCAGCATCCCCTTCACCTTCGCCTTGTCCAGCACCATCCCCTCCGCCGTGATCCAATCCACCCGTGAATCCCGGCGGTATTCCGTCGGCCGCTCAAACACATGCTCCCGCGCCACCTCAATCAACACCCACCCCTCATCGGTCGAAAAAATCCCCTTTACCCGGATCGGCTTCACCCCTCCGACGCCCTCTGTCATCAGGCTCACAAACAGCCGCCCCAGCTTCTCATGGCGAAACATCACCTCTGATGGCCACAGCAGCCCATCCGAATGATCCGTCGGATGATCATGCCCCTCCGTATGTCCATGGTGCGCTTTGCCTCCACCTCCGGATGACACGCTCAACATCAAACTCCGCGCCTTCACCTTCACTTCACCACCCGGCTCAAACAACTTGTCCGGCAGCATCCCATGATGCGTCGCCGCTGCAGTCAACTTCGGCGGATACAACCCGTCCGCCCATTCCTTCAGCAGCGCCACCTTCGCCTCCCCCGCCAGATCGCTCCGGTTAAACACCAGGTGATCCGAACTCTCCACCAGTTTTGAATAAAGCGGCATCCGCCCTTCGATGATCGTCACCGCATCACACGCATCCAGCATCCCGATCACCGGCATGATTTCCAGATCATGCGTCCTGGCAAACATCCGCAGCGTATCGATCACATCCGAAGGTGCCGCAATCCCCGACGGCTCAATGATCACCCGCGTCAGGCCCTTTATTCTGAGCACCTTTTCCAACCCCGCCACCAGCCCCGCCGCCGCCGTGCAGCAAACGCACCCGCCGGGAATCATCACCACCTCAGACCCCTGCCCCCGCGCACCGCCTCCTTCCAAAATCGCATCATCCATCCCCAGCGGTCCAAAATCATTCACCACCACCCCCACCTGCTCCCACCCGGCCGAGCGCTTCAAATAATCCAATATCGCGCTCGTCTTCCCCACGCCCAGCGGCCCTGCAATCAAATGGATTGGCATCAACTTCTTCACCTCTTCACCTCCGTCTACTCTCTACTGTTCTACCGCTCTATTCTCTAGCACGCAGCGCGCTACGCTGGGTCATATCCAAACCCGCCCCACGGATTGCATCGGCAAATCCGCTTCACACCCCGCCATCCCCCCTTCATCGGCCCGTGCTTGTCCACCGCATCCAGCATGTACTGGCTGCATGTCGGCTGAAATCGGCACG
>CAZGOM010000318.1:0-4575 GCA_964527265.1 uncultured Phycisphaeraceae bacterium | reverse complement strand
TCATGTGAATGTCGTAGGTGGGCATGAGCGTGTAGTGGGTGATGTTGGTGGCGGTGTAGCCGCGGGAGAGGGAGGCGAGGTTGCCAAGGAGTTGGACATTCGTCCCTCCGCCTGCACCGCTGTCGCGGATGGGGATGGGGGCGTTGTTGAGATCTTCGACGGAGTCGATGCGGTACTGGGGGGTTTGGGCGGAAACGTTGTAGCTGACACCGGAGCGGGGATCGAGCCAGAAGTTAGGGGAAGTTTGGCCGGAGGAAGAGAGGGAGATGAGGAGGTTATTGGCGACTTCCCGCTGGGTGAGGCCCATTTGGCGGGCCATGACGCGGTCGACGTTCAGGCGGATGTCGGGGGTGCGGGTGACCTGGGCGATGCGGACATCGGTGACGCCGGGAAGCTGGGCGAGCTTGAGCTTGAGTTTTTGGGCGATCTGGTAGTTGGCTTCATCATTGCGGAGTGGGCCGGCGACTTGAACGTCGATGGGCGCGGCCAAGCCGAAGTTCAGGACCTGGGTGACCATGTCAGGCGGCTTGAAAAAGATGGTGAGCTCGGGGAACTGCGCGGCGAGGGTTTTACGAAGACGGTCAATGTAGACGTGGGTGGGGGTTTCGGAGTCTTTGAGGGAGATGAGAAATTCGCCGTCGGCGGGGGAGGCGAGGGTGCCGTCGGAGAGGGAGAGATTGATGCCCGAATAAGGGATGCCGATGTTGTCGAGCATCGCGGTGATCTGGTCTTCGGGAATCACAGTGCGGATGACATGGGAGACTTTGGCGTAGTAGCGTTCGGTTTCCTCAATTCGGGTGCCGGGCGGCGTGCGGACATGCATGCGGATAAGGCCGGCGTCGACGGAAGGGAAGTAGTCCGCGCCGACTTTGGGGAAGAGCCACACGGCGCTGGCGAGGATAAGGACAAAGACGGCCAGGACAGCGGTTTTATGAACCAGGCACCACGCCAGGACGCCGCCGTAGAAACGTTGGACGACACGGAAGCCGGAGTCGAAAATGCGGTGCCAGCGCTCCAGGAGGGAGAGGCGGTCGATGAGGAAGAGGAGGAGGATGCCGGAGACGATAACGCCGCCCCAGAGGAGATACAGGGTGGGGTTCTGGCCGATGTGGTGGAGGAGCAGGAGGGATTTTTGATGGAGCGTCTGCCAGAAGGTGCGGGGGCCGCCTGCGCCGTAGTAGACGTAGAAGGCTGCACCGATTGCGCCGGCAAGCACGAGGGCGGAGAGGCGGACCCACGTGGAGGCGAAAAAGCCGCTTGGCTTGGCGTTGCGGACGGCGTGGGGATCGTTTGCGTCCAGGACGCCGCCATAACGCTCGACTTCAGCGGCCAGAAGGTAATGGACCATCGTGGGGACGAGGGTACGGGAGATGAGGTAGCTGGCCATCATGGCGAAGACGACGGCCATGGCCAGGGGTGTGAAGAGATAACGGGCGGGGCCGGTGATGAAGACGACGGGCACGAAGACGATGCAGATGCAAAGCATGGAGACGAAGGCGGGGACGGCGATCTGGTTTGCGCCGTCAAGGATGGCCTTGATGAGGCGTTTTCTCATGTGGAGATTGCGGTGGATGTTTTCGATTTCGACAGTGGCGTCGTCGACGAGGATGCCGACGACCAGGGCCATGCCGCCGAGCGTCATGACATTTAAGGTTTGTCCCAGGGCGGCAAGGATGATGATGGAGATGAGGATGGAGAGCGGGATGGAGACCATGACGATGACGGTGCTGCGCCAACTGCCCAGAAACATGAGGATCATGAGGCCGGTGAGGCCGGCGGCGATGGCGGCCTCTTTGACGACGCCTTCGATGGAGGCGCGGACGAAGAGGGATTGATCGAACAACAGATCGACTTTGAGGTCAGGGGGAAGGGTGGACTGGATGCGTGGGAGGGCTGCTTTGACGCTGTCGACAACGTCGAGGGTGGAGGCGCCTTCTGCCTTTAAGATGGGGATGAGGACGCCGCGTTTGCCGTTGGCATGGACCATGTTGGTCTGGACGGAGTAGCCGTCGCGGACGTGGGCGACATCGCGGATGTAGACGGGTGTGCCGTTGACGGTTTTGATGGGAATATCGTTGAGAGCGGCGACGGATTCGGTGGAACTGTTGAGTGTGACGGGGTATTCCTGGACGCCGATTTTGGCGGTTCCGGAAGGGAGAATGAGGTTCTGGACGTTGACGGCATCGGAGACTTCGGTGGGAGAGATGCCGAAGGCGTCGAGCTTTTCCGGGTCAAGATCGATCATGACCTGGCGCTGCTTGCCGCCGTAGGGGAAGGGGACCTGAATGCCTGGGATGGTGATGAGCTGGGGGCGAAGGGCGTTGATGCCCAGGTCGAAGAGTTGCTGTTCGGGGAGGCGGTCGCTGGAGAGGGAGAGCTGGAGGATGGGGACGTTGGTGGCGGAGTAGCGGATGATGAGGGGCGGCTGCATGCCGGGGGGCATGATGCGGATGGCGGTCTGGGCGACGGCGGTGAGCTGTGCGGTGGCGGCTTCGATTTTTGCGCCGGGCTGGAAGTAGACCTTGACGACGGCGACACCGTTTAAGGATTGGCTTTCGACGTGATCGATATCGTTGACGACAGTGACGAGGAAACGCTCGAAATTGCTGACAACCCGTTTTTCCATGTCGGAGGCGGACATGCCGGGGTAGTTGAAGACGCAGGAGACGACGGGGATGTCGATCTCGGGAAAGATATCGGTGGGCATGCGCATGATGGTGACGATGCCGAGGATGACCACGAGCATCGCGGCGACCACGAAGGTGTAGGGTCTACGCAGGGCCAGCCGGACAATCCACATGACGGTTCACTCCAAAATGAGCGTTTAAGAGAGGTATCAGCGTTGCGCAGGTTTGGTTTTTGACGCGGCGGGCTGTTTGAAGAGGCAGGAATGGGGATCGAACAGGTCTTTTAAGAGGGGCATGAGGCGGAGAATGTCTTTGTGGTCCTTCTCCGGGAGGGAGGAGAGAACCTGAGCCATGGCGGCTTGAGTTTCGCGACTTGAGGCTTCGAAGACCTGGAGCCCTTTGGGGGTGAGGATCAGGGAGACTTTGCGGCGATTGTCAGGGCATTGGGTGCGGTCGATGAGGCCGGAATCAACGAGCTTATCGACCATGCGGGAAGCGGTGGGGAGAGAGCAGCCGAGGTTTTCTGCAACGCAGGAGACGCTGACCGAGCCGAAGGAAGCAAGCTGGGCCAGCGTGCGGAATTGAGGGACGCTGAGGCCTGTCTGGCGGTTTTTGCGCATGTGGAAGCGGATGAACCACATGACCCGCGGGAGACCGGCGAGCATGGCCTGGGCGGTGGCGGTGGATTGCTCTGGCGTTACACTTGCTTTAGGTAACTGTTGCATGAAGTAACAATAAGCCGTGGGGGTGGAAGTGTCAAGAGGAGAGGGAAGGAGGGCCTGGGTTCAGAGTCTGGGGTCAGGTCAGATTGAGGGAGAGGGTGGATGGGTTTGATTGAATGGATGATAGGGGGCGAATCTGCGAGTTGGATAGGACGATTCTCGAAACTGATTGGATAATCCTCCGAACTGGAGAATTGGTGAGGATGGGCGTTTAGAGTTGTGGGTCTGACTTCATCTGACAAGGAATGACATGCATATTGAGATTGCGAAGATGGCGGGCGGGAAGGCTTATGGACTGCTTACGAGCTTGGTGGTGCCGCGGCCGATTGCGTGGGTGGTGAGCAAGGACCGGGAGGGGCGATTGAATTGCGCGCCGTTTTCGTTTTTCAATCTGCTGGGGCAGAATCCGCTGATCGTGGGGCTGGGGATCGGGGTGGATGGCGCGGGGGAGCCGAAGCATTCACGCGCGAACATTGTGGCAACGGGGGAGTTTGTGGTGCATCTGGTGCCGGAATCACTGATTCATGCGATGAATGTGACGGCAACGGATTTTCCGCAGGGTGTGAACGAGTTGGAGATGGCGGGGTTGACGACGGCGGCCAGTGTGCTGGTGGGTGTGCCGTGCATTGCGGAGGCGCCGGTTGCGATTGAGTGCCGGTTTATGCAGGAGACGGCGGTGGGGAAGAACGTGGTGTTGTTCGGGGAGGTGGTGGGGGTGCATTTGGCTGAAGGAATGCTGGATGAAAAGGGGCATGTGCGGGGCCATGCACCAATCGGGAGGTTGGGATCACCGAATATGTACTCCCGAACGGAGGATCGGTTTGAGCTTCCGCGGATCAGTTATGAGGAGTGGAAGGCCGCCCATTAAAGGCGGTTGGCGAGGAATTGGCCGGTGTGGGACTTTTTGACCTTGGCGATTTGCTCAGGGGTGCCGGTGGCGATGATCTGGCCGCCGGAGTGCCCGCCTTCGGGGCCGAGGTCGATGACGTAGTCGGCGGTTTTAATGACGTCCAGATGGTGTTCGATGACCAGGACGCTGTGGCCGCCTTCGACGAGGCGTTTTAAGCATTCCAGGAGGCGGGCGACATCGGCGAGGTGGAGGCCGGTGGTGGGCTCGTCGAGGATGTAGAAGACGTGTTCGCCGCGACGGAGCTTACTGAGCTCCTGGGCGAGCTTGATGCGCTGGGCTTCACCGCCGGAGAGGGTGGTGGCGGATTGGCCGAGGG
>CAZGOM010000317.1:0-4601 GCA_964527265.1 uncultured Phycisphaeraceae bacterium | reverse complement strand
AAAGCCCCGACTTCGTCTGGTACTTCCGCGGCCATCCCCACATCCACGGCTACTTTCGCCTGCCAGCTTGATCAAGCCCCGCCCTGCCTGGCATCATTTTTCTTTGCGAAAAAGAAGAAAGCAGGCGGCGATTGCAGCCACAATTCCAGTTAACCAAAACCCGAGATAGGTTTGCTCTGCTTTCTCCGGCGCTACTGCTGCGGGTTTAGCAGGCACTGGCTTTGTTTGCGGGATGAGAGGCACCGACTGGACTTGCGGTGCAGTTGCAGATCTTTCGTTTTTACTCTCGGCAGCATTGTGAACTTTAAGACGATCACGACGGTCTCTCAGCCCATTAACAATTTTTTCATACTTCGGGTCGCGGTTTTTTAAGAGTCGAGGATAAGCCAACCACGGGTCATTCGCATCAAATGGCCCACCCACACCAATATCATACCAAAGCCCATCTCTCTCTTTGTACAGGCCAAACAAGCCCTCATCACCTATTTTCAAGTTAGGTATGATAAAGTTATAATGCACCAACCCATTCATATCGGCAGTACTAAGAGAGAAAAAATTCTGCCCGAGCAATTCCTTCGGCCCTCGCAAGACTTCTGTGATTTTGAACTTCAATCGGTAAATTGGATCCGTTCTCGAAGCATTCTGCCCCCCCATTGTATTCGGGTTATTTAGGGCAACGCTTTCAACAACAGCAATGACAACCGAGGGGGGGCTTTGATCCTGCGAACGAACCACAACTGCCGCAAAAAAAACTGCAGCAAGAGTGAAAAGAGTCAGGAATAATTTGTTGTAATAAGTGGATTTTGCATTCATCGTTGATTCCAAGAGGGAGGGGTATTATTGATTGTTATGCTTGCTGTGTCAGGCACTTCCGCCCCGGAAAACACCTCCCAAAATTTCTTAGCACCTGAAGTTCCCGAACCACCCTCCGACCAAACAGTGCCAGGAGAAAGCGGCCCGCTTCCATCAAACCTCCAAAAAGTGGCGGCCCTTTGGGTATAATGCTTATTTGCATTGTTTTCAATGTCTGTGGTGCTCACAGCCAAGTAAAGCCTGAAATCAACGATAAGATAAAATCGTGCGATGATAAAATTTGGCTGTAGTTGGATATCACGTATAACGGGTAATGCCGGAGTGTCGTGGGTGTAAAATGAATAAGTGGCGCTAAAGCCAACGCTTGGTGGTCGATAACTCTGTCTGCCCAAAGTATTCAAAACATCTTGCCATGGTCCACTATTAATATAATCGATGCGATCACCGCTATTCTCATATGTTGAGTACTGTTCCATCGTTTTCTGATTTTTTGTATCTACATAAAGTCCGTGCCAAGCACGAAAATTGGCAGTCTGCATAAAGCCCAGTGCTATATGATTCTCGCCTCGAGTTGATGATCCTACTTTAGGGCCTTGAAGTTGTGCCACGTTCAAATGTGCCTCCATTGCCTTTTGAGGTGGAAAATTCGCTGATAGTATAGTGCGCCAGTTGCTCCCTTGTATTGGATGTGGAATATAGTTAAGCGAATTGCCGTTGGCAAAATCAATATCAACCTGCACCACGTTCACCTCCAGCGGCCAGGTATATTCAGGGCTGACATACAATCGCGCCTGTCCAACGACCGGTCCTGCGGACCAGTGGATGTTAACGTCCCCAGTGCTCAAGTACTTGTTTATGGCTCCGTTTGGGGGTGGGAGCCACTTGGCCGTGGCTGGCACACCAGTAGCGGTGTATTGATGAATGGAGTATCCCGGCACATTGCATGGCCCGGCCCAGTCAAAGACGGTGATTTTAACGCTGTCCGCTTCGGCAACGACAACATTGCCATCTTTGTAAAGCCCCATCTTGAGAACACAGGTTCCTGCGGTGACGCCCTCAACAAACAAGGGGACATTCCTGTGGGTGTCGATGTCCGCAGAAGCTGCTGTCACCTCATCCGAACGGTCAGGGCTGCGCCAGACACGGATCTGGCTCGGAATGTCGAGATGGTATTTCACGCCAGTGCCAGCCAGAGTGCCATCGCCGCGTGTCATGATCGGGAGAAGGTCGGTGTCTGTGGCATTGTCGCCCCAGTTCAATGCCTGCCATTGTCCATTCACCCACGAGCCACCGGGCGTACGCGGACTGGCGCCGCTCTGGTCTTTGTCGGCACTGCCATCATCATCGTCATCGTCCTTGTTGACCGGGACGAAGGCACCCACAGCATCTTCATACGCATCATCCAGATCATATTTTTGCACTCCGTCCACCATGCTGTAAACATCCAAATCGGCATGAATGCGTTTCAGCGAGTAGCTTCCATTGCCATCATTTAGATAAGGAGAATACCGAGGATCAATGGTGTACACGGGGGATTCCTGCGGATTGGCCCCACCTCCTGAAGCAGGAGTCCAGAACATTGGACTGACTTTGGATGGTTGCTGAGAGCCCGTGGGTGTGAAGGACACCGTCCAGACAACAGTGCGGGGATCACCAGCCTGAATTTTCCATTTGTACTGGCACCTGGTGACGCCGTAAAAGTCCGCACTTTGGACTCCATCATCATTCAACTGCTTGAGGTAACTTGCCTCCGGACCCGAGGCCCATGGGGCTTGATTAAAAGTGCCACTGAATGCCAAGTTGGTCTCCACGCCACTCACCAGATCAGACTGAGTGTAGGCATCTGACAGTGTTTCTGTAAGTTTGGAAACCCTGCCCGGCGTCGCCCCTAGGCCTGAGTTGTCGGTTGTCTTCACTGTGTCCGATTGAATAATCCATGACCCTGATCCATATTCCAAATAATTAGATACAATCGAGGTGTCCTCGCCTGAATCACTCGTGTTGCCAGTCGTTGGATCGTAGGTCCAGGTGCGGCTGCCTTTGATATTTGTGTCTGGATTGCTGAAATAGAAATCCCATTCCCACTTTTGCTGCTTATAACGGTTTGTCTTTGTCTGCTCGCCGCGGTACCCTTCGCGAAAGCGCGACATGCCTTTGGATTCCCCCACAAGCACCGGAGTATCATAAAAAGTTGTGTTGTTGGCCGGCACTGAGCCGCTGGACGAGCCACCTGAGCTAGCGTAAGCGACCACAGTAGAAGGCAGGCTACTGGCCAAATAAGGACTGCTGCCCATGGCAATTTCAATCGCGTCACTGAATCCATCACCGTCACTGTCAAAGGTTCCCATGCCGACCAAATCGGGCACACAAAAACTGAAGACTTTTTTGGCCTGGCCGATGGTAGCCAGTGCGTAGTCGTCGTCATCGGCCACAGTTTCTGTCCAAGGCATGGGCAGTGGCATGCCAGCGTCTTGAAGCGCCTGGTACAAAGGCAGAGCTACGGCTTTAAGCTGCCCCACAGTCACCGCCGCATAGTCATCCGCTGCGATATTAGACTGCGCACGCCAAGTGTCCAGCATAGCCCTGGCCTGATCTCCTGCGCCGTAGTACAGCTTGTCTTCCATCTCCTCGAGCGCCGCACGCACCAAGTTCTTGAGCTGCCCTTGATTGAGAGCAGCATAGTCATCCGCTACAGCACCGGATTTGAGAACACCGCGCGTGCTCCACCAGTCAGGGGCCACGGCGGTGGCGCTTTGCAGCATGAGCCCGGCGAAGAGCAGCAGGGTGATGACTTCGCGCAGAAACTGACCGCGCAGGGTGCGGAGGGAGTTTGAATTCATGGAGTCCAAGAAAAAGTTCGGAGTTCAGCAGTCGGCGTTTGCCAGGCATGGGCGCAGCACCTTGAGCGAGCGTATGCGCAGTCGGTGCCTCAGGGCTGTCCTCCTGCCGTGAACTCGCCCATGTCGATGTCTCCGCCGGGCCTCACGCGCAGCACGCCACGAATGGTGCTGACGCCGTCTACCTTGGGATCGAGCACCACGCCCGCGTTCTGCGCCTGCCCGGTGGCGGGGCTGTCGTAGAGGGTGAGCTTGTGGGTGGCATCGAGTTTCATCACGGGCAGGGTGCTCTGCCCGCTGCTGCTGGTGGTGCGCGCCCACAGCCACTGGGCCTGCGGCCTTGCCAGCATGCTGTAAAAGCTGCCGGTGAATGATCCGCCGCTGGCGGTGTCTTGAAACTGGAGGGTGACCCCTGCGGTGGCGGCATTGCCGGTGAGTGAGCCGAAGGTGATCACGTTGCCGGTAATGTCGAGATCGGCGGCGATGGTGTGCAGGTTGTTGTCATTGAGCGTGGGGTTCACCTGCTGCCCGGAGAAGTTCCCGGAGTACACCTCGCTGCCATCACGCAGCCGGGCGCTGCCGCGCACGTCGTTGAGGGTGCCCTGCGTGGGGCTGCCATCGCCACGGTAGGGGTCGGTCACTGTCACCAGGCGTGCGCCGCTGGCATCCGGCGCTGCCACGGTCATGATCTGGCTGCCGCTCTCCGGACTGCTGTAGTAGCCCACGTAGGTGGCGGTGCCGCTGCCATCCGTGCCGGTGTAGCGCCAGACGTCTCCCTGCACAAGAAAGGTGGCGGGCAGGCCGGTGGCGGAGTCCGGCTGGGTGAGGCCCCAGAGGGCGAAGTTGGCATTGGGGTCCACGCCATTGAAAGGCACGGGGAAGTCGCTGGCGAGGGTGCTGGTCTGGAAGAGGTGGGTTTGGGTGCTGTAGCTGCCAGTGGTGCTGGTGGCG
>CAZGOM010000316.1:0-4632 GCA_964527265.1 uncultured Phycisphaeraceae bacterium | reverse complement strand
CGCAGAAGGCGGCCATGGCGGCCAGAAAGATCTGGGATGCGGCCCAGAAGAGGGTGGAGAAGCCGATGAGGATGAGGATGGCGCGGTGTTTTGCGGCAAAACCGACGGCCTCATAAAGGCGCTGGAATTCGTTTTTCTTGGGTCCGATGGCTTCGGAGTCGTGCGCATGGACCTTCATGAAGGTGAAGAACCAGCCGGAGGTGAAATAGACGGCGAAGCCGATGATGATGCCGAGCTTAACGGACCATTTTTCGAGGATGGGGCCGGCGATGGCGAAGCCGAGCAGGGAGGCGAC
The DNA here is from genome assembly GCA_964527265.1 of uncultured Phycisphaeraceae bacterium. Taxonomy (GTDB): domain Bacteria; phylum Planctomycetota; class Phycisphaerae; order Phycisphaerales; family Phycisphaeraceae; genus CAZGOM01. The sequence continues at coordinate 4,337 of CAZGOM010000316.1, read as the reverse complement.
GACGCCGATGCCGAGAATGATGGCGTTGGCGGATTGGAGCTGGCTTAAGGGGACGATGTTGGGGACAAAGGCATTGCGGGTGGGGCCGAACATGGCTGCGAAGGCGCCGACGGCGAAGAGGATGGCGTAAACCTCCCAGTCACGGGTGTGATTGAGGGTTTCCATGACCTGGGAGACTTCCTGGGACGTGCCGACGGGGACAAGGAAGAAGGCCAGGAGGAGGATAAGCGCGCGGGACTGGTCGCAGGAGAACATGAGCCATTTGCGGGAGACGGTGTCCGCGAGCCAGCCGCCGATGGGGCAAAAGAGGATGTAGGGCAGGAAGAACCAGAAGTAAACGGCAGCCTGAACGCTGGCTGCCTGTGTATGTTCCCCTGCAATGCCCAGGAGAGGCATGGCGGCAAGCTCAATGAGGCGGTCGCCAAAGCCAGCGGCTGCGACGCTGGTCCACATGAGCATGAAGCTGATGTTGCGCCAGAGAGGCGGATGAGGTTGGTGAGCCGCCGGAGGAGAGTTTGTCATGCGGGGGATAAGGTAATGGCGGGGCGGAGGTTTGGCGAATCGTCGGGAAGAAAGTGAAAAGGGATAAGTAATAAGGGACAAGTTAAGATCGGGGGCATGCACACGCCAAACTATGTCGTTCGATATATGACGCCTGAAGAGGTGGAGCTTGCCGCGGATTGGGCGGCGCGGGAGGGTTGGAACCCGGGGTTGCGGGACGCGAAGGCGTTTTATGCAGTCGATCCGAAGGGGTTTTTAATTGGATTGGCGGATGATGTGCCGGTGGCAGTGATATCGGCGGTGAAGTATGGGACGGAGTTTGCGTTTATCGGGTTTTATATTGCGCACCCGGATTTTCGAGACCAGGGGTACGGGTTTCGGCTGGCGCGGCAGGCGGGGAAACGGTGCCAGGGGATCAACACCGGGCTGGATGGGGTGCTGGACAAGGTGGAGATTTACGGGCAACTGGGGTTCAAACTGGCGTACCGCAACGGGCGGTGGCGGGGAGTGTCAGCCGGGAAGGGCGCCAAGCGGCCGGGGGTGATCGTGGATGCGCGGAGCCAGGGGCTGACGAAGATATCGACGTATGACCGGATGATGTTCCCGGCGCAGAGGAAGTCGTTTTTAAAGGCATGGCTGACGGAACCGGGGCATGTGGGGCTGGCGTGGGTGGAGGAGGGGGTGATCAAAGGGTATGGGGTGATAAGGCCATGTCGGGTGGGGTACAAGGTGGGGCCGCTGTTTGCGGACAGCCAGGAGATTGCGCGGGAGCTGTATCTGGCGTTGGCGGGGGAGGTGCCGGCGGGGGCGGAGGTGTTCTGGGATACGCCGATGTGCAATGAACCGGCGGTGGAATTGGCCAAGGCGATGGGAATGAGCGTGGTGTTTGAGACGGCGCGGATGTACAGCCAGGGGGCGCCGGAGATTGATCTGGCGCGGGTTTATGGGGTGACGACGTTCGAACTTGGCTAAACCAAACACGCGGACGTGTTTGGAGTCCAGAGTCCAGAGTCCAGAGTCCCGCGTTGAAGAAGAATCGTTCAGATGTTCAAAGGTGTGCTTCCGGGGGAGGGGATTTTGACATGGGGGAGAACCTGATGCGGGGGAGACGCTAGTATGTCGCGATTTTATGGAAAAGACTAAACGCAGAAGACGGTGGCTGGGACAGTGGTCAGACCTGATGGTTGACCATCGGTGGATGGTGTTGCTGGCGGGGCTGCTATTGACGATTGGGTGTGCGGTCTACACGTCGATGAAACTGGGGTTTCAGGCGAATCGTAACGATTTGATATCAAAGGATTTGGATTGGAATCGGCGGTTTATTTCCTGGCAGGAGAATTTCCCGGGGAGCTTTGACCTTTACCTGGCGGTGGATGCGGGGCGGCCGAATGGGGATGGCATCGCGCCGAAGCTGGAGAAGGCCAAGGCGCTGGTGGATGACCTGGCGGTGAATTTGCAGAAGGCGCCCCATGTGAAGCGGGTGGTGTGGGGGTTTGAGCCTGATGGGTTTTCGGCGCGGGCGATCCGGATGGAGACTTATCCGGTCTTTTTGAAGCGTGTGAAGCAGGTTGAGGATGCGGACACGTTGATCGACAGTGCGACGCCGAGTGCGATGCTGGCGAATGTGCAAAAGAAGATGCAGAATGATTCCGGGGCGGATAAGAAGGGTGGGGATGGGGGTAAGAAAGCGGAGATGACGGATGCGGAGGCGATTGCGGGGATTCGCGACCTGCGGGGGATCATCGAGGGATTTGGAAAGGCGTTGGCTGAGCCGGGGATGAAGCCGACGGCATTTGCGCATCAGATGGAGGCGGGGAGCGGTGACGCGGATTTTCAGTACCAGATAAGCCGAAATGGGCGGATGCTGTTTTTGAGGATCACGCCAGAGTTTGACAAGACGGCTTTAAATCCTGTGCAGGCAACGATTAATGAAGTTCGTAAGGTGATGGCGGAGGTGGGGGCGCGCCATATGGACGTGGAGTTTGGATTGACGGGCATCGAAGTGATGGAATCGGATGAGACGGCGGCGGCCGACCGCGACAGCACCTGGGCGAGCATTGCGGCGACGATTGTGATTACGATTTTCATCGCGCTGGCGTTTCACAGCATTCGTTTGCCGATCATTGCGATGGCGTCTTTGTTGTGCGGCATCGCGTGGACGTTTGGTTTCCTGACAGTGTCGATTGGACACCTGCAGATTTTGAGCGTGGTGTTCGTGCTGATGCTGCTGGGGATGGGGGTGGATTACGCGGTGCTGCTTTCCAGCGGGTATGAAGTGACACGGGGGAAATATCCGGATACGGCTGAAGGGTTCAAGGCGGCGATGAAGGAGACCATCGCGAAGATGGGGCCGGGGATGGCGACAGGGTGTCTGACGGCGGCGCTGGCGTTTGCGACGACGTTGCCGACGAAGTTCACGGGTGTGGCGGAGATGGGGCTGGTGTCAGGCGTGGGGCTCTTGCTTTGCCTGCTGGCGATGTTCACTGTCTACCCGGCATTGCTTTCGATCTTCTTCTGGCATGGAAGGGAAGTGACGGCGTTCGACAAGCGGGCGGTGAATTTTTACTCCGATAAGATTCCGCTGTTTTTCTCGCGTCATCCCAAGGCGACGCTGGCGGTGGCAACGGTGCTGTGCATCCTTTCGGTGGGAGCGATCAGCCAGAAGTCGTTTGATTACGACTTGATGAAACTTCAGCCGCAGGGGGTGGACAGCATCAAGTGGCAGGATCGGATCATCAATGATTCAGGGGAATCGATTTGGTTTGGGGTGAGCATCACCAAGGATCTTGCGGAAGCGCGGCGGCGCGCGGATGAATTCCGGAAACTGCCGACGGTGGCGGGGATTCGGGGGATCGGGCTCTTGTTTCCAGAGAAGGACGACTTAAAGATTGCCGAGATCAAGAAGGTGGAGGCGAAACTGGGGCCTTCGCTTGATAAGGCGCTGGCGGCACCGGTGGAGAAAGACAGCCACAAGGGGGGCGGAGGCGGGTTTTTGACAGGGCTTCTGGGCGGGAAGCTGGATGTGATCGGTCAGCTTAAATCCCTGCGGACAGGAATGGGAATTTATACAGCAATGGCGGAAATTCCCAAGCCGGTGCTGGCGGAATTGAAGCTGCTGGAGCAGACGATTGATGATGTGGTGAAGAAGTTTAATGCGTTGGAGAAGGATGAGAAAGCCGCGGCGCTAACCCGGTTAGACGCACTTTACGACGGGTGGCGGTCGGCGCGGCTGAAGCAGATCAAGCAGATGTTTGATACTTCGCCGCTGACGCCCGCAGATGTGCCCAAGGAATTGCTGGAGGCATACATTGACAAGGACGGGCGGATGTCGCTGGAGATCGTGCCGAAGCTGCCGCCGGATGCGGAGGCGAAGGGGATCACGGGGGTGCTGGATGGGCGGTTCATGCCGGTGTTCATCAAGGACCTGGCGAGCGTGGACAAGGAATACACGGGAACGATCAATCAGATTTACCAGTCCGGGTTCCTGATCAAACAGACGTATCAGTTTGCGGGCATCGTGGCGTTTTTTGTGGTGCTGGTGGTGGTGTGGCTGGACTTTAAGAGCATTCATGACACGCTTTGCGCGCTGTTCCCGGTGGCGATTGGGTTTGGGATCACGTTTGGGATCATGTACCTGACAGGCCAGGACATCAACGCAGCCAACATTATTGTGCTGCCTTTGATGTTCGGCATCGGGGTGAGCGCGGGTGTGAACATTCTGCACCGGTATCGCGCGGACCCCTTCGGGCGGCCGCTGGGCTTGACCGACGGCACCGGCAAGGGCGTGACGGTGACGACGATCACCAGCATGATCGGCTTTGGCGCGATGATGTTTG
>CAZGOM010000315.1:0-4669 GCA_964527265.1 uncultured Phycisphaeraceae bacterium | reverse complement strand
GATGTCGAGGACATGAGCGAGGCGCATGGCTGTTTCCTTTCGGGCTGGGGTGGAATGGCCGGAACTCAAGGATTCGAACCTTGGACGCTTGCGCCTTCAACGCAACGCTCTACCAACTGAGCTAAGTTCCGATTGGAGCCGTCACGACGATTTGAACGCCGGACCCGCTGATTACAAATCAGCCGCTCTACCTGCTGAGCTATGACGGCGGAAGGCGTCTGGTGCGGGGAACTCTCGACCAGACGCAAGTCTGACTCTATAATTACGGTAGCGAAACGAACTCGATTTGGCAATAGGATCATTCGAGCCATCCCCAGCGCGTACCACGTAAAATATCAGAGACATGTCCAAACGATATTCCAAACCGCTCAGCAATGGCATTCTGCGTCATTGAGCCACGCAGCGCTTTAATCTCCCTCACCCGATCTTCGCTTAGTCTGGCCATGGCGTTCCGAGTACCCTTGCCATCGGTCCCGTGCTCTTTCTTATCAGCGTTATTCTCAGTCGGTGTTTTCCATTGGAGGTGTCTTTTAGTCACGCAGCCTAAGTGTCCTTTTCCACAAAGATGGGCGGCATGATGCTGTGGGGATGGCGGTGAACCCGTTGTGCGCTCCAATATTTCCCTAGATACGACGGTCTTGCCAGCCTCTGTATCCATCATGCCGTACCCGTTAGGCGATCTCCAAAACGGCCATATCAAACAGTCATCGCCGTCATAGGGGAGCACAACTTCTTCAAAGAATTTTGCTAGCGCCCCGGATGCCGTGCCGCCTAGAAGTGGGTCGCCGTGCCTCCTAAGGCGGTGGTAGTGCGCTCTGCATAAACCATGGCCGACGCGGAACGCGTTCCCGTTGCAATCTTCTATTGAACATGTTCTAAATTTTTTAGCCATTTTCGATCCTTCCATGATCGGCTTGGTTAGGGCCTCGCGGTGCTACGAACACCGTTTTGAGGCCCGATTATCCTATCAGAATGCTGTCTGTTTCGAAAGATTAAAGTGATCTTTCAGTACGTTAAGCCCTCTTTTAAGCCATTGAAGTTGAAGGGGCGGCATGAGGCGCAGGGCCTCATTATCCATGACAAACAAGTTGTATACGGTTGTCTTGACTTGAGGCCCCGCCTCGCATCGCAACAGCAAGCCCTCCACCTCCATCATGCGGTTTGTGGATGACCTCGCTTTAGCCGCCCGGTCCTGCGTTTCCTCGCCATCATGCCCCCTTACTTGCCCCAGGGCTTGCGCTCTGGCTGTTGGCAATGGCGAACCGATCGCCCGGTAATATCTCCACACGATCTCGGCGTATTCATTCCCGGCCTTCAGCTGCTCTTCGCTGATCTTGCCGTCGATCTTCATTCGGCCTGCCGTGTATCCTGATTCCTGCATGTTCTCGTTGGCTCCGATCTGGTGGACGCGGGCGCGGGCATCGAGGACGACAGACTTTGCCTCCGCTTCCGTCCATGTGTGCTTGATCTGGCCACCAGGATAGCGCTCGGCGCCTTCCTTCCGTGGTCTGCCGGCATTGGATGCCCTGCGCTTTAGTCTCAGCTTTTGAGCCTTCGATGTCATTGGTCTTTCCTCGCTTTTTGAGCTGCCGCCGCGCTCGGTTAGTCTGCTTCCGAGATGGTGATTTTCCGCTTCCGTCTCGCCTTGGGAACCAGAGGCGTGTTAATCTCCGCCCGTTCCGCATCGGTCATGGCGTCAATTCTGCGGTAGCCATAAAGCGCCGATGTGTGATCACGACCGCCCATCAACCGGCCAAGGCTTGGGAAGGAAAGCTTAAACGTCCGCATCATCTCCCAGATCACCAGATGACGGCGCACCGAGACCTCAGTTGTGCGCGACGGTCCGACCATCATGGCGTAAGGAATGTGCAGTTCTTCGCAGCGGCGCTTGAGATAAGCGACCGGTGTCCCCCAGATTGCCCGCTCGAATTGCCACGTGACATAGTGGGCGTCGAAGTGTGTATTCTCCCGCATCCACAGCGGTATTTGCGGGGCCATGTGCCGGACGTAGACCTTCGTATCGCTCGGCGGCGCCAACCTTGGCTTGGGTTTGGCATTCCACAGCCGGTTCGATACCTCTGCATAGCTGGAGGCCTGTCGTTTCAGTTCGGGATTGTGCACGTTCATCGGAAACTCCTTTCGGCCCGCCTCAGTTCGGCGGCAAGATATTGCTCGCGAGTAGGCTGCATCTGCACGACGTTCTCTTGCGATGCCCCGTACTTGGCCTGATAAGCGCGTTCCAGTTCGGCAAGATCTTCGTACGCTCGCTTGTTGATCCAGGATGCGGCCAAGGGGATGTATTCCCGATCCTTATCCTTCATGGTGCGCAGGAAATACCTTGCCCCGTCGAGGATATCTCGGGCATCCACGCCGAATTTAACGTGCTGCAGGAAGGTGTCTCTCGCATCGCCCCGTCCGTCTGTGTGCCGGGCGAACCTCTTCCATGCGCTCCAGAACTCGACAAATTCCGGGATCTCATCAGCCTTTGTAGTGGCGATCCTCTTCATGCAACGTGCCTCCACGTGATCCCATCTATGATGTTGTCGATGGTAGAGATCCCCACCCCATATCGCTCGGCTAGAGCCTTCCGGGTAACCTTTCCGCGTAGCCCCCTTATTTCCAAAACTTCCGCTTGCTTAAGGCGGGCGCCGTGATGCTTCTCCCCAAGGGGCATCGTCCCGTGCCGGACCTTATCCAGGATGTTTTCTCTGTGGGTTTTCCATGCAAGGTGCGCAGGGTTGCAACAGAGTGAATGCCCGCATTCATGCGCCACTTCATGAATATCAGAAGGCTGCGGTCCATTAACGTGCTCACAGACGAGCACATGAACTCTCCGCGTCTTCCCCATAAATCCCAAATATGGATACCCATCATATTGGGAGTATGGCCAGATCAGGCATTCGTCTGACTTGTATTCGCAGGCCTTGATAATGAATAAGTGGCTTTCTCTCGTCCTCACCTGAGGTTCATTTTTCGGGTGTTCATTACGCCTCTTTAGGGCGGCGTAATGGTTGCTGCAATATTGCCGGATTTTTCTTGGTTCGTTGCACCCAGGTATCAAGCAAACAGGGCTTTGATAAACGCTTGCTCTGAGTCTTATCTGATCAATTACGCTCATTTCACAACCTCCACATCGATCTGATAAAGTGCTTTGATGATTTTGCGGGTGCGCTGAAATTCTCGGGTAACCACGCCCTTCACGTCGAGGACGCGGAACCGATCTTCCGTCGCATCCCAGAAGGCGAAGTCGGCCGTGAATTCACCGATAAATTTCCCCTCTACGATCAGGGGGAATTTTGGCTGACGAGCGAGAGCATAAATTTCGCCCAGCTTGAGGCGGGTTTTCAGCTTGGCGAAGTATTTCATTTCCGCCTTGCTATCGAACGTGTCGCCGTCCAGCGTTGATCGCTTGGCACCGAACTTGTTGCCCTTGGGCTGCGGTGCTTGCGTGGCGAGGTATTGCTGGCGGGTCATGTGTTCCGTCATCACGCCACCCTCTGCCTGTCGCGGTAGACCTGCATCAGGCCGCGATGATGCTCAAGATCAGCCCGATAAGCCTCACGGGCGCGGGACAGGACGTTATAGATGTCCTCCTCGTCGCAGATCATTTCCTTGGAGATATCGAACGTGTCTTTCCGTGCGAGCTCGTCTCGGCCATAAAAGAGACGGCCTATCTTGATTAGCTGCTTGGTGGAGAAGGTCATGCTGCTTCTCCAAATAGGTTGAGTTGCGCTTTCACCTGGTGGGCAACGGGCGGCGCTGATGCCTCTGCCAGCGCAACAGTCGAGGCAATCACCGCTTCAACGTCTTTCTCCTCGAATTCACAGCAAACGATTTCGCAGACAGGCGAAACGCCGCGCCACGCATCTTTGTATGTCACCGTGTCGATGCCGCAGGACGGGCCGAGATAGATCCCGGTTTTTTTCTGGAACTCGAATGCCTTCCCGCTTTCGTCGCGCTGATAGTTCTGACTACCGCTATACCTGAAGCCTGCCGACATCTGCGGAAGGATGAAAACACCGTAGTTTGCGAGGTGCGCTGCGATGTCGATCACATGGAATTCAAATTCGCCGCCGGTATAGCCCGGGGCGCCTTTGCCTTCAGGTCGCGTGATCCGTCCGAACGGCGGATTGCTCAAGGCGATATCGAAATGCCCCAAGCCCATGTCGAGCACGTCGAACACGCTGGCTTCAATCCATGTCGCCTCCGGAAGAATTTTCCGGCCAACGGCCACATAATCGGGGTTTATTTCAACGCACGTCAGATCTAATGGCGCCGTGTCCCACCGATGTTTGTTGCGCACCGCATAGGAAAGCATTCCAATTCCAGCGCAGAGGTCTATGATCTTTCCGGGGCATGTCTCAATTGCGAAGTCTCTGGCCAATTCAAACGGAGTGAAGAACGCGCCGGCAACCGTGTTGATATGCGAAGCCGACTCCTGCCAATTCTCGAGAACGAAAATCTTGTCGTCCTCCGTCAGGACATCCTTAGCCAGCATATCGCATGCCTGCTGGTGGGATTTTGCCTGGGCTTTAGTCAACTTCGCCATCTTCATTCGCCTCTTGAAAGAAAGTCCCAAGGCATTTGCGCCTTGGTAGTTGGCCCTTGGGGGGCTGTTCGGCCGGGAGGGAGGGCCGAAGGGAGGTCAGTCGGCGTCGGGCGCCTCGAT
>CAZGOM010000314.1:0-4697 GCA_964527265.1 uncultured Phycisphaeraceae bacterium | reverse complement strand
GGCCACTACCACAAAGGCACCGATCTCCTCACGCATCAAAACGCCGCCTTCACCACCGCCCCCGCCTTCACCCAATTCCCCCACTCTATCCGCATCTATCAAACCGGCCCCAACGGCATCACCCACCAGACCATCAACCTCCTCGATGCCCCCGCCGAGTCCGGCAAAAAAGTCGTCTTCCTTGACCGCGACGGCGTCATCAACACCCTCCCCTCCTACCGCACCGGCCCTGATGCCATGGCCCTTATCCCCGGCTCCGCCAACGCCATCCGCCGCTTAAAGGAAGCCGGCTTCGCCATCGTCGTCGTCACCAACCAGAGCGCCATCGGCGCCGGCTTCGTCCTGGATGAAACCGTCCGCGCCGTCAACAACAAAATGTGCCGCCTCCTGGTCGAGGAATCCGGCTCCATCAATGCCCAGCCCGACGCCATCTACCTCGAACAAAACGCCGGCTCCAGCGCCGTCCACCCCACCCTCGCCGACGCCGCGCGCGCAAAACCCTCCCCCGCCATGCTCCAGGAAGCCGCTGCCCTCTTAAACCTCAACCTCACCGGCAGCTTCATCGTCGGCGACTCCCACGTCGACATCAACGCCGGCCGCGCCCTCAACCTCACCACTTTCCTCGTCCAAACCGGCCACGGCCCAAACACCCTCGCCCACTTTAAATCTCAAAATGATCTCAACGGCATTCACATCACCGAAAACCTCGCACAAGCCGCCGACTTCATCCTCAACTCCCTCTGACAGAACCCAAGACCCAGAACCCAGAACCCATCTTCAATGCACATGCCCGCATGAATGCCGATGCGTCGCCCCGCCCGGCGGCGCCTGCACTTGCTTCCCATCCGCCAGATAGATCGCCGCGTCATACTCCGTGTCCATCCGCCCCACATCATGCGTCGCCACCAGCGCCGTCTTCCCTTCGCTGGCCAGCGTATCCAGCACCTGCGCCACGATCCCTCGCGTCTCCGCATCCACCGCGTTCAAGGGCTCATCCAGCAGCAGCAGATGCGCCTGCTGCGCCAGCGTCCGCGCCAATAAAGCCCGCTGCTGCTGCCCGCCCGACAATTCCGAAATCTGCCGCCCCGCCAAATGATCGATCTTGAGTTGCGCCATCGCACCCTGCGCAATCTCTTTATCCTTCGCCGTTGGCCGCTTCAGCCACCCCAGATGCACATACCGCCCGGTCAGCACCAGCCGCTCCACCGTCACCGGAAACCGCCAATCCAGTTGCCCCCGCTGCGGCAAATACACCACTTGATGATGGCACGTCCCCGCAGGCTTCCCATACACCGACACCGTCCCCGACACCGGCTTCAGCAGCCCCGCAATCGCCTTCAGCAGTGTGCTCTTGCCGGATCCGTTGGCCCCCACCAGCGCCACCCGCGTCCCCCGACCCGCCGTCAGGCTCACATTCGACAGTGAATCCGTCTCCGCCCCCGGGTACCGCAGCGTCAAACCCTCCACCTTCACCGCTGTCGCGTCGGTGCACTGGATGCAGACATCGGTGCTGTACTTCAAAACCATATCGACTCTTCTCTGGTTAGCCCGAAACGCCAGTGACGGTTCCTGTTGGTTTGGCTCTGCCTGGTGATGTACCGCATAAACCGACATCCCGTTGGGCCTTCAACCGCAGTTTTCCTGCTTGTCAGGCCCTCGACCGTTAGCCGCAAGCGCCAGCAATGGATTTTGTCGGTTGGGCGTCAAACCACACATTCACCCCCAAAGTTTACCCGAACACCACCCGCCCGGATAACGTATCCCTCAATACCTCCTTACCTCCGGCCACTTCATATGACTGCCACCCCACAACCCGATCCCGCCTCCCCTCCCGCCAAACCTAAACCTAAAACCCCCTGGTACCGCAAAATCCTCTTCGCCATCCTCATCCTCCTTCTCGCCGTCTACGCCGCTGGCGCTGCCGTCCTCTACTCCGCCCAGGACGCCATGATCTTCCCCGCCAAAGACTACCCCCCCATCGACCTCAAACTCCCCCCCGGCGCCCAACAACTCAAATACGAATTTGCCCCCGGCCAATCCGTCGAAGCCTGGTACGCACCCGCCCCAAACGCCTCCGCTCAATCCCCCGCCCCCCTTATCGTCTACTGCCACGGCAACGGCGAATACATCGACCATCACGCCTCCGCCATCCAGCGCTTCAACGACATGGGCTGGTCCGTCCTCCTCCCCGAATACCGCGGCTATAACCGCTCCGACGGCTCCCCCTCCCAATCCAACATCCTTGCCGACAACACATTCTTCTTAAACCAACTCCTCAAGCTCCCCGAAGTCGACGCCAAACGCGTCATCTTCTACGGCCGCTCCCTCGGTGGCGGCGTCGCCTGCGATCTCACCCACGCCCACACGCCCCAGGGCATCATCCTCACCTCCACCTTCCTCAACATGTACGAAATGGCCAAAGGCATGTACGTCCCCCCCTTCCTCTTCAAACACCCCTTCCGCAACGACAACGTCGTCGAATCCTTCCCCGGCCCCATCCTCATCGCGCACGGCACAAACGACGAAGTCATCCCCTTCCCCAACGCCCAATCCCTCCTCAAGCTCGCCAAACACCCCACCTTCGTCCAGCTCACCTGCGGCCACAACGACTTCCCCGGCATCACCCCCAAAGAACACGAAAAATACTGGTCGGCAGTTAAAGCCTTCCTCGACGCCATTAAATCCACACCATAAAACATTCACCCCAAATCCGAGTACCGCGCGCCGGATTTCTCATCAAACCACATCGTCATGACGCCCCAGCCTGAACCTAAAATGGTCGGGTTGATCCCATTCCCAATCCCACACCCAAGCCCTTTTCGCACCCTTTCCCACCCCTTTCACCATTCATAATAAACCACATAACATCAAATAAAACAACAACTTACATCAAAAATTATACACCACCCACTCCCCCCGCTATCCACAGAACAAAAATAGACAGGAAATCCCCCACCCTCGCCGATAACATTACTTGTCCTAATACTCGGGCATCAGGCCCGGCCCAGACGCCGGCCCTCCTCTCCCGATCAAAGTGAGTTCCCCATGGTTCCACACACTGATTCCAACGTCGCCACTCAAAAACCACGCGCACTCATCCTGGCAGGGCGATCCACATCCGACCCCTCACTCCGCGAAACCCTGGAGCAGACCTTCGACGTCGACACCTTCACCGGCACCGACGAAGCCATGGCCGCCCTCCGCGAACGCACCTATCACGCCATCCTCGCTGACGTCGGCGATTTCCTCCCCCTCGAGCGCGGCTTAGTCGCCCAGCAGTCCAGCCTCATCCTCAACACCATCGGCGAAGGCGTCTGCATCGTTGACCTTGAAGGCAAAATGGCCTGGTCCAACAACAAGCTCCGCACCTATCCCCCCTCCGTCATCGAGCAAATCCGCCGCATCTGCATCCAGGCCCGCTGCATCTTCGCAAACCAGACACAGATCCAGCCCCGCGATCAGGATCAGGGCGTCTCTCGCTCCAAGAAATTCACCTGCCATTCCGAAGACGACCGCTACTTTGAAGTCTTCGTCTCACCCGTCATCTCCAGCGCCGGCAAGGTCAACCACGTCGTCGCCATCGTCTGGGACGCCACTTCCGGCAAACGCCTCCAGCAAAAAATCAACGCCATCGACTACGCCGGCAAAGAGCTCGCCAAGATCGAAGGCGAAGCCATGGCCAAGCTCACCCCCGGCGAGCGTCTCGACGTCCTTCAGGACAAGATCATCCGCTTCTGCAAAGACCTGATGCACTTCGACCACTTCGCCATCCGCCTCCTCGAAAAACGCACCAACAAGCTTGAGCTCGTCATCGCCGAAGGCCTCCCCCCCGAAGCCACCGAAATCGACCTTTACGCCCAACCCGAAGGCAACGGCATCTCCGGCTACGTCGCCGCCACCGGCCGCAGCTATATCTGCCACGACACCGAAAAAGACTCCCGCTACGTCACAGGCATCCGCCACTGTAAAAGCTCCCTCACCGTCCCGCTCCGCCTTCACGACAAAATCATCGGCGTCTTCAACATCGAATCCGAATCCGTAGGCGCCTTCGACGAGGACGACCGCCAGTTCGCCGAAATCTTCGGCCAGTACGTCGCCATGGCCTTGAACATCCTCGACCTCCTGGTCGTCGAACGCTTCACCACCTGCGGCGAACTCGCCAGCCACGTCGTCGAAGACCTTGCCGCCCCGCTCAACGACATCATGACCGAGGCTCAAACCCTCATCGAAGACTACATCGGCGACGACACCATGCGCGCCCGCCTCCAGAAAATCGCCGACCATGTCGAGTCCATCCGCAAAACCATCAAGAACGTCGCCCAAGGCCCCCAGCGCGTCTTAGGCTGCGAAGAACACTCCGGCGACTGCGCCGATGACATCATCGCCGGCAAAACCATCCTCATCGCCGACGACGAAGCAAACATCCGCGACACCGTCGGCGACATCCTCCGCAAGCACGGCGGCAAGCCCACCATCTGCAAAGACGGCTACGAAGCCTGCCACATGCTCGAACAAAAGACCTACGACTTGGTCATTTCCGACATCCGCATGCCCCACAGGAACGGCTACGAAATCTTCGCCGCCACCCGCCGCCGCTCCGAAACCACACCCGTCATCCTCATGACCGGTTTCGGCTACGACCCCCACCACTCCATCGTCCGCGCCTCCCAGGAAGGCCTCTCCACCGTCCTCTTCAA
>CAZGOM010000313.1:0-4718 GCA_964527265.1 uncultured Phycisphaeraceae bacterium | reverse complement strand
CTGGGCAAAACCGAGGAGCTCCACGCTCTCGCCGATAAAGCCTGGGCATGCAACGGCAAAATCGACATTCTCGTCAATAACGCCGGCATGGCTTACCTCGAACGCTTTAATGAAATCACACTCGCACACTGGCGCCGCATCATGTCCATCAACATTGATGCGGTCTTCTTCCTCACCCAGCGTATCGCCGAACTGATGATCGCCGGTGCCGTCCGCGGCCGCATCATCAATGTCTCCTCTAAAAATGGCTTCGTCGGCGAAGCCGGCCTCGCCCATTACAACGCCACCAAAGGCGCCATGGAGCTCCTCACCCAAAGCCTCGCCATCGAACTGGGCGAGCACGGCATCACGGTCAACACCCTCGCCCCAGGCTGCATCGTCACGGAAATCGGCGGCGAATTTGAGCTCGATGTCGAACAGTTCCTCAAGTACTACTACGAGCACGTTCCCCTCGACCACCGCTTTGGAACCATTGAAGAATGTGTCGGCGCGGCCATCTTCATGGCCGCCGACGCGGGCTCTTACATGACCGGACAGCACATCGTCGTCGATGGCGGCGTCATCTGCGAACAAGTCCCCCGCATGCAATGCATGCCCCCCTACAAAAACACCCTTACCGGCAAATCGACAGGCGTCGTCTCCGGCAAAACCATCTGGGACCCTGTCAAGAAAAAGGCCACTCAAAAGCCCTAATCGACAATCCCATGTAAAACATTGGCACCCAAGGCACCGGGGTGATAACATGCTGGGGCGAAAGTCTGTCGGCAGGACGCCACAAGAGGAACCCTACACTCGCACAACGGCTTATTCCTTAGGGATTTAAGCCCGCTCGTAGCGAATGGACGGCGAACTTAAGGCAGAAACGCCGCCAGCTGATATGCTTTTAAATACTTTGGATACGTAAGTTCAATCGTGCCAGGGAACCCGTATTGACCTTAGAAGGACCGCGACCCTCGATGATCACCCGTAAGAACACGACATTGTCGGCTAACACCACGGTTCTCCTTCTCTCTTCTTTGGGCGCGCTGGCAATACCTGCCCAGCACGGGTTGGCTCAGGGCGATGCGCCCCCCGCCGCCAAGCCCCCGACGATCACCATCGCGGAAACCCCACGCACTGATCAGGCGGAGTTGGCCAATACTTACGACCTGGACATGCTCTACATCCTCACTTCACCCGAAGTGGAGCAGCAGAAAATCGACGACAACATCTGGACCATTTCCGCCGGCATGGGCAAGAAATTGATCCAGATCCCCATCAAAATCACCCACATCACCAAAGACACGAAATTTGATTCTTCGGTCTTCAAGCTGCGCGGCGGCACTTTCGTCTGCTACCGAATGGGCAGCATCGCCGACCGCGGCCCCGCCGGTGGCAGCGCGGCCGACAAGCAATATGAGGGCACCATGCCGCTCGACACCCCATGGGTGGCCAAGAGCTTTGTCGTCAAGAAAAATGGCAAAATTTCCTGGCCTATGGAGCGCGCCATCGTCGCCAGCGCAGTCAAAGAGCAAGACAAGCTTTACAGCTACAAGCTCAAGAGTGACTTTTTCGCCAAAAAACAGCCAGATCCGCCGAAAGTTACCAAACAGGCAGGTGAATCTTCCGCCACTTTCTACGCACGCCAGACTCAGGAAAATACGGTCTACAACAATGCCAATAAGGAATATCGCGAGCTTGGCAAGCAAGTGCGCGAGCTTCCCACGGAATTTGAAGCAGACACGCCCAACCGCATCTGGCTGGTGTTTGACGTTTCCAACACCACGCGCGAGTTCAATCTTGACGGCCCCAATCCGCTGCCATGGACATTGAACTTCGATCAGTTCAACATGATCCGCGACGCAGTCCAGCGTCCCATCCTGCCTGAAAAAGACGCCAACGGCAACACTCGTCTGAAGAGTGAATTAACGGGCCAGATCAGCGTCTTCTCCGCCATCATCACTTCCAATCCGGAACAGCCTTTCAACGCTCGCGCCGCGGCTTACGCGCTCTCGCTTCTGAAACTCTCAGGCTACATGAAGACGGGCGATCCCATCTTCAATCTTTATGTTCAGATCCTTGCCTCCAAGGATTCCAGCGCCACCAATGCGGCTGTCAAGGACTTGGCCAGCACATTCCCCCCCACGCAAGCCACCGCAGCCCTCATTGCCCGCGCCGGCTCGTTGCTTAGCGGCGAAACCCGCATCGCCATCTTCAAAAGCAGCATCGCTAACGTGACTGAAGCCACCCTCGCTGCCGTCGGACGCGAGTCGGTTGATCGCCTCAATACAACCATCTCCGGCGCCGATGCCACAACTGCCGGCCTCTTCCTTGACGAGGTCTTCACCAGCGTCAAAAACACACCACTGCTGATCCAACCACTGGTCGCGGGTGTGCAGTTTGAGTCCCTTCCGGATAAACGCCTTGAAGAAGTCATCATCAAGATTGTTGAACGCGCGCCCACGGACAAACTGGCCCTGGGCTGGCTCAATAACCGTCTCCTGGGCTCGGTGGATCAGAAAGTCCAGCGTAAAACCCTGGAAGTGATTAACTCCGCCGATATCGGCAATCGAATGGTCAATCAGATCGCCGATAAAGCCTTGAGCGCCGTCGCAGGCAAGCCCGCTTCACAGGCCGAGCAACGTCAGCTTTCCATCCGCCTCGAAGCCCCCATTCCCATCCTGACTCCTAACGACGCCATTTTCCGCGTCCTCCAGGCGGGCGATCCGAAAATCCGCACCCTTGCCTGGGACGCACTGCCCCGCTTTGCCGTCGTGGCTGTTGGGCCCGGGGACTCCAAGGAATCCGCGGGCGACGAAGCCAAACAGCGCGCGCAGATCGAATCGGTCTACCGCCAATTGCAGGACATCACCTTCTCGCAAAGCCCCACGCCGCCCCAAATTGTCGACTTCATGGTCAAGCAGGACAACCCGTCCATTGCCATCACCATGCTCGGCAACATCATCCTCAAGGGTTCGGAAAAGGCCTCCGTCGCCGCAACCAAGGCCATCATGAATTCCAAGGGCACCTACCCGCTGGATGCATACATGATGTCCCTCTCTTACGGCGACCGTCAGGGTCTGGCCAAACACATTTACGAAAACCGCACCGGACTTGACCCGCTGGTCACTCCCCTCATGCGCCAACGCATCGAGAACAACCCCATCGTCGCCTGGTTCGGGCGTGAAGTGGCCCGCGGCAACCTGCCCGCTCCCAAAGACTGGGCCGGTCAATACAACAATGAAAACGTGCTTCTGGAAGCCACCGTCTCCCAGGAAAACGACCTCGCCCTGGCGGCCACCGCAGCCCTCGTGCTCCATGCCGGCGGCGATGAACGTGTGATCCGCGATCTGGCTCAAAAGTTCCGCCTCTCCCCCGACCAGAGCCCCGCGGCCCTCAAGTCTGTCTGGCTTGAAGGCAAACGCACCATCAATGCCAACAAGCTTGCTCGTGTCGCCGGAAACTACAAGCTCCTCCTGAAAGTCGGCGGAACCACACCCAAGGTTGAAGATCCGCCGTCCCCGCCGTACACCGATATCGATCTGGGCGTGGTCAACGTCCAGGTCAACGGCACCGACGTCACCCTCGCCACCAAAAACCTGACGCTCTCGTCCCTGGATATCTACGCCATCGGCCTGGAAAACCCATCGGAACTCAAGATCTTCAAAAACGAAGCACTCGGTCGCCTCCCGCTTGAAACCGCCACCAAGGCCATCGACCTCATCGGTCAACCCAATGGCTCGTTTGTCGGCAAGTTTCCCTTGACCAACGGCCAAGACGTCCAGGTCAGCCTCGTTCCCGCCGGCCAGTAAAGCCCGGCCCGCAAAGCCAGTCCTAAAACCCGATCCACTCACGACACAGCACGGCCTAAAACCGTGCTGTGTTCTTTTACGCCTTTCCCACGGCCTCGCAAACTCCGTTTTTCCTCTGCCACGGGAATCTGGTTAATCTGATCAGGACATTTGTTAATCAAACCACCAGCCGGGAACAACGCTCATGTCCAACCTCCCCGTTTACACTGCGGCAGTCATTGGCGCGGGCACCGCAGGCAAACTCGTCCTAGACGCCATGACCAAATCCGCCCGCTTCACCCCCATCGCTGTCACCGACCTCTACCCCGCCACACTCGACGCCATCAAAGAGAAGTACCCCGGTGTCACCTGCTATACCTCCACCGAGCAGATGTACGCTCATCAGAAGCCCGACGTCGTCTGCGTCGCCACTTTCCCGCCCTCGCACTTGGCCATGGCCGTCCAAGCCATGAAGCAGCCCATCAAGGGGCTCGTGGTTGAAAAACCGCTCTGCGACCTGGCCGTGGACGCCGCTCAATTGCTTGCTCAGGTCAAAGCCAAAAAGCTCCCTCTCGCCGTCCCCCATAACCTCCCCCTGGTTCCCCATGGGCAAAAAATCATTCAGCGCGTCCATGCCGGTGAAATCGGCCAGGTCCGCCTCATCGACTTCCAATGCGACAAATGGGACATCATCAACGCCGGCATCCACTGGTTTAATTTCGCCATCACCCTACTGCCCAACGACCCCGTTCAAACCGTCCTCGCCGCCTGCGACACTTCCACACGCACCTGGCGCGATGGCATGCAGGTCGAAACCGCCGCCGTTACCTACGTCACCACCAAGTCCGGTGTGCGCATCGTTCTCAACTCCGGGGACCACATCCAAACCGCCATCCCCGGCAAAGGCATGGTCTTCACCATCGTCGGCACCCTCGGCACCATCGAGTT
>CAZGOM010000312.1:0-4723 GCA_964527265.1 uncultured Phycisphaeraceae bacterium | reverse complement strand
TCCTTCGGCTTCCTCATGTACCCCGTCGGCCAGGTCGCCGACATCCTCGCCTTCCGCCCCCAGCTCGTTCCCGTCGGCGAAGACCAAGTCCCCCACATCGAAATGTGCCGCGAGCTCGCCCGCCGCTTCAACATGGTCTACAACGGCATCGACCACAACGCCCCCGACTCCGTCCACAACCAAAAGGGCACCTTCCCCATTCCCGAAGCCAAAGTCGGCCGCATCTCCCGCCTCATCGGCACCGACGGCAAAAACAAAATGTCCAAATCCCTGGGCAACTCCATCCTCCTCTCCGACGACGCCAAAACCGTCCAGAAGAAGTGCAACAAAATCTTCACCGGCCGCGTCAACCCCACCGACCCCGGCGACACCTCCGATAAAAACCCCCTCTGGCAATACCACGACGCCTTCAACCCCAACAAGGATGAAGTCGCCGAACTCAAGGCCAAATACGCCGAAGGCAAAATCGGCGACGGCGACTGCAAAAAACGCCTCGCCGAAGTCTTAAACGTCTTCCTCGATCCCATCCGCACCCGCCGCGCCGAATACGACGCCAACCCCGCCCGCGTCATCGATGCCCTCAAGCAAGGCACTGCCCGCGCCAACGCCGTCGCCGAGGAAACCCTCTACATCGCCAAGGAAACCATGGGCTTCAACTTCTTCAGGCGCGACCTGAACCTGCGGTAATTCCCTGCGCCACTTTCACCGCTTACTGCCACTTCCAGGGCCAAGCCCAGCTTGACCGCGATGCAAGCGACGGGTCCTTGGGCGGTCGCGCGACCTCTGGCTTTTCATTATTTTCATTGACAAAAAAACGCTCCCTCAATAAAATTGTTATGACATTGCACAGGCAGTCTACTTAGTTTCCGACTGTGCAAACAACGCCGGACCACCACGACATCGGTTCCCTCGGTTCCCCAACTTCCTTTTACCCTCACTTTTCCCTAAGGGCCTCCATGCCATCTACCTTTTCCGGACGTCGCGCTTTTACGCTCGTCGAACTTCTCGTCGTCATCGCCGTCGTCGCGGCGCTCCTCACCATGCTCCTACCGGGGCTCTCAAAATCCCGCGCCGTCGCAAAACGCATGATCTGCGCCGCCAACCTCCGCCAGATGGGCACCATGAGCGCCCTCTACATCGCGGACTTCAAAGGCGCCATCCCCTCCGGCACCACTTCCCACGCAAACGATGTCGATGAACAAATGACCTCCCGTCTTCTTCGCTACACCGCGCCAGGCTACTCAGGATCACCCAGTTGCCCCCTCAAAGGAACCATCACCCCCGTCGGCATCGGGTTGTTCTACTGGCAACGCTACCTCCCCACCATCCCCCGCCGCGGCAAAGCCGGCATCATCGAATGCCCCGATTCCGCCCGCTCCACCACCGGACGCTCCGAACCCTACGAAGCCGAAATCAACGGCTTCCAGGTCCTCAGCCTCTTCACCTCCGTCTACTTCGCTCCCCAACTCTCCACCCTCCGTCCCACTGAGGGTGGCTCACCCACCGACCAATGCTGCTACAACTCCAGCAGTCTCGCCACCAGCTATATGTACCGCGGCAAATGGCTCAGCCCCGCCAACTACAACGCCCGCAACATCCAGGCATGGAAACCCTCAAACGCCGTCATGGTCGACTGGGAATTCGTCTTCCGCATGACCACTCCCCAATATTATTCAGATGCCCACGGCAACGGACTCAACATCCTCTTCATCGACGGCCATGCCAAGTTTGGCGGCTTTGACATCCTCAATCCCCTCGCCTCCACCGCCACCGACACCAACAAACCCATGGTCCACAAACCTTTCGTCTACTTCAGCATGAACACCAACGGTCAAACCTTCGCCAATGCCACCGGCAACGGCGGCGCCGCCAGCCACTCAGGATGGTCCAATGGCGGAACCTCCGGCACCGTCGCTCTCTGGGATTATTACGAATCCTTCTGAGCTCCACCCACATCCACCACAGCTTTCATCGGCTCAGGCTCGTTGATCACTTCGACCAGCGATCCCATCATTTTCCCAAACGCCAGAAGAAACATCACATTCAAAGCCAACCCCCCGATGCCCTGATTTTTAGTCGATGCAATCACGACGTACACCTCAAGCGCCAGCACCACGACCGACAGGCATATATAGCCCCCCGTCATCACCGCCGCCGCTATGGCCGCTGACTTGTTGAATCGTAAAACCAGAAATCGCAGCAACAGCATCACCACCCCGCCCAAACCATAAAACACAAAGCCGATCACCGCGACCGCCGCCATCACCATCGCCATCGTGTCACTCACCGTGGGGTCCAACATCAGCACAAGCGCACAGATCCCCATCAGGCTTCCCAGCAGCATCCCCACAATGCCGAAAATCAGCATGCTCTTCGCCGCCTTCCGCCGCGCCTCACTGATCGGCCTGGCAATCTCCGTCACCGGCGCATTCAAAGAAGATTGGGAATCTTGAGTTTCCATCATCAATCAAAGCCTCGAAAAACTTGCCGCTCTTTCCCACACTGACGCCGCTCCAGATCAAAACTCTTTGATCACATCGATCAGGTAACTCAGAACGCGCCCAAACACCAAGGCGATCAACACACCGATCGCCACTTGCACCACCCCGGGTGCTGGATTGCCGCCCATGCCTGCGCGAATGCATCCTATGAAGATGTTCAGCACCCCCAGAAACATAAGCGCGGATGCCAAAACCGTCGCAACAATCGCCGCCGCGCGGCTGAATTTCAAAATCATGCTGCGCAAAACCAGGAACCCAGCCCCAAATCCAGCGATCAAACCGAAAACCGCAACACAGATAACCACCAGCACAATCTTCCCCTCGGAGTTCGCACTGGGCAGGGTGAGCCCACCCACAAGCACGAGTCCCGGACAACTCGAAAGCAGGAAAATCAGAATCGCCGCGATCAGCATGCTCCTGGCCGCCAGCCTGCGTGCATCGCTGACCAGGCGAGGATTCTCAAGGGAAGATAAGTTTGTTGAAGAACCCGAATTCTGAATGTCTGCCACGGAAACTCCCCAGTTGTTGCGATCTATCAGCCCACATTTTAATCCCAACTTCCGCATCTACCCTGCGCTTGAGCAAACCCATCAATTCTTTGATCCAGCCGTGATCACGCTCATGGCGCTCTCCTGCAACGCTTTCTTCTTTCGTTCAGGCAAACTCTCATTCCGGCTCCTTGATCACTTGAATCAAAAACATCAGAAGCTGCGCAAACGCCGCCAGGCCCAACGCCGCAATCGCCAGTGATATCAGCCCGGGCAACCCTCGCCCCATCACGATGCCGATGACCGCGCCGAGAACACTCAAACTCCCTAAACCCACGGCAATGCCCGACAAAATCGCCGCAATGATCGCCGCCACGCGGTTGAAATCAAGAATCAATTTACGAAGAAACAGCAAACTTCCACCCATGACCAATCCCATGCAAATCAAAATCACCGCACCAAACAACCCGGCAATCACTCCCTCACCCTTCCCCATCATCGAGCCGACAAGCCCGCAACCGCCGCAGCATCCGCCCAGCATCAGCCAAAGCGACCCCAGCACCAGCAACGAACGTGCGGCCAGCCGGCGTGCATCACTCACCTGCCGGGGCTTGCTCGAAGGAACGTCAAACCTCGGAGAAGAAATCGGATTTTGAAATTGTGCCACGGAAGAGTCCCCAATGAAATGGATATGGACGCATCATACAAAAAAAATCTCGCAATAATCAGCCCGTAACCACCTCTATGGCAATCGCCCCTGAAGGTCGCTCCCATCCCACTCCCAGCCGATCGTGTGACGGATTGCCGAGTTTTTGTGTGTGTCCGCAAAACATGTCCATGTATCAAAATGGCATTTACCTTGGATGGCAATGACCTTTTCGAAGCCACCCGGCAACGCGACATCCCGTCAACCCGAAAGCGCGAGCCCTCGTTACATGGATGGCCCTGCAACCAACTCTCACCTTCGCATGTACCCGCCCACTAACAACAAGGCCGGCCACCTTGCGGTCGCCGGCCCTGCTTCAATTCTTAAACCAAAATCATGTACGTCTCAGGCCTCGATCTGAATCTCCCCCCAAGACCCAAGACCCATCTTCCTCACTTGATCTCAAGCTGAGGACGCTTCGCCTCAGGCCAATCGATGTGGAAGAACTGCCCACGCGGCTTGTCCGTCCGCTCGTAGGTGTGCGCGCCAAAGAAGTCGCGCTGGCCCTGCAGCAGGTTCGCCGGGAGTCGTTCGCTGCGATAGCTGTCGAAGTACGCCAGAGCCGACATGAATGCCGGGCAAGGCACGCCGGCTTCCGCCGCCAGCGAGATGACCTTGCGCCAGTTTTCCTGGCTCTTGGCCATCTGCTTCTTGAAGTACGGGTCCAGCATCAGGTTGATCAGCTTGGGATTGTTGTCGTAGGCTTCCTTGATCTTCTGCAGGAAGCGCGCACGGATGATGCAGCCGCCGCGCCAGATCATCGCGATCTCGCCGAAGTTCAGCTCCCACTTGTATTCCTTCTGCGCATCGGCCATCAGGGCAAAGCCCTGGGCGTAAGAGCAGATCTTCGAGCAATACAGCGCATCGCGGATCGCATCGATCAGCTTCTTCTTGGCGCCCTTGTACTTGAACTTGGGCCCCTTGAGCACCTTGCTGGCCGCCACGCGCTGGTCCTTGAGCGCGCTGATGCAGCGTGCGTACACTGCTTCGGTGATCGTTGCCGCCGGCACGCCCATGTCCAGCGCGTT
>CAZGOM010000311.1:0-4738 GCA_964527265.1 uncultured Phycisphaeraceae bacterium | reverse complement strand
GAACTGTCGGGCGCAAAAGCCAGCACCTGCTGCACGCTCCACAAACTGCTCATAAGCCAAAACCCCGGGCCAGAGATAGGTCGATGGCCTACCTTAAAACCAACCACCCCCGCCGTCAATCAACACACCATCAAATAACCAAAGAAACACCCACCCCGCTGAATGCTTCCCCTCTCCAATTCTTCAATTCTTTCTGACAGAACCCAGAACCCAAGACCCAGAACCCAATCCTCAACCCTCGTCTTCATCCTCTTCCGTATACCCATACCCCGTGATCCCCCGCTTGGTCTCCCGGATAAAGTCCACAAACTCGCGGCAAAGCGGGTCATGACCGCACTTTTCCATGATCATGTCCAGCGACCGCGTCATGATGAAACGCTGCTTGAAAAACGTCTTAAACGCCAAGGTGAGCGGCTCCACGCTCTCCCGATACCCCGCGCGCCGCAAGCCCACCAGATTCAGCGAGCTCACCCGCCGCGTCCGATACACCGTGCAAAACGGCGGCACATCCTGCGTCACCCCCGCCAGACCCGAGATCATCGCCATCCGTCCCACGCGGCAAAACTGATGCACGCCCGCGTTCCCCGACACCGTCACGTTGTCGTAAATCGTCACATGCCCCGCCAGCAGCGCGCCGTTGATCAGCGCGCAGTTGTTCCCCACGATCGTGTCATGCCCCACATGGCTGTTCACCAGCAGCATGTTCTTGTTCCCGATCGTCGTCGCCGTCTTCCCCGTCGCCCCGTGAATCGTCACACCCTCGCGGATGATGTTGTTGTCCCCGATCAACACCCCCGGCGTCGCCTTCGTCGGGTCAAATTTCCGGTCTTGCGGCGAAAATCCCAGACACGTATTGGGGAAAATCTCGTTCCCCTCACCCATCGTCAAAGGCCCGCGGATCGAAGCACGCTCATGCACGCGGCATCCCGCACCGATTACCACCGGCCCCTCAATGATGCTGTACGCCCCCACCTCCACCGATTCATGGAGCTTCGCCAATGGGTCAATGATCGCCGTCGGGTGTATCCGCGCCATAAGGCTCCATAAAAGGCGCGCCATGCGCCCCCTTTAAAACAACCAACCCGCTCCTGACCAGGCCCTTCTAAAAGACCGTGTCAGACGCGGGTCGATGCGAAGCGCACCCGATTGGAGTCGAACCAATAACCTTCTGATCCGTAGTCAGATGCTCTATCCAATTGAGCTACGGGTGCTTCACCTCGACCATTTTACCGGTCGAGAACGAAGTATCTTACCCACTCCTCAAACTTCTGCAACTCCCAAAAGTGTCCCCAATCTGGGGTACCGCAATAGGTGGCTTGGGCTGTTGTACTCAACTGCCCCGAAATCCCGTTGGTGCTTCAAAGACCCACACACCCACCCATTCAGGCCTTCCAACTCCCGCTCTTGGCTTACATGCGATTGCTTATTCCCCACATTTTCAGGAACAAATCATTCTCTCAAGCTACGATATATCTGGGGATTCACATTCCATCTGATCCACCATTCCACGATATGGATCATTCTCTATTTGGACTTCGCCATGCGTCCACGAACTGACACGTGCAAAAAACTTCTCCTTGCTTCCCTCCTCACCCTCGGCGCTGCTCTCGCCTTCGTGCCCCTTTCCGCCGCCCCTGAAGACCCCAAAACAGCCCCCTCCCCCTCCCTTCCCCCCACGCTCACCCTCCACGCCGGCCAAACCCACGTCATCGCCTTCTCCCTCCCTATAAAATCCCCCGCCGACCAAACCCTCCCCGCCTCCTCCTCCGACCCCGCCACACTCAAAATCATCCGCGAACCGCAAATCCTCAAAGACAACGCCCTCGGCTACATCCGCGTCCACGCCCTTAAGCCCGGCGCCGCCACCCTCACCATCAACGGCGCCTCAACCACCGTTACCATCACCCCCGCCCCATGGCGACCCGAAGTCGACCGCTGGTCCGCCACCCTCACCGGACCCATCCGCGGCGCTGCCGTCTGGGGCGCTTTCACCCTCGGCATCGACATCAACGTCCCCCTCGACTATTCCACCACCACCAAAAAAATCACCAAAATACAACTCTTCTCCCAAAGCCCGACCAACCAGCCCGACCAACCCATCGCCCAGGCCCCCGCCATCCCCGCTCTAGCCGCCCCCCGCACCCAGCTCCCCGTCCTCATCGACACCCACTCTCTCCCCGCTGGCCCCGCCTTCTTCTATGCCGTCGTCACCCTCGACTCCGGCCAAACCATCACCTCTCCCGCACTCGCCCTCCAGATCGCCAAACCCAACGAAAAAACCACCCTCCAGGGTGAATGCGAATCCCAAACCACCCCCTTCGGCGGAGAACCCAACAACAAACAGGCCAATAAACCCATCGTCATCGGTGACGACCCCGACGCCTCCGGCGGCAAATTCGTCGGCGCATACGGCGGTGAACCCACATGGTCTCCCCAGCTCGACATCCCACAATCCGGCCTCTACCAGCTCATCCTCACTGCCCGCGGCGATCTCACCGCCGGCGCCTACCCCGCCGTCGGCATCAAATTCAAACAAGGCAACGACACCGAATCCGCCTCCCGCATCGTCAGCTACCGCTGGCACCGCATTCCCATAGGCCGCCCCGTCTACCTCCCCGCCGGCAAACAGAAATTTGGCGTCGCCTTTCTAAACGACTACTACGCCGCAGGCTTCTCCGACCGCAACCTCTACCTCGATAAATACGAGCTCGCACTCGTCGACGACTGCTCGGGCGCCAACGGCGCACCCGCCTCCCCTGCAGGCGGCTCCATGATGATGATGTCCGGCTCTTCCGAGGGTGTCGCGAGTATGCAAGGCAGCAACACCATGCAACCCGCTCCCGCCATGACCGGCCCAACCATGACCGGCGCTTCCATGCAGCCTGGCCCCTCCATGCAGGGCGCAACCATGTCCGGTGCTGCCGCGCCGAATGCCGACAACCCCATGATGCATATGGGCGCCGTCAAAACCCCAGACCCCGGCCCCACCCCCCAAAAACCTTTCTCCGCCGCACAATGGCTCGCAGACCCCACCTTCACCCCCCGCCTCGCCATCGCACTGGACACCAACCTCGACGGCCTCTCCATCTCCGGCGACCAATGGATCAACGCCTCCATTTACCGCTTCAATAAAAAAATCGGTGCTCTCGCCGCCCAGGCCGCACCCACCGTTGAACTCCTCATCAACGGCAAAACCGTCCTCACCCAGATCAGCGCCACCCCGACCTTCCGCGTCACCACCGGCTGGTTCTCCCCAGGCAATAACACCGTCCAGCTCCGCGCCACCTCCGGCAAGGATGTCGCCGTCACGCAAATCCACACCATGCGCGTCGACCCCGCCATCCTCCAAAACCCCCAGAAAGCTGACTTCCTCCGCTTCGATGTCGAAAACCCCGCCGTCTGGGACCAACCCGCCCGCGAAAGCGTCACCAGCGACGAACCCTTCCGCAACACCCTCCTTTTCCCCACCAACAAAACCGCCACCCTCACCCTCCCCGATTCCCTCCAGGGCGACTACGAAATCTTCATCGAAGGCAAAGGCGACAATTTCAAAGGCAACGTCGAAACCTCCATCACCCTCTTAACTTCCGCCTCCACCTCTGCCTCCACCTCCTCCAACTCTGTACCCGCAACCCTGTACTCTGTACTCCCTCTGGGGTCCATCAAAATCAACCATTGGATGTCCCCCGTCCAGGTCGGCAAAACCCCCGTCTCCCTCCCCGCCGGCCCCAAAAAACTCGCCATCGCCTTCACCAACGACATGTACGAAAAAGGCAAGGGCGACCGCAATTTCTACATGCGCTCGGTCTACCTCATCAAAGCCATCGAGCCCGACACCCTCGGCCCGGTCGTCACCCTCAAACACCCCCGGAACAACGACACCCTCTGGTCCGCCGATGTCGCCGTCATCGAATGCGCCGACAACCGCGAATCCTTCTTCGCCGACCTCGTCATCGACGGCGAGCGCCAAGGCACCGCCGCAAACTACTTCGACTCCCAGCGCGGCCAATCCCTCATCCCCATCCCCGTCGCACGCCTCTCCCCCGGCCAGCACACCCTCCAGATCCGCGCCAGCGACCGCGCCGGCAATCTCGGCCTCTCCAGATCCGTCACCATCAACGTCCCCGAAACCCCACCCTCTGAGCCCACTAAATACCACCGCGCCGTCGCCTTCTTGAATCGCCTCGCCTTCGGCCCCGAAACCCAGGACCTCGCCCAGGTCCTCACCGCCGGCCCCGACGCCTACCTCGCCGAGAAACTCGCCCAAGACGCCTACACCCCCGACGCCCTCGAAGCCCTCGGCCGCGCCTGCATCCACAACCCCGATTCCTACGACGGCGGCCAAACCATTCGCCGCGCCCTCATCCAGGCTTTCACCGATGACAACCCCGTCCGCGCACGCTTCGTCCTCTTCACCCAGAACCACTTTTCAACCTGGATCTACAAGGGCGACCCACAGCGCAAATGGGCCGAGCATGTCACCTTCCACGAAGCCGGCGTCGCGGACTTCTCCGATCTCCTGCTCACCAGCGCCACCAGCCCCGCCATGCTCCGCTACCTCGACCAGGTCAACAGCTTCTCCACTCGCTTAAATGAAAATTACGCCCGCGAAATCATGGAGCTCCACACCCTGGGCGTCAACGCCGGCTACACCCAGGCCGATGTCACCTCCCTCGCCCGCATCCTTAACGGCTGGCTCGCCACCACCGACGTCTCCCAGAACGGCCGCGGCTTCCCC
>CAZGOM010000310.1:0-4750 GCA_964527265.1 uncultured Phycisphaeraceae bacterium | reverse complement strand
GAAGACTCCACCCGCACCCGCACCAGCTTTAACCTCGCCGCCAGCCGCCTCTCCGCCGATGTCCTGGATATCAGCGCAAAAGGCTCCAGTGCTTCCAAGGGCGAAACCCTTCGCGACACCGCCCGCAATATCGAGGCCATGGGCGTCGACGCCATTGTCTGCCGCCATCAATCTTCCGGCGCATGCCATCATCTGGCCCGCAGCGTCAATTGCTCGGTCATCAATGCCGGCGACGGCCAGCACGAACACCCGACCCAGGGCCTTCTGGACATCTACACCATCGCCAAGCGCTTTAAGCGCATGGACACCTTCGACCTCACCGGCCTCTCTGTTGCCATCGTCGGCGATATCCAGCACAGCCGCGTCGCCCGCTCCAACATCCACGGCTTAATCAAGCTCGGTGCGAAAGTCGTCCTCGTCGGCCCGCCCACCCTCCTTCCCAAAGGCCTCGCCGAACTAGGCTGCCAGCTCTCCACCCAGGTCGACGACGTCCTCCCCCATGTCGACGTGATCAACATGCTCCGCGTCCAATTTGAACGCCTCACCAGCCCCATGTTCCCCAGCGTCCGTGAATACGCAGCCCTCTTTGGCCTCAATCCCCGCCGCTTCTCAAAGGCCAAAAAAGGCGTCCTGGTCATGCACCCCGGCCCCATCAACCGTGGCATTGAAATCGACTCTGAAGTCGCCGATGGCGCTTCCAGCGCCATCCTCGACCAGGTCTCCCACGGCCTGGCCGTCCGAATGGCCGCACTCCTGCTGGTAACATCTGTCGCTTCCAAACCCGGCAAA
Source organism: uncultured Phycisphaeraceae bacterium (assembly GCA_964527265.1). GTDB lineage: Bacteria > Planctomycetota > Phycisphaerae > Phycisphaerales > Phycisphaeraceae > CAZGOM01. The sequence continues at coordinate 3,961 of CAZGOM010000310.1, read as the reverse complement.
ACCAATCCCAAAGCAGCCTGAATCAGCCTCTTAAGGACGCCCCACACTCATGGACGGGAACAACGCTAAAAACTCCGGTGTCCTCCTGGTCATCTCCGGCCCCTCCGGCGTCGGTAAAACCACCATCACCCGCCAGGTCGAATCCCAGCTGGGGGGTGAATTCTCCATCTCCTACACCACCCGCCCCAAGGGCCCAAATGACCGCGACGGCATCGACTATCACTTCATCGACCGCGAAAAATTCATCCGTCTTCGCGATTCCGGCCAACTCCTCGAATGGGCGGAAGTTTTCACCAATTTTTATGGCACGCCCCGCGGCCCCGTCGACAAAGCCATCGCCGAAGGCCGCCTGATGATTCTTGAAATCGACGTCCAGGGCGCCATTGCCGTCAAAAAGCTCCTCCCACATGCCTTCAGCGTCTTTGTCCTCCCGCCCACCGAAGAAAAGCTGCTGGAGCGCCTCCGCGCACGCGCACGCGAGGGCGAAGATGTCATTCAGCGCCGTTTTGCCAAAGCAAAAGAAGAAATCGCGCGCGCTAAGGCGTGCGGTGTTTATGATGTATTCATCGTTAACGATTCCCTCTCGGTCGCCGTGCAGGAAGCCGTCGATCTGGTCAAGGGAAGGCTTGGGCCCGCAGCCCAGCCTCGCTGAAGGTTTGTGAAGGATCACAAACAAGCCGAAGGAAGGATCCCTCGGCATACACCCACGGACGGAGCCCCGCATGAATGCCGCCATTTTCCTCGACCGTGACAACACCCTCATCTACGCCGATACCGATGTCGCAGACCCTTCCCAAGTCCGCCTGCTCCAGGGCGTTCCCTCCGGCATTGCCTCCCTGCGCGGCTTAGGCTACCGCATCATCGTCGTCACCAACCAGGACGGCATCGCCAACGGACGCTACACAGAGTCCGCCGCTGACGCCGTCCATATGAAAATCAACGAGCAGATCGGCAACATCTCCGGCACCTCCATCGACCGCTTTTACTACTGCCCCTTTCACCCCGACGCCATCCTTGAGCGCTACCGCAAAGACCACCCCTGGCGCAAACCCAATCCCGGCATGATCCAGCAGGCCGGCAAGGACATGGATATCGATCTCTCTGCCAGTTGGCTGATCAGCACCGACAAGGCCGATATCAAAACCGCTTATGCCGCAGGCGTTCGCATGCTCCTGCTCACCTCCGAAGCCGTTGACATGATCCCCCTCAAGATGGAGGAAATCTTCATCACCCAGACCCGCGCCCTGGCGGCTCGCGAGCTTGATGGCCCGTATTTCAGCGCGCGGAATCTTGTCGAGGCCGTTCGAGTCATCGCCCAGCAGCGTCGTCCGGATTTCCCCGAAGAGCGTGTCATCCGTGACCGCTTTGGCCGCAAAGTGGAAGTAGGGGGGCAGAAACCCAAGCCCCAGTTCCAGGGCGAAGCACCCACGCCGCTCTTCACCGGCGCTCACATTGAAACCCCTGCGCCCGTCGTCCCAGCCGTCCATGCCGTACAAGCTGTGGAACAGCCTCCCCTGCCTGCCCCCACTCCCGAGTCGGAGCCCGAACCTGAGCTCGTCGCGGCGCAACCTCCGGCGCCTACAGTGGCGGAGATCCCCCCGGCTCCTGCCCCCCAGATATCTTCCCCTGAACCTGAGCCGGAACCCGAGCCAGAGCTCGACTCGGAACCCATGCTCATCCCCTCCGTTGCCATGCCTGAACTTGCCGACAACCAGGACGATGATGACGATGCCCCGCCCCTGGAGACGCAGGTCAAAGCCGAGCCCGAACTCAAGCAGGAAGAAACCATCTTCGCCCAAACCGCCGTTGCGCCCCAGGCAAAGGCAAATGAGTCACAGCCTCCAGCTCGCCCCGCCTCCCAGCCCAAGCTTGCAGTTGTCCCCAAACCCAAGCCCGCCCCCCAACCCGTCGCCGCAGTTCCCGCTGACGACTCTGCCGAAGCTGCCTCAAACGCAGATCCTATCGATCTTCCACCGGAAATTGAGAAGCTCCCACCTGTAGAAATCCAGTTCCAGCGCATGGAGTCCTCTCTCCGTCAGATCCTCCATGAAATCCGCACCAGCCGTGAAGTCGTCACCGACACCAGCTTCACTGCCATCATCGCCATGATTCTTCAGGGGCTGGCGATTATTCTCATGGCTGGCGCGCTCTTCCAGCCCACCGATAATTTCATCCGCTGGGTCATGTGCGCCATTGTCCTCCAACTGGCTTCTATGACCGCCATGCTTATCAAGCGTTGATTTAAACTTCTTCTCTTTTTTATCCGGCCTTTGTGTCTTTATGTCCTGGTGGTAAACGATCAACCTCAACCTACCCCTATTCATTTGCAACCGATCCACACACAATGGACAATCCCCTGGGTAAAGTTCGCTTCTCCCGCCGGCATTTCACCAAAGCCGTCGGGTGGGGCGTCGGTCTAGCTGTGGTGGGCACTCTCCCCGCCTGCACGTCTCAGACGGGTCTCAAGTCGTCGGTTCCAACCCCTGTTAACGAGTTGAAATCCATGCGCGTGCTCCATATCAGCGATATGCACGTCCAGAGCGCCCTTGATGGTGACAAGGGGTTTGCCCAGGCCCTCATTCACGCCAAGGCAAACGCCGGTCATATCGACTGGGTTTTAAACACCGGTGATTGTGTCTACGAAGGCGTCACCGTCAACCGCCTCACCACCGATCAAAACTGGGCACTCTGGCACGGCGTCATGAAGGAGCATTGCCCCTGGCGTACCGAGCACGTCATCGGAAACCACGACATCTACGGATGGGACCACGCCGCCTCTGGTGCAAAGCCCTCCGACCCGGACTACGGCAAGAACCTAGCCCTAAAGGAACTTGCCCTACATGATCCTTGCCGCGTCTTCGATCAATCCGGCTGGCGCTTCATCATTCTCGACACCGTTCAGCGCCGCAAGGAAACTTTCACCTGCCGCGCCGACAACAAGCAGTTTCTCTGGTTTAAGGAACAACTTGCACAGGCCCCCGCAGGCGTTCCCGTCTGTGTCGTCACCCACGTCCCTATTCTCTCCGTGGCCGCCGGCCTCTACTTAAACCGCCCCGAAAGCGAAGAAGGCCTTTACACCCCTTACTTCCTCCAATGCACCGATGCTCGCCGCCTCTCGGATGCCATTGCGGCTTCCGGCAAAGTGAAACTCTGCCTAGCCGGTCACACACACATGGTTGAACGTCTCGAATACAAAGGCACCACCTACATCACCCACGGCGCAGTCTCCGCCAACAAATGGCTCGGTCCCACCCAAGGATTCGGCACCACCTACGGCGTCGTTGAATTTTTTCCCGACGGACGCTTCCACTCTTACCCCATGTCCTTCGACTGGAAGTTCCGCGCCTGACATTTCTGGGGGGCACGATACGGGCTGAAGTGTGCGAACCAATCAGTCAGCCAGCCGAGTAACGCTGTTTGTGCGATAATACTGGGCTTGATGATTATTCTTGCTGACAGCTTGATGGCGACGTTGGGCGTGAAGGTGCTGGGGGCGGCGATATTGGCGTGCTTTGTCACGACGATTGCATACATTCACGATCCGAAGTTGAAGATGCTGGTGTTTTCGATGCCGATCCCGTTTACGTGCGCCTATCTGGTGGCGGGCAGGCCGGTGGATGCGACGGCGATGTCAGGTGTGGTGCTGGTGACGCTGTACCACTGGATCGTGTATCTGATGGTGATGCGGTGGCGATTGCCCTTGGGAGTGGGGATCGGGACGTCGATTGCGGGATACATTTTCATTGCGTGGCTGATTAAGGACTGGATGATTTCGGTCCCGTTTGTGGCGGCGATGGCGGTGGTGCTGGTGATGTGGTTCATAGGATTCATGTGCTACCAGGGAGTAAAGGAAGAGGGGCATCGGAGCCGGTCGCCGTGGTATGTAAAGTTGCCGCTGGTTTTTGGGATCGCGCTGGTGATCTACAGCATCACGTGGCTGCTGGCGGGCGCGGTGACGACG
>CAZGOM010000309.1:0-4844 GCA_964527265.1 uncultured Phycisphaeraceae bacterium | reverse complement strand
GCCGCCGTGTACCCCAGCATCCGCTCCGCCCCCACATTGAAAATCTGAATCACGCCCTTCTCATCCGTGGCGATGCTCGAAAAGTTCGCACTGTTGAAAATCGCCGTCTGAAGCGCCCCCGCCTCCACCAGCGCCTCTTCCGCCCGCTTGCGCGCCGTCACATCCTCCATCGCCAGCACCAGCAGTTCCCCATGCAAACCCTTTTTCAGCTTCCGCGCATTCAGCAGCATCACACGCCTGCCGATGGCCGGAAACGTGTGCTCCAGCTCAAAGTCATCAAACACCGAGCTCTTGGGCACGATGTCTTCCAACAGTGTCCGCAGGTCCGGGCTGTCCCACTGCCCGTTGCCCAACTCATAAATAAGCCGTCCTTCGGTCTCTTCCGAAGTAACCTGAAACGTCTGGTAAAAGGCCCGATTGGCCGACCGCACCCGCAGTGTGGCATCCAGGATCAACAGTGGCTCGCGCACCGTATCCACAATGTCCATCGCATAATTCTGAATATCCCCCGCCAGCGGTCTTCGTTTGATCATGGCCATCTTTCCCGCATGAATCTCATGCGTCGTCTTGCCCGGCTGCCGGAAACACATCCTCCGCCACGCGAACAACGCGCCGGGCAAAAACACATCGCCTGCCGCTTCGCGCAAGCACCGCGCCAAGCAGACTCAAGAAACCCGACCAGATCCAATTCACCCACCCGAAATTGAAAACAAAATACCACCCCCCCTCCCTCAGGCCCCCTGTTAATCAGGCGCCACAAGTGACAAGGGAGCAAGTGACGAAGGAGATAGAAGCGATTCTGCCAGAAATGAATATCACCCCTAGCATACAACATGAGGGACATTTCACCACATCAGGTTTCCCGCAACGCCCCGTCCGGCAAAGTACCCGTCTGTTAAAATCCCATCATCCTTCATTCCCCCGGGCCACATCATGAAAATCCCTAAATTCTGGGCAAAAGCACGCTTTCCTGGCAAGCTTCCAAACGCCGCCGACGCCGCCACCGCCTGGGGCTGGTCCGACATCAGCCAGGATGACGCCCACGCCGACGCGCTCGCCCGCGCCCAGCGCATTTCCGCCCTCTTCAGCAGCGGCGAAGACCGGGACTGGAACTCCCTCCAATACGAATACACCGTCCACCCCCTCCGCGAGGAAATCCTCGAAACCCACCAGGACGACCACGGCAAAACCATCGCACTCGTCACCCGCAACCGCTACGGCGCACTCGTCCTAAACTCCCCCTCCGTCTGCTTCGTCGATATCGACTTCCCCGAGCCCACCACCCTCGGCATGTCCTTCTTCCAAAGCCTCAAATTCTTCTTCACCAGCGGCGCACGCGCCAAACTGCGCGACGAACTCAAACAACGCACCATCGATTCCATCTCCGCCTGGTCCGCCCAGAACCCCCGCCGCTCCTTCCGCCTCTACCGCACTGCCGCCGGCCTCCGCCTCCTCTTCACCGACGGCTTATACGACCCCCTCTCCCACGACACCGCCCAACTCTTCAAAGCCTTCAACACCGACCCCCTCTACCAGGCCCTCACCCGCAAACAGGAATGCTTCCGCGCCCGCCTCACCCCCAAACCCTGGCGCTGCGGCATTCCTCCCATCGCATCCAACCACGCATTCTCACAAGACAACTCCAACCTCAAACTTCAGCAATGGCTCGCCGGCTACGACAACGCCGCCAAAAAATTCGGCGTCTGCTCCCTCCTCCAGACCTTCGGCAAACCCGCCAACCTCCCCGAAATCCACCGCATCCTCGCCCTCCACGACGCCCACTGCCTCAAGCCCGACAATCTCCCCCTGGCCTAAAGCCCGAGCCACTCCCCCATGCCACTGGCGTCTGCGCCAGTGTCTCGTCAGACCAACAACCAACCAAGTCCCCCACCAAACGCCTAATCACGTGTTAGCGCGCTGCGCAAGCAAGCGTTCGGGCGCCAGCCCGAATCTCTCATCAACACCAACAATCACCCCCTCACCCACCGTCCACCCCACTCAACGCCCCCAAAAACCCCTTCCCCCACCAAACGCCTAATCACATGTTATCGCGCTGCGCAAGCAAGCATCTTCGGGGGCGGGCGCCAGCCCGAATCTCTCCATCGACACCCACTTTTCCTCCCCACACCCACCATCCACCCCACCCGCTTGACCCCGGCAGGGGTCACATACTTTAGCCCCGGGTCGAGCGAGCCATCCCAAGGCGAGCGACACCCGGGGTTACCAAATAGTTGCAAGCTCTTGCACACGCCCACATCCACGCCCCCAAACCCGTAACAACCCAATCCACCTCACCGGAAGCGCTTTCCGAGACGTCCTGGTCCCCCATCACTCCCCCTTTTCCTTCCTCTTTGCAATCGCAACGATTTCCTCAGATTCCGCACCAAACCTCAACTGGCTAAACTCCAATTTCATCCCCCCAGCAACCGCTTCATGTGCCTCGCCCAGCACCCAACGGCTGCGAAGTTTTGCAACCGCAAGTTTTCCCTTGATATGCCGCTGAATCTGTCCGGAAAGCTTTAAAAGTGCTCCCCAATCACAATCATCGGCGTTATGCATGGATCGCTGCCTCGCCCCCGCTTCACTCCAATGCGCAAAATACGAATGATGAATCACTCCCTCGCGGCTTCCATCCAACTCAAGCTGAATCATCCCCACCCCCTCAACGCAATATCGAAAACTGTGCCCCGGCATCTTCAATTCAATCCGCCTGATCACAGGGCGCGGCATAACCGCAGGTGACCAAAGCTGAAAAATCCCCGTCCGATATTCCCCCAGTTTGAACGCCGCCTCCAACTCCCCCAAATTTCCAAACTGCCGCAACTCACTATCAAACCTCGAATAAGACTCATAAACAATCAGATCCGTCGTTGCAAAGAGAAACTCCCACAACGCACGCTGATCTTGCCCAAGCGCATAAAAAGTCAGTGCTGCCATAAGCTAGTGGTCTTTCAAATGTCAATTGACGGATCGACTTTTCTGTGTGCCATGCTCTCGTCCGCGTGAGCATGTCTTTTCTGCTTCTTCCATCCATCATTTTTCACTTCAAAGACCACGACTCACTTCTTAACTGGCTTGACCTCCTCACCCCAGACAAACAAAGCAACCATGTCTCTCCCTGTCTTGTCATCCGGAATCAGCATGTCCAAAATCCGCGCCTTCGGATGCGCGGCCTGCGTACGCGGCACTACTCCAAAGAAATCATGCTGATTCTGACCATCAATCGCCACCCGATGAACCATCGCCCCTTCCATGTGGTCAAGCGATAAATCATTGGGGTAAAACTTGCAACCCGCCCCCCAAACCTGCCCCACCTGCTCTCGCGTTGGTAGAAAATTACGCCCATACAGATGCACGCTCGCCGGCGTCGTTATTGCCATGCGTTATACCTTTATGAAACGTGCCCTCGGAACCTTACCCTCACTTCGATATCGTAAGCGGCGTAATCTTATCCACCTTACCCGCCGCGATCTTATCCATACCCGAACCAAGCTCGCCAATTGGGTCCGGCGGAATCACTTCCACCACCTTCTCGCCCAGCTTCGCTTCGCCGCGCTGCACCTTCGCCTGGAACTGTGTGCATTCCTCCAGCAGCGCGCTCAAAATCTCCGCCTCAGGCACAGTGCGCACTTTCACGCCCTGCACATAAATAATCCCCTTGCGGTCCCCGGCGAAAATCGCCACGTCCGCGCCTTCCGCCTCGCCCGGGCCGTTCACGATGCAACCCATCACCGCCACCTTGATCGGCAGCTTGATCTTCTCGGCAAGCATCTTGCGCACATCCTGCACCAGCGTGAACAAGTCCACCTGAATGCGCCCGCAGGTCGGGCAGGCGATCAGTTCCGCGCCGATGCGCGTCTTGAGGCCCAGGATGTAAAGCAGTTCCAGCCCGTCCTGCACTTCATAAACCGGGTCATTGGCATAGCTGATGCGGATCGTGTCGCCGATACCCGAGGCCAGCAGGTGTCCAAGCGGAACCACGGAACGAATCGTCCCCGTTTCCTTCGGCCCGGCATGCGTCACGCCCAGGTGCAGCGGGTAATCAAACGCCTTGGAAATTTCGGTGTAAGCCGCGATCACGATCTGCGGATCAATCGATTTCGCGCTGATCGTGATGTCATGGAAATCACGCTCATGGAAGATTTCCAGGTACTCTTCCAGCTTGGTGATCATGATCGCCAGCATGTGCCCGTGCTTGTTGTTCGAAAACACGCCGCCGAGCTCTTTCATGCGCTTCTGTTTGTCTTTGCGCTCGACGATGGAGCCTTCGTTTACGCCGATGCGGATCGGGATCTTGCGTTCTTTACACGCATCGATCACCTTTAAAACCTGCTCTTTATCGTTGATGTTGCCCGGATTCAGGCGAATCTTGTGCACACCCGCCTCAATGGCCTCAAGCGCGCGCTGGAAGTGGAAATGCACATCCGCCACGATCGGCACGCGCACCTGATTCAGCACTTCCTTCAGCGCCGCCGTGTCCTTGCGCTCCGGCACCGCCACGCGCACAACGTCCGCGCCCGCCGCCGCCAGCTTGTGGATCTCCGCCACGCACTTATCGATCTCGTACGTATACCCCGATGTCATCGACTGCACGGCAATCGGCGCATCCCCACCAATCTTCACAAAACCGTGCTGCTTGTCACCCAGCGTTATCTGACGGGTCTTACGACGTTCGATCATGATCTCTTCCTTAAATCCAGCCCACCAAAGGACCTTTAAACATACAGTCCATCATTATACCCGATCAATCCACCGCGGCTCTACACCTCAAACGCAATGCCCGAGCCCATGGGTGTAGTCCAAGTTTCTGGCGATGTTCATGCGGCGGAGGCTGGATCTTTCCA
>CAZGOM010000308.1:0-4860 GCA_964527265.1 uncultured Phycisphaeraceae bacterium | reverse complement strand
AACCCGCGCGCCCACTGCTCGTGTTGGTCGGTCTGGATGCTGGCGCGATCCTTCACGCCCATCCATTTCAGGATCTTGGCGAAGTCGTCTTTGACCTGCTGAGGCGCGTTCGCGTCATCGGCGAGGTCGGCCATGATCTCAAGGTAGAGATGGCCGCTCTCATGCAGGAAGGTTGAGAGGTCGGCTTTTTCGAGGAGGGAGATTGTAAATTGCCGATCGGTGCCAAACTGGATGGCACCGCGGCGCGTTTCATCGAAACGCTGATCTAGTTCTGTTCCCTGACGCTCTTGTTCAGGGTTCGAACGATCGACTGGCCGAGCTTCCTGTTGAACTCGTCCGCTTCGGCCTTCGTCGCGAAGGCGTTGCTGTACCGTTCCTTGGTAGACGGCTTCGGAGATTCGGCCTGCTCGGTACTCTTCTTCAAGGGCTGCATTGAGGTCTCCTAAGACCGCATCATACTGCAACTCGGGAATGACTGACAGGTCCGCAAGTTCCGCATTGTCCTTACCCCGAGAGTTATCAACAACTTGGAACGTAACCCTTGGATCACCATCGTACTTGCCATAAAGCTGTTTGATCGTCTTAGCCGCGCCAACGTGCGTTTTGCCGTGTTCCGTCACCGGGACGGTGCGGCCCATTCGCATCGCGCGAGGTAGCGCCCCTTTCGTCAACGCCTCAACCGGGTCGCGCCAGGTATAGACGATTCGAACGTCCTTCCCTGCAGCCAGGGCCTGATCGATCTTTTCTACAGCACCTTTCAGCGTGCTCAGGTTGTTGTCGTAGATGATTTGCGCCGAGCCGGCGACCGAGTCTTTCGCAAGCCCCGTTGTTTTTCCTGCGCCAGTGCCGCCGGCGCTGAACACCACCATCGGAAGTTCGCCTTTCTTCGGTGTCTCGCTGAGGCGCTTGGCGTACACCTGCTTGGCGACATACGACGCCGGCTCATGAACCGCGGCGGACCGTGTGCGATCAGCCTGATATTCCGGTGACAATTCGCGCGCCACGTCCGTATTGATGATCTTTCCGCCATTCGATTCGGGCAAGGCGTCGTATTCAGCGATGGCCGCAGGAAGGTCAGCGTTGATTCTCTCGGCAAGCGCGGACTCAATGCCTCTGTCATCGGCCGAAAGTCCTTCGCCTGCCGGAATCTGCCCGTAGGCTTCCTGGTCAAAGGTTGTGCCGCCCGTCACCCCCTCGCGCTGCACCTTCAGCCCATACCGCTGATACAGCTGCTGCGCGTCGATGCCGGTGCGCTGACCGAGCGTACGGAACACTGCCTGAGTCAGCGCGGCGTTCTTCTCAGCCGTCGACCGTTCCATGCCGGTCCCGAGCAGCTGGCCCAGAACGTCGTCATATACAGCCTGCGACGAATCCGGCCGGGCCTCGGTCACCTCGCGATCGGCGATCTCTTTCGCACGGCCTTCGAGAATCTCGCGGTCGGTCTTCGCTTCCTCGGCCGTCAATCCATCCGGCGTGAACGTCACGTGATCGATGAGGCTCTGCGCGTTCTTGTTGGCCGCGATCCGCGCAACGTACTTCTCCATCGGTACGGCCATCTTCGTGTTGGAGACAGCGGCCTCGAAATAGGTGGTCGGCGAGCCGGTCAACTCAGCAGCAGCCTGTGCCGCTTCCTGATCAGACTGGTAGAGCGTGCGAAATGCGGCTGGATCCAGATAGGCGAACTCGGAGCCGGTCTGCGCCTTGATCTGTGAGACCAGTTCCTCGAGCTTCTGAGGCGAGCGCGTCGCCAGCTTCGATTGCTGGGCGATGGATGCGATCTGCTCGGCTGCTGCGCGGTCCTGATCCGCAAATGTCATCTGCCGGCCGGGGACGATCGCGCCGAGCACTGCTCGGGCAATGGCGCCAGCGCCGCCGGCTGCCGTCGCCTCGCGGCCGATCCCTTCGAAGATCGGCGCATTCGGATCGAACACTGCCCTTGCGGTCAGGTTGTGCAGGACGCCTTCGACAGCTTCCTGAGCGGCCTCGATGCCGCCGCCCACCGCGATATCAGTCAACCGGCGCAGCACCTGATTCTTGATTGCTGGCGGTACGCGATTCAGAAGCGCATCCAGGCCATAACGCTCGGTCAGCGCCGTGATGCCGGCACCCATCACTACCGCGGCATCGGCCTGCTCTGGTGTCGCTCCGGCAGCCTCCGCACGATCACCCATCGTGTCGGCGCCCTGACCCATCAAGGTCAGCGCACTGCCAGTGCCGCCCGTGAGGATCTGAGTGATGACTTGCGCACCCAGCTGGCCAACGCCGCTGGAAATGTCGGTGGCGAGGTTCTGCCGTTCAGCCGGCGCGTCGATCTTGTCGCCCGCGCTTTTAACCACTTCACCCGGACGCTTGAGGATCTCACTCGGCGTGGCCCACCAAGGCGTATCCACGGATGTCATCGCATCGGCCAGCCAGTCGCCACCAGGCACGGTCCGGATCCCGCGCTCGGTGTATCGCCCACCAGCTTCGACCAAACGACCAAGACCAGACAACGTCGTGCCCGGCGTCTTCACGAATCCGGCAGCTGACGCGCGCTGAATGTCCGTATACGGACGCAGCCTCCTCAGTCCGCGCTCAAGCGCCGACAGATTCTCTTGATCATCCTGTGCGACCGCGGCGTTGTCGAAGTTCGACATCCACTCTTGAGTGGCCGGCGCATCCATGGCATCCAGCGCTTCGCCGTACTTGCTGGGTCGACTGAATGCATCTGGATTCTTGGCAATCAGATGCGCCGGGACGCCAGTCTCCCGGCTCTTATTGATCGCACCGGCGTACTGATCTGGATTGAACTGACTCGCAGCATTTGCGACAGTCGCGGCTTCCCGCTCGCGATCCTGATCCATCGCGTCGAGAGCGTCACCGTACTTGCTCATTTGCGCCATGGATCGCTGCTACGCAGGTACGAATCGAGATCATCGAACATTTCAACCTGCTCTGCTGTGTACGCATCTGCCGGATACTGCTTCGTCAGATATCCACGGAAGAACGCATCGCCGCCCTGTTTTGTAAGCCACTGCGAGAACGTTGGGGCCTTGTCACCAAACAGTCCGTTGCGTACCTGACTTTCGTAATCGCCGCGCAGCCATTTCTGCTCTTGCTCTTTCGTAATGGAGCCTTGGAATTCCTGCCTGATAACTCCAACATGTGCATCTGCTTGAGGAAGGTAATGGAGCATCTCCCCGAATACGTCAGCCTTGCTCATCGAAGAGTCGAAGCGTTCAATGCCGGGCTTGGTCTTGTCCTTGAATGGACTGTGAGATTCGCCCGGCGGATAGAACTCCAACTTCCTAGATCCTCCTTTGCCCGGCGAGTCCATGAACTGGAACCCATGCTTGGACAGCAGTGGGTACTCGGCATACACCTGATTGAGCAGGTCGCCGCTCCCGCCGCTTCCGTCCCCATTGACCCGCCTGTAGAGGTCAATGATCGCCTGATCGGTCACTTGCTTACCGCGCTTGCGAAGCTCCGAGATGATCTCGTTGCGATCGGCGTCCGGCACATTAGGTATATCCTCGTCGGTCAGCTCGTAGGCCGGCTTGCGGGTGTCGAACCAGTACTCGCGGTTGATCCCCACGTCAGCCGTCATATCGGCCAGGATCTCGCGCGCTTCCTGGGTTGTCGCCTTGCCCTTCTTCTGCGCCTCGAATGATCGCAGCCGATCCTCGAACCGCCCTCGGAACTGAATGATCTTCTCCTGCTTGTCGCCCTTCGCCTTGGTCGCGCCGAACGTCTTCGTCAGGTACTCGTCCACGGTCTGGTTGATCGTCCTGAACCCGGCCACCTCTGGATCGCTATCGTTTCCAGTGCGCATGCGACGCTGGAGATCCGAGAATTTCTCGAAGGCCCCCTCATCCAGACGGTCTCGATAGTCCAAAAGATTCAACTCGCCGAACGCCTGCGCATTGTCAGCGGCGAGGCGGTTCAGTTCGTAATATGCCCCCTGATCTGTCCTGACCTTGCCGCCACCAGCCGTCTGCTCGGCATAGGACCGCAGTGAATTCAGCGCCGAAGGCTTGAGCCCGTTCTTGATGTGCAAAGGCAGGTTTGCGAACTTGCCGCCATCGTTGATGAAGGCCATCGCCTCTTCGGACAACGCCTCGCGACTGTCGAACTCGGCTTGCTTGGCCTCTGCTTGTCGGACCTTGATGCGACTCACGGTCGAATCGCGCACCTCCGGATCTTCGATGTCGCGTGCAGCCTTCAGCGCCGCCGGTCCCGTGCCGAACTTCGCAACGATGGCATCTTCTTGTGACTGAGACTCGCGACGAACATTTAGGTCGCGGCTTTCACGTTTCGCGGCCTCGAGCAACGCCACTCGCTTATCTGGTGCGATGTAGTCGGCCACCGTGCCATTAGGCTTAGACAGCAGTTTGATGCGCTCCTCGGCAGACTGCATGCCGACGAAGCCTTCAGCGTAGTTGGCCGTCCATCCCTGCTGCTGGTTCATAGCCTCCTGTTCGCTCAGATATCCCTTCTCCTTAGCTCCTTCGATCGCCTCTCGTGTAGCAAGGATCAGCGCGGCTCTGGTCGGTTCATCCTTTGCGTTTAGAGCGGCGGTCCGGTTTGTCTCCAGCATTCCGTCAAGAGACGCGCGGCCCCAGTCGGTTTCCTTCCGCTTCGCGAAGCCGCGAACCTCATTGACACCGCGATCCACGTCGAGCTTCGCGTCTATGTCGAACAGCGCCCGATCGCGGTTGCCACGGATCATTCCGACCGCCTTCTCGCGGGCCTTCGTCATGGTCTCGTTGTAGCGCTTCTCGTAGGTCTGCCAGTCGCCGTCATTCTCCAGCGAGCGTCGCGCTTCGACATCCGCAGCGATCAGCGCGGACTTTGCACGCGCATAAGCGAACGAATCATCCT
>CAZGOM010000307.1:0-4875 GCA_964527265.1 uncultured Phycisphaeraceae bacterium | reverse complement strand
GCCCTAACCCTCGCTAAAATAAGCGCATGGCGTTCGGCACACACACCTCCGCAATGAATCAGCTCATCACCCGGCTCACCCGCCTCCCAGGCATCGGCCGACGATCCGCTGAGCGTTTGGCATACCACTTGCTCAAGCAACCTCCAGCCGAAGCTGAAGCCCTCGCCGACGCTATACTCAACCTCAAGCACAACGTCAAAACCTGCCGCGTCTGCTTCAACCTCACCGAGTCCGACCCCTGCCCCATCTGCTCCGACACCCGCCGCGACCAGGCCATGGTCATGGTCGTTGAACAGCCCGGCGACGTCGTCGCCCTTGAATCCACCGCTCTCTACCAAGGCGTCTACCACGTCCTCATGGGCCGCCTCTCCCCCCTGGACGGCGTCGGCCCCGGCGAAATCAACGCCCAGGCCCTCTTCGCCCGCGCCCAGTCCGGCCGCATCCGTGAAGTCATCCTCGGCACCCAGCCCACCCTCGAAGGCGACGGCACCGCCCTTTACCTTACCGACAAACTCAAGCACCTGGGCGTCAAAGTCACCCGCCTCGCCCGTGGCCTCCCCACCGGCGTTAACCTCGACGTCGTCTCCAAAGCCGTCCTCGCCGACGCCATCGAAGGCCGCCAAAACGTCACCGGAAATGATCCATAGCTCCCTCTTCCTCCCCCCTCTTAACTTTTCCCTTATCCCTTATCACTTTTAGCTTCCCCCCATGCGCCTCGACACCGGCCAACATCTTCGGATCGACCAACGCCTCAAGCTTGCCCCGCGCATGATTCAGGCCATGGAGATCCTCCAGATGCCCACCGTCGCTCTCGAGGAGCGCATCAACCAGGAACTCGCCTCCAACCCCACCCTTGAGCTCCGCGAGGAAGACCCCGACCGCCGCGCCCTCCGCGAGCTCAAAAGCGAAAACAACCGCGACGCCCACGAAGGCGAGCGCGTCATGGTCACCGGCGACGCCCAGAAAGACCCCGGCCAGGCTGCCGACTTCGAACGCCTCACCAACTTCACCCAGGACCAGCCCGACGCCGCCGGCAACCAATACGACGACGACCGCCCCTTCAAGCGCCGCCGCTCAGACGACGACCGCGACGCCAAGCAGGAAGCCCTTCTGAACCACGCTTCCCGCCCCGAAAGCCTGCTCGACCAGCTCGACCATCAATGGGCTTTGCTTGAGCTTGACCACCTCGAAGACCGCCCCGTCGGCCTTTACCTCGCCGGCCTGGTCGATCCCGCTGGCTACCTCCGCCAGTCTGACGAAGCCCTCCTCGCCGACGCGCCCGCCGGCACCACCCTCCCCCAGCTTCTGCGCACCATCAAAACCATGCAGGAAAACCTGGAGCCCCCAGGCATCTGCGCCCGCAATCTCCGCGAGTGCCTCCTCCTCCAGCTTGATGCCCGCCTCGCCGAGTTGCGCGAAGAGCTCGGGCTCGACTACGACACCCCCGACGACGAAATCGACGAAGACCTCGCCCGCGCCCGCGTCATCGTTGACAAGCATCTTCCCGACATTGAAACCAACCGCCTTCCCAAAATCGCCAAAGCACTCTCCTGCGACATCGAAGACATCAACAAAGCCATCATGGCCCTCCGCCACTTCTCCCCCCATCCCGGCCGCGGCTTGGTTGAAGAAGCAAACCGCGCCATCATCCCCGACGTCATCGTCTCCTACGACCCCGACAACGACCGCTACACCGTCCGCCTAAACGACAGCCGCCTCCCCGGCCTCACGCTCAATCCCACTTACCAGCAGATGTCGCGCGACAAAACCGCCGACAAAAAAACCCGCGAGTTCGTCACCAACAACCTCCGCTCCGCCTCCTGGCTCATGGACGCCATCCGCCAGCGCCAGCAGACGCTGCTGAAAGTCGCCTCCATCGTCGTCGACGCCCAGCGTGAATTCCTCGACCGCGGCCCGCAGGCACTAAAACCCCTCCCCATGGCTCAGGTGGCCGAGGAAGTCGGCGTCCACGTCGCCACCATCTCCCGCGCCGTGCATGAAAAATACCTCCAGACCCCGCTGGGCATCTTCCCCCTCCGCGACTTCTTCTCCGGCGGCACCGAAACCCAGGACGGCGAATCCATGTCCTGGACCGCCGTTCAGGCCAAGCTCAAAGAACTCATCGACGCCGAAGACAAATCAAACCCCCTCTCCGACGACGAACTGGTCGACAAACTCAAAGCCAGCGGTATCGACATCGCCCGCCGCACCGTCGCCAAATACCGCAAAGAACTCAACATCCCCACCGGCCGCATGCGCCGCACCTATTAAACGGATGCCCATCCGGGTGGCATGGTACGCCCCGAAGGCGTGCCATGTCTTGCTCGCGCCAGCTCAAACGCCATCCTCGCTCATCACCTTCTGAATTCCCCATTTCCCTCCCATCCTATCCCATGTTAAAAAAATAACACCCATGACCGCCAACCCTCTCCTCACCCCCCTCCACCTCTTCCTCGCCATCGCCTTCTTACTCTGCGCTCTCGCCCAGTTCGCCCTCCTCATCCGCACCTTCTGGCCCTACAAAACCATCCAGAACCAATGCGCCAAATGCCACTACTCCCTCCAAGGCCTCCCCTCCGATAAAACAAACTGCCCTGAATGCGGTCGTACCCTCACCGCCCTCGACCGCTCCACCCGCGCCCGCTGGCGTTTCCTTCACCCCGTCTTCCTCTGGCTCATTTCTGGTCTGCTCTTAGCCCTCACCGGCGCAAGCATCCTCCAATACCGTTACATCCATGGCAATCAATCCCTCACCTATTCCGTCGACTTTCAAACCTCCTCCGGCAAGCGCTCCATATGCATCATCCGCCAATGGGAATATCACGCCCAGACCCTCGCCGCTTTCGATCACCTTTTCTGGGAAAGCTCCAACCTCAACCATCCCACTCTCGAACGCAACACATGGCTTACAAACGATAAACCACGCAATGGTCAGATCGTCATCGAAATCATGCCTCAAACCAGGAACATCCGCTGCTTTGGCGTCCCCGGCCAATATGGCGAACCCCCTCCGAGAATTCCCCTTACCCATTATGAACTTCAACTCCTCTCCCAATACAAAAGCGTCCCTTACATGGTTGCCTTCTCCCCTGAACTCTTAGGCGTCATCATCGAAAAACACTGGGAGTTCAACCTCAGTCCCGCTGATCTCAAACGCCTCGATCTCATCCTCGCTGCCGTCCTGCAGCCCGGAAACATCACTCCCGTCACATTCTCCCCCATCACCCCTGGCTACCCTGTCCGCACAAATCCCGGCTTCAGCTACACCTACGGACCACCCGCCAAAGGCATCCAGATTCATCCCTTCATCTTCGGCGCCCTATTCATCTGCACACTCCCCGCCCTCGCCCTCATCACTTGGCGAATCAAACAAAAACCTCGCCTCCCGGAATAATCTCGGCATCTCAATTTCTCTTCAATCCAATACCTGCACCCGCTATCATCACGCCATGCCCAAGCCTCTCTTCCAGGTTCCCTACCACCGCCCCAAACAACTTTCCGATCCCTTTCACGATTTCACCCCCATCATCCTCAACAAAATCCTAGAAACCCCCGATTCCCTCCTCAAATGGTACGACTACCAAAACCTCTTAGGCCCTCACCTCCCCGCTGGCACATACGAAGAAGTCATCTACTTCCTCCCCAGAGCATTCGATTTCATTCTTGCCCATGATGAAGATGCCCTTGATGTCATCACCTCCATCGTCGGCTTCGCTTCCAAAAACAACGATAAGCTCCAAGCCGACGCCATCCTTGAACCCACTCGCCTCGCCCTCAAAAACTGCCTCATTCACTGGACTTCAACCTTCCACGTCCATCACTTCGATCTCGTTGCATGCCAGGCCAAAGGTTGGGGCCTCAAGCACTACGACATCGTCAAGCACTCTCAATTAGTCAGCGAAGCCCTCCATGACCTGATCAAGTTCCAAACCCACCTCGACATCGCCCAACACTTCGTCTATCAAATCGCCCATAACAATGCCGACCTGCTCAAGGCCGCATGGTTCCTCGAAATAGCCAATACACAGATCATCTGGCCCAAGTTCCAGCTGAAAGAGAAATCCATCCAATCCCTCCTGACCAATTACGATCTCCTCAAACAAGCCTCCAACACCGTCCTCGAACAACTCTTCGAAAAAGAACCCTCCCCCACCTACTGGAACGACACCTTCGCATCCCTCGCCTTGTAAATGCGACATCTGACTCCTCCACCTCCATAAATAAAACAGGCGGCCCTTCGGCCGCCTGTTTTCTTACGCTGCATGACCAACCCAAAACCTTCCTCTCTTCAGCCCTCTTTCACAATGAACTTGCAGATGTCCTTCCCGCGTTGTGAAAGCGCCTCATACCTCTCCCGCGGCAAATGCCGCCCAAAGCCGCCGTTGTACCACGGCGCAAAATAACCCACGCTCGTCATCGGCCGGATCTGGTCGGAATGGTTCGGCGGACCGCCATGCCAGCAGCGCACGTCACGCACCAGCGCCGTTCCCGCAGGCGCATGAATGATCGAATTCTGCATCCAGCGCGGCTCCTCCTCCACCGACGGAATCGGCCCGCGATGCCGCTGCGTGCAAGGCACAAACCGCGTCCCACCCACCGACTTATTGAAATCCACCATCAAAAAGTTCACCACGATGAACGGCGCAATCACATCATGAAACGTCACCAGCCCCGACGGATCATTAAAGAAATCCCCCATGTCCTTATGCAGCGGCTGCATTTGCGCACCCGGCAGTGAATAATCCCCCCCCGCGCCCGAGCAATTAAAGTGCGGAGAACTCCAGATCTTCTCCACGATTTTCAAAATGTGCGGCAAATCAATCAGCATCGCCCACTCCGGATGATGCGTCTGCGGCCCAAACGAGTACCGGAAGT
>CAZGOM010000306.1:0-4877 GCA_964527265.1 uncultured Phycisphaeraceae bacterium | reverse complement strand
TTCACCGGGCCCTTGGCCTTGGGGGTGTCCGTTGCACGCTTGGGCACATACTTCAGACCGGCCGAGAGAAGCTCGTCGATCTTGGTGGAAGCAATCTCTGCACCGCGCAGGGCGCCGACTTCTTCCTTCATGCGCAGGGACTTGAGCCCTTCGATGGCAGCCTTGCACAGGTTCTTCTGGTTCGTCGAACCATAAGCCTTCGTCAGGCAGTCCTGCACGCCCACCATCTCCAACACAGCGCGAACGGTGCCGCCTGCAATGACACCCGTACCCGGCGCAGCCGGAATCAGGCGGACCGAAGACGCGCCGAACTTGCCTTCAACGGCGTGCGGCAATGTGCCGGCCTGAAGGGAAATACGGTTCATGTTCTTGCGCGCATCCTTCTGCGCCTTTTCAATCGCCACGGGCACGCCGCCCGCTTTGCCGTACCCGATGCCGACGTTGCCGCGGCGATCGCCGACAACAACCATCGCCGAGAACGAAAACCGGCGACCACCCTTGACCACCGCTGCGGTGCGGTAGATGCCGACCGTGGTCGATTCAAGGCCTTGGGATTCTTCGAGAAGCTCTGCCATAGTGATTATCTCTGGTTCGTCTATTGAATCTGCGTAATCTGTTTGATCCGGTACTTAACCCGGTGTTTGCCCAGCGTTGCCGGTCAACGTCTGAATTAGAACTTCAGACCGTTTTCCCGCGCGCCATCGGCCAGGGCCTGCACCCGACCGTGATACTTGTAGCCGTTGCGGTCAAACGCAACCTGCGTGATCCCGGCAGCAACGGCTTTCTTAGCCAGCGCTGCTCCGACGGCCTTCGCGCCGTCCTTGTTCCCGCCCTTTTCGATCTTGTCTGCGATCGAGTTGGCAGAAACCAGGGTCTTGCCTTGCGTATCGTCGATGATCTGCGCGTAAATGTGGCTCGCGCTGCGGAACACCGTCAGCCGCGGACGGCTCGGGCTGCCCGAAACGCGCTTGCGAATGCCTATTTTCCGGCGATCCCGACGTTGAATATTGCTTTTGCCAGACATGGTCGTCACCTTTATTTCTTGCCAGGCCTATTACCTGGCTTATTGCGTACTCAGAAGGAGGAGGAAAACAGCCTATCAACCACCGCTTGCGAATGCCTTGCCCTGCTTGCGGACAATGACTTCATCTGCGTACTTGATGCCCTTGCCATTGTAAGGCTCGGGTTTGCGCTGCTTGCGGATTTCCGCCGCAGTCTGGCCCACCTTCTGCTTGTCGGTGCCCGACACCTTGATCTTGTTCTGGACGATGGTCACTGTCACACCGGTGGGGATCTCGACAATCTTCTTGTCTGCGTAACCCACGGTCAGCACAACCTTGGCGCCCTGGACAACCGCCGTCCAACCTACGCCGTTGAGCTCGAGATCGATCGCGTAGCCCGTCGTCACGCCGACGATCAGGTTCTGGATCATCGCGCGGGTGGTGCCGTGAAGCGCCCGAGACGGCTTGGTGTCATCCTTGCGGGTGACCGTGATCGTCTTGGCAGCCGCGTCAAACGCCACGCCCACTTGGGAACGGTGCGTGAAGCTCAGCTTGTTCTTCCCGGATTCGACCGAGACCGTGTTCCCTTGGACCGAGACGTTCACGCCTGCGGGCACGGGGATGGGTTTTTTACCGATACGTGACATTGCTAAGTCCTTGGCTTGCCGGGCCCGGTATGGGCACGGTCAGGGGTCAAACAGTTTACTCGATTTACTCGACGGTGCACAGCAGCTCGCCGCCGACGTGCTCTTGGCGCGCCTGGCGATCGCTCAGAATGCCCTTGGGCGTGCTGACGATCGAGATGCCCATGCCCGCCAGCGGACGGGGCAGCTCAGCGTGCTTTGTGTAGAGCCGGCGACCGGGCTTGCTCTGGCGCTTGACCAGACGGATGAGCTTCTCGCCCTTGGGTCCGTACTTGAGGTCCACGCGCAGCACGCCTTGGCGGCCGTCTTCAATCACAACGAAATCACTGATATAGCCTTCGTCCTTAAGCACCTTGGCAATACCCGCACAGATTTTGCTGTTGCGAATATCGACCTTGGCGGTGCCGTTACGAACGGCGTTACGGATCCGGGTCAGCATGTCAGCGATGGGGTCGCTCGTAGCCATGAATTCAACTCCAATTTCCCAATATCTTCTTCGGTCAGGTCAGAGCCCAGGACAACCAATTACCACGAGGATTTACGCATCCCGGGGATCTTGCCGGCAAGTGCCAGCTCACGAAGCTTCAAGCGTGAAAGCTTGAACTTCTTGTACACCGCGCGGCTCCGGCCCGTCAGCTCGCACAAATTGCGCAGACGGGTTTTGCTGGAGTTGCGCGGAAGCTTCGCCAGACCCGCCCAGTCGCCTGCGGCCTTCAAGGCCCGGCGCTTCTCGGCGTATTTGGCGATCAGGCCCTTAATGCGCTTCATCTTTTCAAGTGTCGACTTGGTTGCCATTATCAGACTCCGATCATTGTTCTATGAATTACGCGTAACGCGTCTTAGTTGCTCTTCTTGCCCTGTTTTTCCTCAGGCTTGGCGAAGGGGAAGCCAAGCTCCTGAAGCGCATACTGCGTACGCTCGTCGGTGCTGTTGGAAAACACCAGGGTGATGTGCATGCCGTGGGTGAACTGCGCATCGGCCATGTTGATTTCAGGGAAGATACCCTGCTCGTTCACGCCGAAGGAGTAGTTGCCATGCCCGTCGAAGCTCTTGGTGCTCAGCCCGCGGAAATCCTTGATCCGGGGGATCGCCAGGCTGATGAGCCTGTCCAGGAATTCCCACATGCGCTGGCCGCGAAGGGTCACCATCGAGCCGATCTCATAATTCTCACGGAGCTTGAAGTTCGAAACCGCCTTCTTGCTCTTGAGCATGATCGACTTCTGGCCTGAGATGGCGGCCAAGTCGGCGATGACCTGTTCCTTAGCCTTCAGGTTGAGCTTGCTGCCTTCCAGCGACTTGCCCAAACCGACGTTAAGGATGATCTTCCGAAGGCGGGGAAGCGCCATCGGGTTTTTAACCCCGAACTGCGCCTTGACTTTGCCAGCCACTTCGGTGTTGTATTTGGTTTTGAGGCGAGTTGTTTCGCTCATGGCCTTTTCCTGCTAACTCTCTGGTCATTCAACCTGGTAGTTCAACCGTTCTTACTTACCGCGCCTTCACAAGCGCTTCGCCGATCTGGGTCCCAGCCTTGTTAGCTGCGACGCGGATCTTGCTTCCGTCGGCCTGGGTCTTGAAACGGACCCGAACCGGCTTGCCGTCCACGACGGGCGACACATTGGACATATGGATGGGAGCTTCCTTCTGGATGATGCTCCCCTGCTGCCGGTTGGGGCCGGGCTTCAGGTGCTTCTTGACGAGGTTCAAACCCTCGACGATCACCTTGTTCTCCTTAGGAAGAACCTTGGCGACCTTGCCCTGCTTGCCCTTCTCCTTGCCGGCGGTGATGATCACGATGTCATTTTTTCGTACATGCTGTGGCATTGCTTTTCTCGTGCTTATCTTGCGGCCTTTAACGGGCCTGGGTGCAAACCCTGTTAGACCACTTCCGAAGCCAGGGAGACGATCTTCATGAAGTTCTTTTCGCGAAGCTCACGGGCCACCGCTCCGAAGATGCGCGTGCCCTTGGGATTGCCTTCGTCGTCGATGAGAACCACCGCGCTCCGGTCAAACCGGACGGAGCTCCCATCAGAGCGCTTGATCGGGTACGCCGTGCGCACCACGACCGCCTTGTGAATCGTGCCGCTCTTGAGGTCGCCGCCGGGCAGCGCCTTCTTGATCGTCACAATCACCTTGTCGCCCACACCAGCCGTGCGCCGGGTGAACTTGCCGGCGCCCGTGGTCGGGCCCGACACGTGGAACACCATGGCGATCTTCGCCCCGGTGTTGTCTGCGACATCTACGCGTGTTTCATTTTGAATCATGACGACTACCTGCTTCTATCTAGTTAGTCTGGTCAGCCTCGCGGCTCACTCAGGCTTCGGTGCGGTGCTCGATGGCGCCCTTAGCGGATTCCACAACACGGACCAGGCGCCAGCTCTTGGTCTTGCTGATGGGACGGCAGTGCGCGATCTCGACCCGGTCACCGGTCTTGGAGGTGTTACCCTCGTCGTGCACATGGAACTTGGAGCTGCGCTTCAAGTACTTGCCGTACTTGGGGTGCCGGACCTGGTAGTCCACCACGACCGTACGGGTCTTGCTGCGCTTGTCGCTGGAGACAAAGCCGATGAGGGTGCCGGTCAGGGCGCGGGTGCTTGTCTTGTTTTCTTCGGTGGTGCTCATGGATTACTTTCCAGCGTTTTGGCTCTTGCGCTTGTTGCTTTCGGTCAGGACGCGCGCCAGGTCTTTACGGACCTGACGTGGCTGCCGGGGATTGTCCAGCTTCTCGGTCACGGCCTTGACGCCAAGGTCATAGACCTCGCGGCGAAGACGGGACGCTTCCGACTTAAGCTCTTCTATCGACAAATTGGTGATTTCTTTGGCCTTCATGGCTTCTTCCGGTTCTTTCGTTAGACCTTGCGCCGGACGACGAACCGGCAACGGAAAGGCATCTTGTGGGCGACACGCAGAAGTGCCTGCTTGGCCACTTCCGAAGGAACGCCTGCGATCTCAAACAGGATCGTGCCAGGCTTGACGACTGCCGCCCAGAATTCAGGTTCCGCCTTACCGGTACCCATTCGGGTTTCCAGTGGCTTCTTGCTGATGGGCTTGTCCGGGAACACCCGGACGTAAATCTTGCCTTCGCGGCGAAGGAAGTGCGTCGCAGCGACGCGACCCGCTTCGATCACCCGGGCTGGCAGCCACCCGGATTCCAGGCACTGAAGACCGAACTCACCGTAAGCAACATAGTTGCCACGGCTTGCAACGCCCTTCACGCGACCGCGCTGCTGTTTCC
>CAZGOM010000305.1:0-4937 GCA_964527265.1 uncultured Phycisphaeraceae bacterium | reverse complement strand
GCGGCGTTGGTCCAGAAGGTGAGGGTGAGGCCGGTCATGAAACCGGTGCACCCACAGATGAGGACCAGCCAGGGGAGGCGGGTGGGCTTGATGCCCATGGCCTTATCAATCCCATGGATGGGGAACGGCGCATGGACGTCCCAACGGCTGAAACCTGCGTCGCGGATCTTTTCGGCCGCTTGCATGACGCTGCCAACGTCTTCAAACTGCGCGACGACGGCGAACGTCTCGGCGGTCTCAGATGCTGGAGAGTGATTGTGATTCGGGCTGATCATACGCTGCTTCTTTCGTTCTTAGCGATCGTAACCGCTTGTAACCAAAGACCTTTCGTTAGTGCTTGGCGCCGGCGACGGCTGGTGTGGGGCCATGGTCGGAGGCGTGGTCGTCGTCGTGATGATGGTGTGCGTGGGCCTGGGGCATGACGGTCTTGACTTCGGCCATGGCGATCATGGGGAGGAAGCGGCAAAACAAGAGGAAGAGGGTCATGAAAAGCCCGAAGCTGCCCACGAGCATGCCAACATCGACCCAGGTGGGGAAGTAGCCACCCCAGCTGGAGGGGATGAAGTCGCGGGAAAGGGAGATGACGACGATGACGAAGCGTTCAAACCACATGCCGATATTGGCGGCGGTGGCGACAATCAGCATGATCGGAATGCTGTTGCGGCAATACTTGATCCAGAACAGGTGTGGGAACACGCAGTTGCAGATGACCATGGTCCAGAATGCCCAGGCAAACGGCCCCATGGCGCGATTGAGGAAGGCAAGCTGTTCATAGTGAACGCTGGAGTACCAGGCGATGACGAACTCGGTGGAGTAGGCGTAAGTGACGATCATGCCCGTGGCGAGGATGATCTTGTTCATGTTCTCAAGGTGGCGCATCGTGATGATGTCCTTGAGGCCGTACCATTCGCGGGCGGGGACGGCGAGGGTGACCACCATTGCGAAGCCGCCGAAGATGGCGCCGGCGACGAAGTACGGGGGGAAGATGGTGGTGTGCCAGCCGGGAAGCTGAGAAGTGGCGAAGTCGAACGACACGATGGAGTGCACGGAGAGCACCAGAGGTGTCGCCAGAGCGGCCAGGATGAGGTAAGCGCGTTCAAAGCGATGCCAGTGGCGGCTGGAGCCGTTCCAGCCGAGGGCGGCGATGCCGTAGCCGATTTGAGCGATGCGGTGCTTGGCACGGTCGCGAAGGGTCGCGAAGTCGGGCACCATGCCGGTGTACCAGAAGAGGAGGGAGACGGTGCCGTAGGTTGAGACGGCGAAGACGTCCCAGAGAAGCGGTGAGCGGAACTGGGGCCACATGCCCATCTGGTTGGGGATGGGGAAGAGCCAGTAGAAGAGCCAAACGCGACCGATGTGGATGCCGGGGAAGGTGGCGGCACAAACGACGGCGAAGATGGTCATGGCTTCGGCGAACCGGTTGATGGAGGTGCGCCAGTTCTGACGGAAGAGGAACAAAATCGCGGAGATGAGAGTACCGGCGTGACCGATACCGACCCAGAAGACGAAGTTGACGATGTCAAAGGCCCAGGAGTTGGGCTGGTTGTTACCCCAGACGCCGACGCCTGTGGTGAACAGGTAGCCGATGAGCATGATCCACATGGTCGCCAGAGGCGAGCAGATGATGAAAGCGACCCACCAGCCGATGGGTGTTTTGCCCTCGGGGATGCGGCAGACCGTGTCGGTGATGCTGTGGAAGTCGTGGCTTCCTGTCACCAACGGGTCGCGCTGACGGGGGTCATCGCCTGTGTTGTCAGCCGGTACGGGTACCACCGGCTTGGATGAATGATTCGCCATTTTGAACGAGACTCCACTCACTGCTTTGGTTAAAGCCGATTATTAAGCAAGGTCTGGGTTGGGGTTACGGATTTTGGCAAGATACTTGGTGCGAGGCCGGGTGTTGAGTTCGGCCAGGACGCCGTAAGAACGATTGAGTTTTTGAAGCTTGGAGACGCGGCTGTTGGGGTCCTTGAGGTCACCGAAGACGATTGCGTCGGTGGGGCAGGACTGTTCGCAGGCGGTCTGGATATCGCCGTCGACCAGGGGCTGGCCGGCGACGCGCTTGGCGGTTTTGGTGGTGTGGATGCGCTGGATGCAGTAGGTGCATTTTTCCATGACGCCGCGGATGCGGACGGTGACTTCGGGATTGAAGACCATGGATTTGATCTTATCGACCGAGTATTTCTGCTGTTCGTCAGGGATGCCCAGCCAGGTGTTGCCCTGGTTGCCGGCCTGGATATTGAGGACCACGGTGGCTTCCTTGCGGGGGGAGCGGCTGTGGTAATCGAAGTAGTTGAAGCGGCGAACCTTGTAGGGGCAGTTGTTGGAGCAGTAGCGGGTGCCGATGCAGCGGTTGTAGACCATGACGTTCAAGCCTTCGGTGTCGTGCATGGTTGCGCCGACGGGGCAGACTTGTTCGCAGGGCGCGTTTTCGCACTGCTGGCACATCATGGGCTGATAGACGACGGCCGGGGTGGCTTCCTCGGGCTTGCCCTTGAAATAGCGGTCGATACGGAGCCAGGCCATTTCGCGGTTGTTGTCGACTTCTTCCTTGCCGACGGCGGGGATGTTGTTTTCCGCGTAGCAGGCGACGACACAGGCGCTGCAGCCCAAGCAGGAGGACATGTCGATGGCCATGCCCCAGGCGTGTTCGCCGTGGTACTCCTTGGGGGTGTCGAAGAGCTGGAGAGAGATGTTGCCGTGGATGTTTTTGTTGACGAACTTGGGGTCTTTGACGAATTCTTCGACGTTTGCGTCTTTGACGATGAGGCCGGACTGACCGGGCTTAGCGCCGACGCGGACATCGCGGGCGTTTGCGCCGATGTCGTCAATGATGTGGTGGTTGACGGTGGCGACGAGGCGGTATTTCTTGCCGACGGAGGCGATTTTGGCGCCGGAGGTGGCAAAGGTGGTCTTGGAGGTGCGCAGCGGGTAGGCGTTGAAGCCGACCGCGGTGCCGATGGCGCCACAGGAGGTACGGCCATAACCCAGTTGGAGGGTGAGGACGCCTTGAGGCTGGCCCATGAGGACGTAAGCGGCGACGGTGAGCTCTTTGCCGTTGACGGAAAGCCTTGCCAGATCACCGGTTACAAGGCCTGCGGCAGTGGCGTCCTTGAAGCTGATGAGGAGGGCATTGTCCCAGACGACCTTGGTGAGGGGGTCGGGGAGTTCCTGGAGCCATGCGTTGTTGGCGAAGCGGCCATCGTGGACGGAGCGGTCTGAAACGAACGTAAGTTCAAAGTCAGACGGCTTTTGCGGCGCGGCGACATCAAAGGACTTGATGACGGCGGCGGGGACGGAGGTCTTGGCGGCGGAGCCGGCCAGGAAGCCGTCGTGGATGAACTTGCGCCAGGCTTTTTCGTTGCCGGGGGTGGATTGAGCAAAGAAGGTGTCACGGACGAGGTCGTAGCCGGCTTTGTCCTGCCCGAGGACGAGGGTGAGCACTTCGATGTTGCTCAGACCGTCGTAGAGGGGAAGGATGATGGGCTGGACGCTGGTGACGGAGAGGTCGAAGGCGTAGCCATCGCCCCATGCTTCGAGGTAGTGGGCTTTGGGTGCAGCCCAGTGGGCGAGAGCGGAAGTCTCGTTGGCGGACTGAGTTACGTGAACGACGGTGTTGGCCTTGGCGAGCGCGGCGGCAAAGCCGAGATCAGCGGGCGCGTCGTAGGCGGGGTTGCCGCCGAGGATGATGACGGTTTGAGCGCCGCCGGAGGCCAGAAGCGCGGTGGCGTCGATGATGGCCTGGTTGTGGCTTTTTTCGCGGGCTTCGGGTTGGGGGACGTAAGAGATCGTCTTACCCTGAGCCAGAAGGGAATCATTGATGCCGGCGACGAGCGCGTGGAGGTCGGGAGCGTAGCCATCGCCGAGGGTGACGAGGGAAGCGCCCTTGTTGGCCTGGAGGTCTTTGGCGAGGGCGGAGATGAAGCGGTCATCATCGCCTTCGAGGGGGGCGGGTTTGGCACCGGCGACATAGAGCTTGCCAGCCAGCGCGTGAAGCGCGGCGGCGATCTTGGCGGGCCCGGCGGGGAGACGGTGATCGGCGACAGTGCCGGTGGTGGTGTATGTGGATTCGATGGAGTAGACGCGGCACATCTTGTTGCCGGCTTCATCGACAGTCTTGCGATTGGCGGCCCAGGCGCGGGAGTTGACGAGCGCGGTGGGGTGAGATTCGAAGAGGTCGTCGTCGAAGGTGGCGATGACCTGTGCGTTCTCGATGGAGAGGAGAGCGCGGAGGGACGAGCCGTACGCGAGTTTCAGACCCTGGGTCTGGTTATCGAGGCTGATGGGCTCGTATTCGGCATAGACGGCTTCGGGGAGTTCCGCGGCGAGCTGCTTACGCAGGCGGAGAGCGGTGGGGCCAGAGAAGGCTTCCGCGATGATGAGCAAACCCTTGCCCTTGATGGACTTATGCTGGGCGATGAGCTTGCCGAGGGCTTTGGTGAAGTCTTCTTTGGTCTTCTTGGAGCCGGTGCCGCCGGAGGTTTCACGCTGCATGAAGAACTGGAGGCGTTCCGGGTCGTACATGTCCAGAAGGGATGCCTGGGCGAACTTGCCGGAGGAGCCTTTGGGGGAGAGCGGGTGGCCGGGGTTGCCTTCGACCTTGATGGGACGGCCTTCGTAGGCGGTGATCAAGAGAGGCTGTGCATAGCCGGCGAAATCAAAGCTGGAGGCGTAGTGTTCAGCTTCGCCGGGGACGCGGCCGGTCTGGTTGTTGGCGTAGGGAGCGAGGCGCTCCTCAGGCCAGCGGCGACAGCCGGTGAGGGAAACGCCGGCGAGGGCCATGGTGCCGCCCATGAACTGGAGGAAGCGGCGGCGGGAGACGGTGAGGAAGGATTCCGTCTCATTGGCTTTGGGCTGGCCGGGGAACTCCTGAGCCGCGTTTTCGCGGAACTCGGGGGAGTTTTCCAGTTGCTCCACACTGCGCCAGAACGATTGCG
>CAZGOM010000304.1:0-4942 GCA_964527265.1 uncultured Phycisphaeraceae bacterium | reverse complement strand
GCAAGCAAACCTGTCCGCCTAGCCCTTTGAGCGCATCCACGCGGTGCGCTCCCCTCAACCCAATGGAGTGCAGTGACATGACCAGCATCAACATTGAACGCCTCACACCAGCAACCCTGATTTTCCGCAAGGACGATGCCGACTTCGGTCCCTACGGCGATTTTGCCGAGGTTCAGGAATGCGAGTTTGACGGCCACGACTATGTGGTGACGGCGCGCTTTCTCGAAAGCAACGGCGCTCGTAGCTGGGTTGGTGATCTTGAGGTCACGTTCATCGTCGAGCCCGGCGAAACTGTTGAGTATGGCGGGGTCAATGCGCCCCGGCTGCGGGACAAGTCTGTGATTGGCAAGGACGAATGGGACGCCAAGTTTGCCGCCGACATGGCCGCGACTGGCGCGATGATTTCCGAGGCCAATGCCAAGTGCGCTGATATGCGCGGTGATGGCTTCAAGGTGGCAGCGGAGTGATGGCGATGGCAACCGTTTCCGTCCGCATCGATAGCAACCGCCCGATCTTCATCGAGGCCGACGCCGACAGCTTCGGAGCCGTATTCGCGGCTATGGACAACGGCGATCAGGTCGAAGTCTTGCGCGCCATGGTCAAGCACATGAAGCCATATCAGCAGCAGTGGGACTATATCGCTATCGAGCTTGAGCTAGAGCAGAACCGCGAGATTGTCGAAGTTCTCAAAGGTCTGGTGGCGTGATGACCTTCCGCGCCCAGATCATCGAAGCCCTCACCCTTCTTGCGGTGATGGCCGTCACCTTCCCCATTCTTTTCACCGCTGCCGATTGGCTGCGCGGCTAGGAGCCTGACCATGTCCGATGACATCGACTATGCCCTTCGTCGCCAGACCGAGGCTGCCAGGCATCTTCTCGCTAACCTCAAGGAGACCGGCGACGATGATGATGCCGAGCTGGTGGCTGACACCATCGAAGGCGAGACCACGCTGGTCGAAGCCATAGAGCAGGCGCTTGCCGAGATTGACGAATGCGACGTGCTGGCAACCGGGCTCAAGGCCAAAGAGGAAGCCTTTGAGGCGCGCCGCCATCGGATCGGCCGGCGCAAGGAACGGCTGACTGCCTCGATAGAGCAGGCGATGATTGCAACCGAACAAACCACATTCAAGCTGCCTACCGCAACCCTGACGCTGGCGAAGCGCGCGCCGGGTTTGATGGTCTCCAGCGAAGCCGACATTCCATCCCGGTTCTGGGTTGAGCAGGAACGCCCTGCCCCCCGGCTCGATAAGAACGCGCTCAGGGCAGCGCTCAAGGCCAAAGAGGCGGTGCCTGGAGCATCCCTCGACAACGGATCCGTATCTCTCTCAGTGAGGCGCAAATGACCGACATTACAGCTTACGAACACTCTGCCCGACAGATCGCGCTCATCAAGGAAACCGTCGCCAAGGACTGCAATAACGACGAGTTCAATCTGTTCATTGAAGTGGCCCGCAGCAAGGGGCTTGATCCCTTCCTTGGGCAGATCATTCCGATGATCTTTTCGAAGTCCGATGCCGCCAAGCGCAAGATGACAATCATCATCAGCCGCGACGGTCAGCGCGTCATTGCCCAGCGCTGCGGTGACTATCGCCCAGCCAGCAAGCCGACAGAGTTCGAGTATGACGCCGAACTCAAGAGCCCGATCAACCCCAAGGGGATTGTGACCGCCACTGTCTATCTTTGGAAGCAGGATCCGAAGTCTGGCACTTGGTACGAAGTGGCCGGGCAGGCCGATTGGGACGAGTTCGCGCCCATAAAATCCGGCGCTGATGAATACGAGTGGGTTGATACGGGCGAAACTTGGCCAGACAGCGGCAAGCCTAAAATGAAGAAAGTCCCGGTCGGTGAAGTTCGCCAAATGCTGGACGATAGCGGCAATTGGGCACGGATGCCCAAGCTGATGATCGCCAAATGCGCCGAGATGCAAGCCCTGCGCGCCGGATGGCCCGAGCAATATACCGGCCTCTATGACGAAGCCGAAATGGACCGCGCAAAGACCGTCGACAAGGACGCCAGCGACATTGTCGAAATGGCCCGCGAGGAACAGCGGTTCAAGGCGATTGGAGGCGCCGGCAATATCACGGTGACCTGGGGCGACGGTTACGCGCTCGAGAACGTGCCGGTCGGAAGCTTTGCCGATCGCGCGCTTGAACACATCAAGGCAGTCGACAAGGCCGAAGCTCTCAAGTGGGCAGACGCCAACCGTGACCCTTTGCGCCAGTTCTGGGCAAAGCATCCCGGCGATGCCCTCGACATTAAGAAGGCCATTGATGCCCGCCGAGCCGAACCCGACCCGGAACCGGCCAAAGACGAGCAAGCCGCATAACCCACTTCACCAGAAGCCCGACGCGTGGTTGAGACGCGTCGGGCGGGAGAAAATAGCAGATGACCGACCCCGCAAAATACGTAGAGCAGGCATTGGCCGAACTTGAGCTGGTGAAGTCCGAACAGTCCCTTGCGGGCTGGGCAGATTCTTGGACCAACAGCACGGAATACGCCTATGAGTTGAGTGAGCACCAGGTTCACCAGCTTGAAGATGCGTATGACCGCAAGTTGCGCCAGTTCATGCCAGCGGGATTGGCAGGCTGATGGCAACGCGCTCAGTTGAAACCGAACAGGATCGCCAGTCGCTCCTGCGCCGCATCGAAACGCACAAGCTGCCGTTCACGGTTTCAATCGAGGCCGGGCGCAGCCGCACGACCAAACAGAACAAGCTCCAGCGCCAGTGGATCAATGAGATTGCCGAGCAAATGCCGGAACACTCTGCCGAGGAATGGCGGGGGATCTGCAAGCTGCACTTTGGCGTCCCGATCATGCGCGCGGCCAACGAAGGCTTTCAGCAGACCTATGACGAAGTGATCCGCCCGATGGATTACCAGGACAAGGTCAAGCTGATGATGGTCCCGCTGGACCTGCCCGTCACGCGGCTGATGAAAACCCGCGAGCACACCGAATACCTGGACGCCATTCACAAGCACTTTTGCGCGCTTGGCGTGGCGCTAACCGATCCCGGCGAGTTGCTGGCGATGGCAGACGCGAGGGACGCAGCATGACCACCACTCACCAGATAGGCCGCCCCATCGCCACCACCAAGGTTACCATCGACGCTCAGGGCAACTGGACGCGCATTCCCATGCTGCTGACCAGAACGGCGCAAGGCTGGTCTGAATCGCCCCTCTCAAATTCCATCCAGTCTAAGCGCTATAGCGCAGTGAGGTCGTAGGTATGGCCAGTTGCAATGAGAATGGCGTTTACACGGCGGACGAAACGCTGGAACTGCCCCGCCCGAAAAAGGGATGGAACGGCGTCCCTATAGCTGAAATCGATCTGGTTGACCTTGGCACTCATTGGCTTTGGGCAACAGGGTTTCAGCTTTGGGGCTCCGATTTCTGGGGCGCATCGTCGCCGCTTTGTGACCGTGATGGCTATCGCTCAGAAAGCCGGGAAGCTGCCATTGCCTCTGCGTCTGCCTATTTGCGCCGCAAGGTCGGTTCGCGGGTGAGCGAATGCACCGATGCACGCGCCATCATTGCATGGATCGATGCCCTTATTCCAGACCAGCTTGACCTGTTCGGAGCAGCAGTATGAAAAAGCTCACCACCACAGAACAGAACGCCCTCAACTTCGTCGCCCGGCAGAAAGGTCAGTCCTACTGCCCGGACGATGACGCCGCTGCGGAGCCCGGCATTATGGGCACGCTCGACAGCCTGGCACGCAAGAAGCGGCTGCGGAAGGAAGCGACCGACGCGGCCCCGCGCTACCATTTGACAGCGCAAGGCATGGTGGAGGTCGACAATGGTTGACCTGCAGCTGATCCCCCACACCAAGCGCCGGGCCATGACCAAGGCGCGGGCAGCCAAGATATTCCTCGCCCACAACGGCAGGTGCATTACGTGCGGACGGCAAATCCGGGCCGGGGAACCCTATTTCATCGAACACCCCACCCCCCTCGCACAGGGCGGCGCTGACGACGATACGAACACCGCGCCCGCCCATACCAACTGCAAGCCCGAAAAGGACGCCACGGACGCCGCCAGCAAGGCCAAGCGCGACCGGCTGGTTACGGCAAGCCTCAAGCGCGATGACCGGCCCAAGATGCGCGGCCAGGGATTCCAGCGCCGCCCACCGCAGCGGACAGCAACCCGCAAATCCGAGAAGTGGACGCTACTCCAATGACCCCTATCCCATCCCGCCAGTTTCAGAAGCCAGTGAGGCAAACGACATGAGCAATATTCCATCCAAGGCCGATGTGGTCGATCACGCAATCACGCGCGACCTGATGAAAAAACTGGGCGATGACATCAGCGGCTATATGCTGCGCACCCTGTCGCTTGCCGAGCCGCGCCAGCAGTTGCCCATCGGTATCAGCGCCGGGGCAGCGTGCGTCGGCATGATCGCCGCAATCCTCAACAAATATGCCGAAGGCGAAGCTGGGCAGCCCCCTGACCCTGAGTGTGTTCTGCTGGCCGGCCTGCTGGTGGCTCGGACAGGCATCGGTGGCGATGATCCGATTGGTGCTGCATATCGCGATCTGGAAACGCTTAAGGCGGCTGCAGAGGTTAAGCAATGACCTCCCCATCCACCACACAGATAGAGGCAGACACACGCGACTGGTCAAAGTGGACGCCGAACGCGTCAGGGACACTTGGTCCACGCGGTGCGGTGCGTCCCAGCATGTGCCCACTCAGAAAATCAGAATGCGACGATTGCCGTCAGTTCATGGGGCACAACGCTAATGCACCAGCCTTCGTCGGACAGGCCGTTTCGTTTTGCTGCAACGCTCTTATCAAGGATCGATCATGACCCGGCCCGCCGACATACCGCAGGACGTGCAGAACGAGGGTGCCAAGTGGGCCGGTGAGTATTACGCCTGGCTCTGCGCCGGGAACTCTACTGGCAACCTGAGCGAGCATGCAGTGGCCGCTATGGCTGACAGTTTCGCC
>CAZGOM010000303.1:0-4999 GCA_964527265.1 uncultured Phycisphaeraceae bacterium | reverse complement strand
CATGCGCATCCTGATAGGTCAGTGAAACCGAGTCGTACTTCTCCATGCACACCGCCGTCGCATCGCTCGGCTTCCAACCACCGGACTTCATCGTCGCCACCTTCACATTTCCTGATGCTGCCGTCCGCCCCCACCCTCGGTAGATGTAGCTCGCATAGCAACCGTCGGAGTTGCACTCCCACGCGCTTGAGCCTGTGTTGATGTTGTTGTTCCGCGCCGCCAGCACGGGCGTAATGAGCGAATACGATCCGCCGAATGTCTCCTGCGACTGCGCCTGACTCATCCCCATCCCGCGGAAGTTATAAGCCCCGGGATCATCGAAAATCCCCAGCCTCGCGCCCTTACCATTGGTGATTGGAAGCACCTTGTTTTCCGGCACATACCCCTGCCAGAAAAACCAGCCATACCCGATCGCCCACGTCTTCCCACTCCCCAGCGGACATCCACCCGTCGCTCCCGTCCGTGCCGCAATGTCTTTCGTCCACAGCCGCCCGGCCGAGTTGTATTGCGGATCAGCCTGGTGAGGCGAAAGCGGCATCGGCAAAATATCTTTGCAATCCACCGTGTACTGCACCACCATCGTCGCATGCTGCCGCATGTTCCCCGCGCAGATCGCTGTCCGCGCCGCTACACGCGCATTCACCAGCACCGGCGCCATCATCGCCATCAACACCGCCAACACCGCAATCACCACCATCAATTCCACTAGGCTAAATCCCCGCAAACCACATGACTGCTCATTGAGCGGCTTTCTCATCTTTGTTCCTTATTCAATCAAAAAAAGCTGACGCCACCCCCACTTTACCCGCGCACCCCCTTTTTGTCATAACAAAACTTCTCCTCTCTCCACAACGCCCTTGAAATGTTCCCCGCAGTTTCATTCGGAGTCGCACGCCAGATTCCCTGCACGCATCCTCGACCGCACGTCCGCCAGGTATTCGCTGAGCATGCGCTTCTCCCCCACCAGAGACCGATGGATTTCCACCCATCCCTGCGGCACAGCAGCCTGAAATTCCCAGTCCAGCTTCTTTTGCTCCTCTTCTGTCAATGATGCGCAACCCGTCAGGCCCGGCTTATAAGCCGTATCCACGTGCTCCAGGATCGGCACCCACGACGCCGGTCCTGCTTCGCGGATGGCAGACAGCATCAGCGGCCACAGCCGGCGGTTTTCCACGCTCTCCAGAAACTGCTGAAACCCATAATTCTCAATGTTGATTTTGAGTTGAATGGCAGCCGAGGCCGCCAGCACCACAGGATGGCGGTCTTGGTCGGCAAGCACGTCAGGATCGGCCCACATCACTACGATGCTCCCCTTCAATCTCCCGAAAATCCCTGGCGCAACCAGCCGGTGGTGCGTCGTCCACGCCTCGGCCGCCGCGATCTTCACATCCCCACAGTCATCGCTCATGCCCCGCTCAATAAACTCTTCAAACGCCGGGCTCGATGCAGACGCCATCATCCTCAGCATCCGCGCCCGCGCGAAATTGGTCGACACCTTGTCCGACCCTTCTTGCCCTGAAGCCTTTCTCTCAAGCGCCGCATATGCCTCCGCGGCACGCTCAACCGGAAACCCATCCGCCTTGGCATTGATTCTTTTTATAATTTCTATGTCCCATTCCCTTTGAGGCCCGCAGATATAGTTGACATTCAAAAACCTCTCTGCCGCCACGCGCTGATCAAGCGCAAAAAGCGCATCCAAAAGAGCCTCGCCTGTGGCATCACTGCTGTCAAAATTCCTCTCAGGATTGAATCGCTTCAGCAACGCCTCAACCGCGCGCTGGCGGAAAGAGGGTGATACGTTCCCCTCTTCTCCAGCGGTGGCCAGCCCCCGCAGCACCGCCTTCTCCTGCTCAGGATCATTGAGCAATTCCAACAGTGAATCCAGGTCCTTATCCGACCCGAAAGCTGCCACCGCCTTAAGCGCAGCATGGCGGATCTCTCCCTCCCTCGCCACGTTCGCCAGATTCGACAGCAATGGCGCATACTCCCGCGCGTCGTTTCTGATGACTAACTCAATAAGATCTTCCAGGCATTGAGCGTCAAACCCAGGCTCCGCCTCCGGCTTGAGCGCCTCCTTGGCAAGCAATTCCAGTAAGCCAAAAAGCCTTGCGATATCCTCTTCACGTGCAATTTTGCAAAGGCTATTGAGTACGGCGCTGCGAATCGCCCAATCACGCGAAATATCCATCATCCGCCAAAGGTTTTCCGCACTTTCTTTGTCCCGCATTCGGCCGACAAAATCTATGCAATACGCCAGGCTCTCCGGTTCAATATCCGGGATCGGCTTGACCGCGAGCGCCATACGCACCAACGGCAGCGTGCGATGGCCCCGCATGGCGATCCAACCTGAAGGGATCTGATTTCTCGTCAATGGCCTGAGCGACTTGGCCGCCCACGCAATACGCAGCTTAAGAATCAATCCGATCGACCTTGGTTTTGCCTCACCGTCATCGGCCATGCCGCGCCCCTTCAAGGAAAGCTGGAATGCGCACAGTTTACGGCAATGCGGCTTGTCATCCCTTTCAAAATCCCTACCTTGATCCCATGCCCAACCTCCACCTAAGAATCCTCCTCGCCAGTTCCAACCCCCACAAGCTCCAGGAAGTCAGCGCCATCATCGCCGGTCTCCAATCCCAGTCCCACGACACCCATTCCCTCCAGTTCGTCGGCTTAAAGGACATCGGTCTGAGCGTCCCCGAACCCGACGAAACCGAAACCACCTTCGAAGGCAACGCCGCCCTCAAAGCACGCTACTATGCCAACCAATCCAACATGATCTGCCTCGCAGACGACTCCGGCCTCGAAGTCGATGCCCTAAACGGCGCGCCCGGCGTCATCAGCGCCCGCTACTCCGGCATCACCGGCAAGCGTGACATCGTCGACCCCGCCAACAACAAGCACCTCCTCAAAAACCTCGCCGATACCCCCCTCCCAAAACGCACCGCCCGCTTCGTCTGCACCATCGCCCTCGCCGCCCCCCAAAACAAAGACGCCGCCTGGTTCGCCTCTCAGGGCCTCACCCCCGCCTTCCTCAACCAGGACAAACAAACCCTCATCCTCTGCCGCGGCACCGTCGAAGGGCGCATCCTCCTCCCCTCCGAAACCTCCGACCCCGCCCACCCCGAAAAAGGCCGCGGCGAAAACGGCTTCGGCTACGACCCCCTCTTCTACCTCTCCCAATTCGACAAAACCGCCGCCCAAATTTCTCCCGAGCAAAAAAACCAGATCAGCCAC
The DNA here is from genome assembly GCA_964527265.1 of uncultured Phycisphaeraceae bacterium. GTDB lineage: Bacteria > Planctomycetota > Phycisphaerae > Phycisphaerales > Phycisphaeraceae > CAZGOM01. Next base: position 1,765 of record CAZGOM010000303.1, on the reverse strand, counting down.
CGCGGCAACGCCGTCCGCATCTTCTGGGAAAAACTCAAACCGATGCTCTGACACCGGGAGCGCCGGCGTCCCGCCGGCTCCCAATACACTTGCTTCCCCGACATGAGTGAACCCGCAAGTCAAAAGTCCTGCAAAATCCCTACCCCCTCTTCTCTTGTTCTTCTGCGTCCTTCTGCATTCTTGTCCCTTGTGCCTTTCCGCCTCCCCGCTAAAATCCGCCTCATCCCAAACCCGGAGTTCCACCATGTCCTACCTGCTCGGCATCGATATCGGCACCAGCGGCACCAAAACCCTCATCTGTGACCACAAAGGCAAAGTCCTCGCCACCGCCGTCGCCGAGCATGACATCTACTCCCCCAACCCCGGCTGGTCCGAACAAAACCCCCTTCAGTGGTGGTCCGCCACCCAGCTCGCCACCAAAGCCGTCATCAAGAAAGCCAAGATCAAAGGCGACCAGGTCGGCGCCATCGGCCTCTCCGGCCAGATGCACGGCTCAGTCTTCCTCGGCGACGGCCCCACCCCTCTCCGCAATGCCCTCCTCTGGAACGACCAGCGCACCGCCAAGCAGTGCGCCGAAATCGAATCCAAAGCCGGCGGCCGCAAAAAACTCATCGGCATGGTCGGCAACCCCGCCCTCACCGGCTTCACCGCCCCCAAAATCCTCTGGGTCCGCGAAAACGAACCCAAAATCTACGGCAAAGTAAAACACATCCTTCTCCCCAAGGATTACATCCGCTACTGCATGACCAGCGAGTACGCCACCGAAGTCGGCGACGCCTCCGGCACCCTCCTCCTGGACGTCAAAAAGCGCGCCTGGAACAAAAAACTCATCTCCCTCCTGGGCATCGACCAGGCCTTCCTTCCCGAATGCTTTGAGTCCCACGTCGTCTCCGGCCAGCTCACCCGCGCCGCCGCCGATCTGCTGGGCTTAAAGGAAGGCACACCCGTCGTCGGCGGCTCCGGCGACCAGCCCGCAGGCGCTGTCGGCAACGGCATCGTCTCCTCCGGCATCGTCTCCGCCACGCTCGGCACCTCCGGCGTCGTCTTCGCACACGCAGACAAACCTGAATACGACCCCGAAGGCCGCGTCCACACCATGTGCGCCGCCGTTGAAGGCCAGTGGTGCGTTTTCGGCTGCATGCTCTCTGCCGGCGGCTCCTTCCAGTGGTTCCGCAATAACCTCGCCGCGCAGGAACGCGAACTCGCCGCCAAGAAGAAAATCGACCCCTACGAACTCCTCATCAACGAAGCCGCCCAGGCCCAGCCCGGCTGCGAAGGCCTCTTCTTCCTCCCCTACCTCACCGGCGAACGCTGCCCCTACGCCAACCCCAACGCCCGCGGCGGCTGGATCGGCCTCACCTCCCGCTCCACACGCCCCGCCATGATCCGCTCCCTCCTCGAAGGCGTCACCTTCGGCATGGCCGACGCGCTCCAGGTCATGCAGGGCATGGGCGTCAGCGTCAAAACCGTTCGCCTCTCCGGCGGCGGCGCGCGCTCTGAATTCTGGCGCTCCCTCCAGGCCAACATCTACAATAAGCCCGTCGCCACCATCAACGCCCAGGAAGGCCCCGCTTACGGCGTCGCCATCCTCGCCGGCGTCGGCACCGGCGTCTGGAAATCCGTCCCCGAAGCCTGCTCCGCCGCCATCTCCGAAACCCAGCGCATCAAGCCCGACGCCAAAACCGCCAAGCTCTACGAAAAACACCACGCCCAATACCAGCGCCTCTACACCGCCCTCAAGGGCGAATTCGACAACATCGCCGCC
>CAZGOM010000302.1:0-5019 GCA_964527265.1 uncultured Phycisphaeraceae bacterium | reverse complement strand
CAAACTCCGCTGGTACCAGATCGACAGCCTCAAAATCAACCCCGACGGCACCAAGGACATCACCATCCAGCGCTTCTGGTGGGGCGCCAAGTCCATGGGCAGCCCCACTCTCTACCGCGAATCAAACTACTCCTGGGACGGCCACATCAAGCCCCTCCCCTATGTCATTGCCCCAGGCACCTATGTCACCGATGTCGTCCGCGCAATCGGCACCAAGGGCGAACCCTCCCAGCGCACCCTCGGCCTGGCTCCCTACCCGCAGATGAATACACCCCTGGACTTCGCCAAGGGCGACCCCGTCGAACAGGCCATCGGGCCCGATCCCTTCAAGCCCCTCCCCTTCCGCATGTGGATGTGGGACAACGTCCCCAGCGCCTTCCCCAGCCCCGTCCTGGACCTCAATAACTCCGGCGCAGACACCCGCTTTGCCGCCATGTGGGTCCGCGGCGGCACGGCCAATCTCGATAAACTCGAAAAAACCGCCCGCCAGAAACCCTCATGGGAAAACGTCATCTACCTCGACGCCGCCGCCGAAGTCGGCCTCAACTGGAAAGCGGACTTCTCCAACGCCGCCATCCTCTTCCAGCAGCCCAACCGCGAACAACCCATCAAGTGGTACTACGGCCAGCGTGAAAATGGCAAGCCCTTCACCGAAGCCACCCTCACCGTCTCCAAGGCCAACGGCGATCTCGCCTTTAAAGGCGGCGACGCCCGCTTCTCCGGTTCCGTCGTCGCCACCGGCCTCTCCGGCGACAAAACCCCCGCCAAAAACCTCCGCGGCAAAAACGTCCCCGTCAAAGCCGGCTCCACCCAGGTCGAAATCACCTTCCCCACCCCGGAAGCAGATGGCGATTACGCCCTCATGATCGAACAAACCTGGTTCTCTAACCGCGCCATCCTCACCCAGACCGACAAAGGCTTCACCGTCAGCTTCGAAAAACCCGCCCCAGAAAACGCCAAACTCCACTGGGTGCTGGTCCGCTGAGACAATCCCGTACCACTGGCGTCTGCGCTAGTGGTACGTTGGATCCCCCCCCAGTCGATTTAAAACCAACCAAGCTCCACAGCCCCCCAATGAGATTCCTCATCGGGGGGCTTTTCATTTCTCCCGCCAGCTCCTCACCCCATATCCCTCTGACAGAACCCAATACCCAGAACCCAGAACCCTTCTTCGATTAAACTAACCCAATGCTCAAGACCCAATCCGCCATCGACATCGAAGCCCCCGACCAACTCCTCCCTTACCTTAAGAAAAAAGCCGGCCCGTTCGACCCTGCCAAATTCTCTGCCCGCACCATCGCAGGCGGCGTCTCCAACAAAACCGTCCTGGTCGATCTTGGCGATGGTCGCCGCTGGGTCTTAAAGCAGGCCCTCCCAAAGCTCCGCGTCAAAGCCGACTGGTTTTGCGATCCTGCCCGCATCTTTGCCGAGGCCGAGGGCATCCGCGCGCTTTCCTCCCTCGTTCTCCCCGGCCAGGTCCCTGCACTGGTTTTTGAGGACAAGCCAAACTTCATCCTCGCCATGCTCGCCGTGCCCGAACCGCACGACAACCTCAAAACCCTCCTCTTAAGCCCCCAGGACACTCCCCCCGAAACCTTCTTGAACCTGGCCACTCAGGCCGGCCATCTCCTGGGCACCTTCCACGAAAACGCCTTCGTGAAAACGTCCCGCTTCGCCAAACGCTTTGAAGACCGCAAGTTCTTTGAAGCCCTGCGCATCCAGCCCTACTACGTCAGCGCCACGCAAAAATGCCCCCGTTCTGAATCCTTCATCCGCCACGTCATCGCCGAAACCCGCCAGCGCACCATCACCCTCACCCACGGCGATTACTCCCCCAAAAACATGCTCGTCCGCTCCGGCAACCTCGTCCTCCTCGACCACGAAGTCATCCACTGGGGCGACCCCGCCTTCGACGTCGCCTTCTTCCTCACCCACCTCATCTCCAAGGCCCGACACCTCCCCCAGCACCAGGAACTCTTCTTCTCCCTCGCCGACAAATTCGTCGAAACCTACATCACCACGGCACCCATTCTCAATAAAACCAAAGACCTGCAAAAATCCACCGCCCGCAGCCTCCTAGCCCTTATGCTCGCCCGCGTTGATGGCCGCTCCCCCGTCGAATACCTCACCCCCGACCAGCAATCCGCCCAGCGCGAGCAAGTCGTCGCCCTCATGCTCGACAAGGAAACCCGCGACCTCAAACTCCCCGACGTCCTCAAAAAACTCCACGACACCATGAAGTAAGCTCTCTTGCCCCTCTCTTGACGCAGGACACAGGACACTTCTCCTCCCTCTGACAAGACCCAGAACCCAAGACCCAGAACCCAAATTCCCATGCCCACCCTCAAAAAACTCCGCGCACTCGAAATCCTCGACTCCCGCGGCCGCCCCACCGTCCTCGCCGACATCACTCTGGCCCACGCCGGCAAAACCGTTACCGTCTCCGCTTCCGTCCCCTCTGGCGCTTCCACCGGCTCCGCCGAAGCACTTGAGTTGCGCGATGGCGATCCCAAACGCTACGGCGGTCTCGGCTGCCGCAAGGCCGTCTCCAACATCAACACCATCATTGCCCCCGCCTTGGCTGAAAAAACGTTCGACTCCCAGCAAGCCTTCGACGCAAAACTCCTCGCCCTCGACGGCACGCCCAACAAGTCCAACCTCGGCGCAAACGCCATCCTCGCCTGCTCCATCGCCTTCGCTCGCGCCTCCGCCGCCCTCGAAGGCATCCCCGAATACCAATACTTCGCCAAACTCGCCGGCAATAAATCCCCCCGTCTCCCCCGCCTCACCGTCAATCTCTTCTCCGGCGGCAAGCACGCCGGCGGCCAGGTTTCCATTCAGGACATCCTCATCGTCCCCGCCTCCGCCAAAAGCGTCTCCGACGGCCTCGCCATGGTTTACGACGTCTACCAGGCCGCCGCCCGCCTCTGCCTCTCCAAATACAACATGCGCATGCTCCGCGCCGATGAAGGCGGCTTGGCCCCTCCGTTCGCCAGTGTCGACCAGGCCCTCACCGACGCCGTGCAATCCATCAAGGACGCCGGTTACATCCCCGGCAAGGATGTCGCCATCGCCCTGGATGTGGCAAGCAGCCACTTCTACGAACACGGCCATTACAACCTCGACGGCAAGCATCTCTCCCCCACCGAAATGATCGACACCATCGCTGACTGGACCTCCCGCTACCCCATCGTCAGCATCGAAGACGGCCTCTCCGAAAGCGATTGGGCCAATTGGCCGCTTCTTCGCGCCAAGCTCTCCGGCAAAGCCCTCACCCTCGGCGACGACTTCCTCTGCACAAACCCCACCCGCATCCACAAAGCCATCGAGAACGACTGCGCCGACGCCCTCCTCCTCAAAGTCAACCAGATCGGCTCACTCACCGAAGCCGCGCAGTCCCTCGCACTCGCCCGCAGCGCTGGCTGGTCCGTCACCGTTAGCGCACGCTCCGGCGAAACCGAAGACGCATGGCTCGCAGACCTCGCCGTCGGCTGGTCCGGCGAACAAATCAAGATCGGCTCAATCACCCAATCCGAACGCCTCGCCAAATACAACCGCCTCCTGATCATCGAAGCCGACACCAACCTCCCCCTCAGCCAATGGCCCAACTAATCGACTACTGCCTCTGACACTACCCACTACCCACTACCCACTACCCAAGACCCATCTTCATGCCTTTTCGCAAAGTTGGGAGAACCAGACCCTACTTTTCTTCACCAACTGCTGACAATTGCAAATTCATCAGCTAGAGTAACTCCAGAAAGCCCAAGCTCTTCACCAAGGATGGTGAGAGTCCCAACCGCCCGGAAGGCCCTGGAAGGGAGAGAGACCATGAAAGTCACTGACAAGGCATTCTTACTACGCATCTTCATCAGCGAAGGCGATCGTTACCACGGCCGCCCTCTCCATGAAGCTCTGATCCAAAAAGCCCGCGATATGCACCTCTCCGGTGCAACCGTGCTCAGGGGCGTCCTGGGCTTCGGCAACGCCAGCCGGCTCCACTCGTCTTCCAGGATGTCTTTTAACGAGGACATGCCGCTCGTCATGGAATGCGTCGAGTCAAAAGAAAAAATCGACGACTTCCTTGACGCCATCGACGGCGTCGTCGGAGACCGCGCAGTGGTCACACTGGAGCAAGTCCAGGTGATCCGATATCAAGTCGAAGCACCCGTCGAAGCCTAAACGCCCCTTCTTCATAGTCACCCTTTCTTGCCGACCCGTGCCCGCTCGCACGGGTCGGCTTGTTTTATCACCCCCTCTCCTCTTGAGTTTTTAACTGTCCCCTGGAATCAATCGCCTCTGACCGGCTTACCCGCCAGCGTCCCGCCAGCTCTGCAAACCCCAGTCGCCCCACTACCCCCAACCCTGCAATTCCCATTCAACGCCTCTCCTGGACACGCGGCAACCCGGCGACCCGGTAACCCGAGCGCGTAAAACGCACGCATGGCCGTAAACCCACCACATTCCACCCAATGAAATAAATTCACTCCTCCTGATTATTCAACATCACTTTCAAACACGAACCGTTTAATATCTAAATGTTGCAACAAGGAGTTTCTGCAATGAAGCCAAACACCAAGCGCTCACGCGCTTTTTCTCTTATTGAATTGCTGCTGACCATCAGCATCATCGCCACTCTCTTCACCCTTATTCTCCCCGCCATCAATGCCGCTCGTGAAAACGCTCGCACCCGCCAGTGCCAGGCCAATCTCAAGCAGATCCACCTCGCATTCAGCAGCTACGCCCGTGATTTCCGCGATTACATCCCCACTCCCGACAACGGCTTGAGCTGGGTCTCCGCTATCGCAAATCAAGGCTACCTCGGCGCTCCCCAGCGCAAAGCCCCCTTTATCACCCAGGACACCACAAACCTCTTCAGCGTCCGCTGGATTCCCTTCAAGTGCCCCTCCGAAACCCCCAGGCCCATCATCGGCGCCACCATCGAATACAACGGCACTCCCGCCACCTGCTGGGATAACGACTTCCTCCCCACCAGCTACGCCATGAACATCAGCGTCA
>CAZGOM010000301.1:0-5060 GCA_964527265.1 uncultured Phycisphaeraceae bacterium | reverse complement strand
GCGAGCTTTTCCTTGAGGCGGGGCTGGACGGCTTTGGGGTTGGCCTTGCCTTTGGAGAGCTTCATGACTGCGCCGACGAGGGCACCGATGGCGCTTTCTTTGCCGGATTTGTAGTCGGCGACGGATTTGGCGTTGGCGGCGATGGCCTGATCGATCCAGCCGTCGAGGGCGCCGTCGTCGGAGACCTGGAGGAGGCCTTTGGATTCGGCAAGCTTAACGGGGTCGGCGGAGGGGTCTTGGCAGCAGAGGCCGTAGAGCTCGTCCGCGCCGTTGGAACTGATCTTGTCGCCGCTGGCGAGACCGATGATGGCGACGATCTGAGTTGCGGTGATGCCGAGCTTGTCCTGGGTGGTCTGCTGCTCGTTGGCGCGCTTGGCGAGGTTGTTAAGCACGACGGCGGAACCGCGTTTGGGATCGACGCCGAGGGCGACGATGCTTTCAAAGAATTTGCACACGCCTGGGTCATCCAGGATGGCGCGGGTGTCCTTTAGGTTCAGCGCGTATTCCTTGAGGTAACGGGTTTCCTTCAAGGCGGGGAGCTCGGGCTGAGAGACGGTGATTTCGTTGAGCCATGCGTCATCAACGACGACGGGGATGAGATCGGGGTCGGGGAAGTAGCGGTAGTCGTCGGCTTCTTCTTTTTCGCGCTGGAGGAAGGTGGTGGAGTCGCCGTCGTTCCAGCCGCGGGTGCTCTTGGTGCCGGGCTTCATGACAATGCCGGTGGCGAGCCAGTGATCGATCTGTCGGTCGTATTCGTAACGGATGGCGCCTTCGACGGCTTTGAAGCTGTTGAGGTTCTTGATTTCGACGATGGGGGTTTTGTAGGTTTTGCCGTCTTTGAGGTTTTCAATCACCACGTTGATGTTGGGCTCAAAGCGCATGTGGCCCTTTTGCATGATGCCTTCGGTGACGCCCAGGAAGCGGCAGATGTTGCGCAGGGCCTGGGCAAAGGCGACGACTTCCTCGGGAGAGCCGAAGTGAGGGTGAGTGACGATTTCGAGCAGGGGGGTGCCGGCGCGGTTCAAGTCGACAATGGAGTAGTCGATGGCGTACCCGCCGGGCGCTTCGTGGAGGAGCTTGCCGGCGTCTTCCTCGAGGTGGGCGCGGATGATGCCGATTTGTTTGACCGAGCCATCGGGTAGGGTGAGGTCATAAAACCCTTCGCCGCAGAGGGGTTGGTCGTACTGGCTGATCTGGTAGGCCTTGGGGAGGTCGGGGTAGTAGTAGCTTTTACGGTCCCACTTGGTGAAGCGGGCGATTTTGCAGTTCAAGGCAAGGCCGACGCGCATGGACATTTCCACGGCGGTTTTGTTCATGACGGGCAGGACACCGGGCATGCCGAGCACGACGGGATCGGTGAGGGTGTTGGGCTCGGCGTAGAAAAAGTCAGGGTGGGCGACGTTGGGCGCGCCGGTGAACATCTTGGAGCGGGTGGCGAGTTCGACGTGGATTTCCAGCCCCACCATGAGGCGGGCGCGGATGTCGTCACGGGTCACGTTGGGTTTCTGGGCGGTGGCAATGGCTGGCATGTCGGCCTCGGGCTTAAAAGGGAGCTGGATTGAGCGGGAGATTGTAACGGGGGGAAAGGGATAAGGTAAAAGGGACAAGGGATAAATAAGGCAGAAACCACACGCGGTTGGGCGGTTGGATTTTTACTTGTGCCTTGTCACTTATCCTTTTGCCCTTTCTTTAAGTACCCTTTTGTCTATGAAGAAAGCACCTTATCCGGCGCGGCTGGTTCCTGATGACACTTCGTATCTGCCACCCCATGAAGCGACGGTGGTGCCGGGGTTTCATGCATACAGCCAGAAGATGGCGGTTGCGCCGGGTGAGAGTGTGGATTTACGTATCAATGGAATTGGGCCGGTGGATGTAAAGATCGTCAAACATGGAATGTCTGTGGCCCAGAGCACGGTGGTGGCGGAGTTGGGAAGTGTGGAAGCCAGGCCGCAGCCGATTTACCGGGGGAGCTACGTGCGGGTGGAGAAGCTGGCGGTGGGGCCGGTGATGACACTGGAGTTCTGGTTTCGGGCTTTGAGTGGGCCTGAGGATGCGCGTGCCGGATTGGTGACGCTTGGTGGGCTAGGGGTGTGGCTGGAGACGAAGAACATCGTGGTGCTGGAGGGTGAAGGGGGGCGTGTGGAGGGGCCGGAGGTGGAATTGAAGGTTTGGCACCATGTGGTGGTGGAAGTTGTGGGGTCGCGGGCGTCGTTAAAGGTGGACGGCATGAGCGTGGGGGCGCATGAAAGCTTGGCATGGAGTGTGGCGGGGCCGGTGCTGATGGGAGCGGGGTTGAACGAGCGTGGTGAGGCGTCGGCGTTTATGACGGGTGATTTGTGCGGGGTGACGGTGTACGCGGGGATTCTGGCGGAGGGGGTGGTTGAAGAGCGGTTTAAGACGAAGGAGACGTGGCCGGAGCCGGCGCTGAGGCTTTACGGGGGGTGGGTGTTTGATTCGCTGCCGGGGGTGCCGCTGCAGGATAGCCGCGGTCTGGGGGTGGCGTACCGGGATATTTCAGGGTTTGGAAACCATGGGAAGCCGGTCAACGTGCCGATCCGGATGGTGGCTGGGCCGCGTGTGACGCAGGATAGCGATTGGTCAACTTATGACCCGGCGCGGGATCGGGATTTTGGGTTTGCCGTGCGGTTTATGAGCGATGCGAATGTGGATTGCCGGTGGGGTGTGACGTGCGAGTGGGCAGTACCGGCGGGGACGGCGCAAGGGCAGTACGCGGCGCGGCTGACGGATCAGGCTGGGGTGGTGCGTCACGTGCATTTTCTGGTGCGGGAAATCAAGGCGGGCAAGAAAGGGCGGATGGCCTGTTTTTCGACGACGAACACGCGTGTTGCCTATAACTTCCAGCCGTTTAATGACGCCAAGTTTGATTACGGCTGCTATCAGGTTCACCCGAGCTATCCGGTGCTGGGGCAGATTATCGGGCAGCGGCGGCCGACGCATGGATCATGGCACACGACCACGGTGGATTTCGAGCTGCCGTTTTATGCGTGGCTGGATGAGATGGGGATTGCATACGACCTATATAGCGAGTGGGACCTGGAAGGGAATGAGAAACTGCTGGAGGGATATGAGACGGCCGGGTGGGCGGGGCACAGCGAGTATTGGACGGTGGCGCAGTACGAACGGTTACAGGCGTTTAATGCGCGCGGGGGGAACCTGCTGTGGATGTCGGGGAACACGGCATTCTGGCGGGTGAGCGTGGACCTGGAGCAATCGGTGCTGGAGGTGAGGAAACATGAGCGGCGTGCGATGCCGGGGGTGACGTGCGATGCGATGATCAACAGTGCGCACCACCATCAGATGGATGGGTGGCCGGGGAGCTATATGCGCGGAGTGGGGTATCCGGAGGTGAATCTGATCGGGGTATCGACGGCGGGTTTCACGGCACCGCCGCTGGATGGGCCGCGCGGGGGGTATGAGGTGTTGAGCCCGGGGCATTGGGCGTTTAACGGAGCGCGTAAGGTGGAGACAAGCGGTGTGCTTGGGGATCGTGGGGCGGGCTATGAGACGGACTTTGCAGTGCGGGCGCAGTTGGGGAAGCATGGGACAGCGCCGTTACCAGTTTACCCCCATGCGGATGGGAGCCCGTTCCCCACGGCAGAGGGGGGAAGTTATGACAATGGGTTGACAGTGCTGGCGCGCGCGAAAGTGAAGCCGGCGGGGACGCTGGATTACCACTGCAACTATGTGGGACCGGAGGCGGAGGACGCGCTGTGGAGCGATATCGTGTGCTGGGAAGTCCCGGGGCATGGGGTGCGGTTTGGAGTGGGAAGCGTGCTGGGGTCGCATGTGCTGGCGACGGATGGGAATTTTGCGGGGATGGTGTTGAATGTGTTGGATCGGTTTGTGGTGGGACGCAGGTAGAACAGGAGAGGGAATTGAGGGAAAGAAACGGAATTTTACAAGGTTCACCAGATATAGAAGAGGCATTTACAAAGAGGGATTGAAGTCGATGCTGACAATGGGCTGGGGAAGGCGCTAAAGGCGGTTGATGGCGTGATTTAGTGTGGGCTGCGGATGGGTGAACTTTCGCTATTGTTCTAAAGCGGTATGCTATCGGTGGGAAGATTAACCGTCGCCATTAGAGAGTTAAAACGCCATGTCCGATGTGCTTGCGGAGATAGTTGCATATAAGAAAGTGGAAGTGCAGCGGGCGCGTGAACTGGTGTCCGTGCAGGAGCTGAAGGCACGGATTGAAGATGAGCCAAGCCCGCGGCATTTTTTCGCGAGCGTGACCAAGCCCAAGGGGCGGCTGCGAGTGATTGCGGAAGTGAAGAAGGCGAGCCCTTCGGCGGGGGTGATCAGGCCGGACTTCAGCCCGACGGCGATTGCGCGGGCGTATTATGAAAATGGTGCGGCAGCGATCAGTTGTTTGACGGATGAAAAGTTTTTCCAGGGGCAGTTGGCTTATATCCGGCAGATCAAGCATGCCGTGCCTCTGCCGGTGCTGCGCAAGGATTTCATCATTGATCCGTACCAAGTGTACGAAGCGCGCGCGGCGGGGGCGGATGCGATTCTGCTGATTGCCGAATGCCTGAGCGATGAGATGCTCAAGACGCTGTTGGTGCTGTCGGCGGAACTGAAAATGACGACGCTGCTGGAGGTCCACGATGTGGACAATCTCCTGCGCGTGCGGGAGTTTCTGGGCTACCCGGATCCGAACCTGATTCTGCTGGGGATCAATAACCGCAACCTGAAGACGATGACGACTGACCTGGGGCACACGCTGCGGTTGCTTGAGATGGTGGAGAACCCTGACACGCTTGTGAGCGAATCGGGAATCAGGACGCATGAAGATGTGAAGCGTCTGGCGGCGGCGGGTGTGCATCGGGTGCTGATCGGTGAGCATTTGATGCGGCAGGCAGATGTGGGGGCGGCGCTTAGGGAGTTGATTGGGTTGTCGTAAGTCAGCAGTATCTTGCCGATATGCGCAAGACGCGATCAACAGGCCACATCCACAAGCTGATGGCAAGTACAGTGGAAGACCAGAGTTGAATCATGAGCCTGGATGTTGCAGTTCTCAGGTGCCATTGGAGATCATG
>CAZGOM010000300.1:0-5092 GCA_964527265.1 uncultured Phycisphaeraceae bacterium | reverse complement strand
AGAGGATGACGGTGCCGCCGGTAAGGAAGGTGCGGCTGAGCGTCTGGTTGATGGATGCGTTGATCATTTCCGGTGAGGCGTAGGCGAGCTTGCCGCGGTTTTCACGGATACGGTCGAACACGACGATCTTGTCGTTGATGGTGTAGCCGATGAGGGTGAGCAGCGCGGCGATCTGGGTGAGATCGATGCGGAAGGGAGCGACGCCCAGCTTGCTTGCGCCCCACTGGTAGAAGAAGCCAGAGAGGCCCAGGAAGGCCAGGGCGATGAGGATGTCGTGGACGGTGGCGATGATGGCGGCGATGCCGTAGTGGAGATCGCCGAAGGTGAACCAGAGGTAAGCGACAATCAGGAGGCAGGAGAGGAGGCAAGCGACGATGGCCTGCTGCTGCATGGTGCCGGAGACCTGGGGGGAGAAGTTGGAGACGCTGGCGAGGCTGGTGGAGCGGCGCATGGCGTCGACAGCGACCTTCCATTCGCTTTCGGCGAGGCCGCCCTGGGCGGTGAAGGAGGAAGGATCGCTGGAGTAATTGGTGGTTTCGTCACGGGCGACGACGACAAAGCCGGTGTAGAGGGTTTCGGCGGCGTTGCCCTGCTCGGGTGCGCGCTGTGTGCCGAAGACTTCATACTGGCGTGAGCCGAGGCCTTCGTTGGTGGGAAGGGTGCGGATCTGGTCGATGCGGTTTTTGACTTCCTGGGTGGTGGTGGCTGGCTTGACGTCCGCGAGGACGATGGCGACGCCGCCGAGGAAGCTGGAGACGTTGTCTCGGACTTCAGGGAGGCCGACGTTATCACCCAGGGAGGCCTTGGTGATGGGGAAGGCGGGCGCGCCGGCGAGGGTTTTGTTCTCCATGCCCTTGAATTCGTAGGGCTTGCCGGAGGGGAGGACATCGGCGAAGGCGTTGGTGATGGCGTCGGAGACCTTGGCCGCGTTGGTTTCGAGGGTGGAGATGGTGAAGGCGGCTGCCTTGCCGTCGACGGTGTCGCCGATGGTGACGGGAGTGGCGTCTTCGAGAAGTGGGAGGTCGTTCTTCTTGGCGGCGTCGGCGAGGCGCTTGCGGACGTCGTCAATGGAGAGGCGGTGAGGGACGCCGCCGGCGGATTCACCCAGGAGCATCTGGACCTGCGTGCCGCCGCGGAACTCGATGTCGAAGAGGTCAGCGCCGCGGGCGTAGAGGCCGAAGGCACCGATGGCGATGAGGATGCCGGAGCATGCCCAGAAGATGTTGCGCTTGCCGAGCCAGTCGACGTTGAGCCGCATGGTTGCCTTCAAGGCGGGGAGGACCATGGGGAGCATCTTGAAGGTCTTGGGGCGCAGGTATTGGACAACCAGTTCGGTGATGACGCGGGACACGAACAGCCCCGTGAAGAGGTTGGCGACGATACCGATGCCGAGAGTGACGGCGAAGCCGCGGATATCGGCGCTGCCGGTGTAGTAAAGGATGATGGAAGTGCAGAGGGTGGTGACGTGTGAGTCGAAGATGGAGGAGAAGGCCTTCTGGTAGGCGAGGCGGACGGCGGTCTTGACGGGGTTTCCGCGTTCGAGCTCTTCGCGGAGGCGTTCAAAGACGAGCACGTTGGTGTCGACGGCCATGCCGATGGTGAGCACAAGGCCGGCGATGCCGCCGAGGGTGAAGGTGGCTTCAAAGAGGGCCATGGCGCCCAGGACGATGAGGACGTTCAAGATGAGGGCGACGTTGGCGATGAGGCCGTTGAAGAAGTAGTAAAGGGCCATGAAGCCGGCAGTGACGAGGAACGCGCCGACGACGGCCATGAGGCCGGAGCGGAGGTTGTCCTGGCCGAACTGGGGGCCGGTGGTTTTGACGGAGATGGGTTCTTCGGAGAGCTGGGCTTTGAGTGCGCCGGCCTTGAGTGTGCGGACGATGAAGTCTGCGTCGGTGGCGGAGTAGCCGCCGTTTGCAGAAGAGATGATGCCCGAGCCGTGGATGGTGTCGTTGATGGTGGCGTTGGAGGCGACCTTGCCATCGAGGATGATGGCCATCTGTTCGCCGCGGTGAGCGCCGGTCATGGTGCCCATGAGATCCGCGCCGACGGCGTTTAATTGAAACTCGATGGCGCGGAAGCCCTGCTGGTCGCGGCCGATGCCGCCGTGGGTCAAACGCCAGCCGGGGTCTTTTTCGGTGAGGCTGGCGCCCTTGGTGTTGGCCATGAGGGCGTAGTAGCGGCCGGCATAAGGCATGATCAGGAGGCGGGAGCGGCCTTGGAAGTAACCCGTGGGGTTCTGGGCGAGCTCAAGGCGTTCTTCCGGGGTTTTGGCATAGCCGGCGACGTTGACTTCCAGCCAGCGCCAGGGTTTGTCCTGGCCGGCGCGCGGGCCGCGTTCATTCAACTGAGTGATGTAGTCGGCGACATCGGGGGTGCTGGGGCTTGCGGCAACGCGGAACTCCAGGACACCCGAACCCTTGAGAAGGGTGATAAGGTCGGCGGGGTCGTCGAGGGGGCCTTTGACGGATTCATACTTCTGATAGGTTTCACCCAGGGCCTTGATGTCCTTGGCCATGGTGGGGTGGCCGGCGATGAGTTTTTCTTCAACAGTGGCACGGGCGCTGGGCTTGGGGCCAGCCTTGGTGTTGAGGGGTTTATCGGAGGCTTCAAGCCATGCGTCGATTTCCAGGGCGGAGAGATTGTCGGCAAGGAGGCCGTCGCGCTGGGTGTTGTAGACGTCGCGGACTTTGCGGTAGTCCTGCGCGGTCTGGGTGACCTGGGCGCGCAGGGCCTTGGTCTTGGTTTCAAAGGCGGTCTTGTCAAAGGCGGTGGCATCGGCGGCGGGGGGGGTGAGTTTGTCGAGCGCGTCCTGGGCAGCCAGATAGGGCTTTTGCGCGGCCTGCATCTGGTCGAAGGCGACGGCAAGGTCTTGCAGGCGCTTCAAACGGAGGGCGTCGGAACCGGCAAGGGTGGCGAGGACTTTAGCGCGCGCGTCGGCCGGGGCGGCCAATGCTGCGTCGATGTCGCGGGCCTGGATATTGGATTTGAGGAGGGCGTCGCGGGCGGCCTGGTATTCCTTGCGGCGCTTGGCGACCTCGGGAGAGGCGTGGGCCATCTGGATTTCGATGCGGTAACCGGCCTGGCGACGCCAGATGAGGTTGCGCACGCCGTTGGGGTCGACACGGTTCTGGAGCACGGCGATGGTGTCGTCGATTTCACTGTCGGCGTTTGCGGCGCCTTCCTTGACCAGGGCCTGATAAACAAGCGTGGTGCCGCCTGAGAGATCCAGCCCTGGCTTGAGCTTGCGCTCAGGCGGGTAGATGCACAGGAGGCAGAGGCCTACGACCAGGAGGATGAGCAACGGTTTCCAAAGCGGTACGCGGTCCATAATTGCCGTTTATTCAAAAGAGAGTTTCGAGATTGGAAAAGAACCCGGACTGTCATGAGCATCCCCGATGTCTGCAAGGCGGGTTAAACCGCCTTGCAGACAGGGAATTTATTTAGACGCTCAGGACTTGGCTGCGGTTTCATCCGGAGCGACGGTCTGCACGGCAGCCTTGGAGAAGGTGAGACGTGTGCCGGAGCTTTCGACGATGATTTCAGAGTCGCGTACTTCAATGACGGTGGCGATCAGGCCGCCGACGGTGGTGATGCGGGAACCCTTCTTGAGGGCGTTCAAAGTTTCTTCCTGCTTCTTTTTCTCGCGGCGGCTGCCCGACCACATGAAGAAGAGGAGGAGGCCGACGAGGGCCACGATGAAAAAGAGATTGCCCATGGGCGAAGCCGGCGCGGCTTGCGGGGTGCCGGTGCCGCCGGATGTGGTGGGGGCGATGGTGGTGCCGGCAGGGCCGGGGCCAACGACGGGAGCGCCCGGCGCGGGTGCGGCAGGAGCCTGAGCGGGAGCCCCGGAGGGGACGGGGACGCCTTCTTGAGCGAGCGTTAGCATCGAAACGTGAGGCATTCGGAAAACCTTCCTGTACGATCAGTTGAGGCCGGGAAAACAGACCGACCCGGCACCGGCCCCGTCCTGGGTTTTAATCAGGGTTTTTGTCGGGGTCGAGGTCGGGCGTTTCAAAAGCCACCGGCCAGCGGCTTTTGAGGAAAGACCAACTATCATCGGCGATGGCCCGCCTGATGTCCAGCATGAAGCGCTGGAAGTGACGGATGTTATGGAGGCTGACGAGGATGGGGCCGAGCATTTCATCGGCTGAAAACAGATGGCGCAGGTAGCTGCGGGAGAAGCCGCCAGCGCAGGCGGTGCAGTCGCATGTGGGGTCGATAACGGAGGGATCCTGAGCGAATTTGGCGTTTCGCAGGCGGATGGAACCGGTGGGGGTGAAGGCGGAAGCATTGCGGCCGTTACGGGTGGGAAGGACGCAGTCGAACATATCGACCCCGGCGCGGACGGCGGCGAGGATGTCGCGCTCATAGCCGACGCCCATGAGGTAACGGGGCTTTTCCCAAGGCAGGAGAGGCGCGGTGAATTCGACGACTTTCTTGATTTCCTCAAAGCCTTCGCCGACGGCGACGCCGCCGATGGCGTAGCCGTGCTGGTTGAATTTGACGGTTTCAGAGGCGGACCATGCGCGGAGATCCAGGTCGGTGCCGCCTTGAACGATGGGGAAGAGGGCCTGGGAATGCGGGTTTTTGTGGGCGCGAATGGAGCGGTCGAGCCAGTTCAAGGAGCGCTGGCAGGCGCATTTGATTTGTTCGCGGGTGACACCTTCGTCTGCGGGGGGGCATTCATCGAAGGCCATCATGATGTCCGGGCCGAGCTGGTTTTGGACCTGGATGGAGACTTCGGGGGTCATGTGGTGCATGGAGCCGTCGATGTGGCTCTTGAAGGTGACGCCGTCGTCTGTGATTTTGTTAAGTTTCGACAGAGAAAAGACTTGGAAGCCGCCGGAGTCGGTGAGGATGGGGCCGTCCCAGCGCATCCATTTGTGAAGGCCGCCCATGTTTTCGACGAGCTCTGAGCCGGGGCGGAGCATGAGGTGGTAGGTGTTGGAGAGGATGATCTGGGAGCCGGTGCGGGAGACGAGTTCAGGAAGGAGGCCTTTGACGGTGGCTTGGGTGCCGACGGGCATGAAGGCTGGGGTGTCGAATGAGCCGTGCGGGGTGTGGACGCGACCGAGGCGGGCGTTGGATT
>CAZGOM010000299.1:0-5120 GCA_964527265.1 uncultured Phycisphaeraceae bacterium | reverse complement strand
CCGGTGTCGCAGGCGAGCGCGGATCAGAGGAAGGGGCGGTGCGGGCGCGTGGGGCCGGGTGTGTGCGTGCGGCTTTATTCAGAGGAGGATTTTGCGCAGCGGGAGCGGTTCACGCCGCCGGAGATTGTGCGGAGCAACCTGGCGGCGGTGGTGCTGCAGATGAAGGCGCTGAAACTGGGGGAGATTTCGGAATTCCCGTTTATCGAGCCACCTACGCCGCGCATGATTCGCGATGGGTATCAGACGCTGCATGAGCTTGGCGCGGTGGATGAGAAGGATGGGCTGACGAAGATGGGTTGGGAGCTGGCGAAGATGCCGGTGGACCCGCGGCTTGGACGAATGATCCTGGAAGGCGAAAAGGAAGACGCGCTGCGCGAGGTGCTGGTGATTGCCTCGGCGCTGAGCGTACAGGACCCGCGGGAGCGGCCGATGGAAGCGCAGGACAAGGCGGATTACGCGCATCGGCAGTTCAAGAACGAAGGCTCGGATTTTGTGGCGCTTTTGAATATCTGGGATGCGTTTCATAAGAATGCCGATGAGCTTTCCAACAGCAAATTGAGGAAGTGGTGCGCGGCGAATTTTCTTTCGTTCATACGCCTGCGTGAGTGGCACGATGTACACCGGCAGATCGAGAAGCTGGTGCTGGAGGCGGGGCTGAAGATGGCGTCTAAGCCGGCGACGCCGGACCAGGTGCATCGTGCGCTTTTGACGGGGCTGCTGTCGAACATCGGGATGAAGGGGGAAGAGACGGAATATCAGGGTGCGCGGGGGAGCAAGTTCTTTGTTTTTCCGGGATCGGGGATCACCAAGAAACTGCCTAAGTGGGTGATGGCGGCGGAGATCGTGGAGACGAGCCGGATGTTTGCGCGGACAGCGGCGGCGATCAAGCCGGAGTGGCTGGAGAGCGCGGGCAAGCATGTGCTTAGTTACAGCTATTCAGAGCCGCACTACGACGAAGAGACCAGCTACGTGATGGCGTACGAACGGGTGCAGCTTTTCGGGCTGACCATTGTGCCCAAGCGGAAGATGCACTTTGGACGGGTGGATCCAAAGGCGGCGCGGGAATTGTTCATCATGCATGCGATGGCGGAGGGGATGTATCAATCCGAATCGCTTTACTATGCGCACAACCGGAGCCTGGTGGAGGAAGTGAAACTGCTGCAGGCGAAGCTGCGGCGGCAGGATCTGCTGGCGGATGTGCAGAGCCGGTTTGAGTTTTTCGATAAGCGCGTGCCTGCGGATGTGTGCAATGGGCCGGGGTTGGAAAAGTGGCTGGAGAGCGTCGAGAAAACGAATCCGCGGGCGCTGCACATGACGCGGGATGATCTTCTGAGCGCAGAGGCGTCGGGCCTGACGCCGGAGGATTTTCCTGATCACCTGCCGGTGAACGGGCTGCATCTGAGGCTGGATTACAAGGTGGACATGAGCCACCCGCTGGATGGGATCACGCTGACGATTCCGTTGGAATTGATTGACCGGGTGGAGCCGGAGCGGCTGGAGTGGCTGGTGCCGGGATTGTGCCGCGAGAAGGTGGTGGAATTGATTCGGACGATGCCGCCGGAGTGGCGCAAACGGCTGGTGCCGGCGCCTCAGTACGCCAAGGAGGCGATGGAGGCGGTGGAGTTTGGCAAAGGGGCGTTTTTGCCGGCGATATCTGAGAAGCTGGGGAGCATGATCGGGGAAGTGATTCCGCAGGATGCGTGGCGGACGGACGCGCTGCCGGGATATCTGCGGATGAATGTGCGGGTGGTGGATAATCGCAAGAATCAGATCGCCATCGGAAAGGATCTGCGGGATATCAAGGGGCGGTTGAAGGACAAGACGCAGGCGAATCTGGCGCTGCTTCCCAAGGATCATTTTGACCGCGATGGGCTGAAGGCCTGGGATTTCGGGGACTTGCCGGAACGCGTGGAGGTGAGTCGAAATGCGCTGACGGTGTGGACGTATCCGGCGCTGGTGGAGCAGCCGCTTGGCGGGGGCGTGGGCATTCGGCTGATGGAGAATAAGGCGCTGGCGGAAGCGTCTACACGCAAGGGGGTGGCGCGATTGATGCTGCTTAGCGCGGAACGCGAGGCGAAGGCGGCGGCGAGCCGATTGCCGGGGTTTGATGCGATGGCGATTATTTATGCGAGCGTGGGGGACAAGAATCAGCTTAAGGATGATGTGCTAATGAGCGCGGTGGATTTGTGCTTCCTGGAAGGGCATCCCGCGGTCAGGACGAAGGCGGTGTTTGAGGCACGGATCAAGGCGGAGAAAAGCCGGCTGGAATATGTGGCGCGTGAGGTGACGACGCAGGGGCAAGCGGCGCTGAAGGAGTTTCAACATGTGGCGATGCAGCTTTCACAGCCCATGCCGGCCAATTGGGAACCGGCGCTGAAGGACATCAAGATTCAGCTTGGGGGATTGCTGGCCAAGGGTTTTGTGAGAATCACGCCGCACTTTGCGCGGGGGCATCTGGCTCGGTACGTCTCGGGTGCGGGGGTACGCATTCGGCGGCTGGCCAATGGGGGGATCACGCGTGATCAGCGGGCGCAGGCAGAGCTTTCGGCCTTTCTGGCGAAGTATGCACAGGTGGCGAAGGATCATGTAGCGCGCGGGATTGTGGATATCGAACTGGTGAAGCTGAGGTGGATGATCGAAGAGTATCGGGTGTCAGTGTTTGCGCAGGATCTGGGGACGAGTGTGCCGATTTCAATGAATCGGCTGGAGGAGCAGTTGGGGCGGGTTGTCAGGTAAGAAGTCCTGCGTCCTGCGTTCTGCATCCTGTGTCTTGCGTCGAAGAAGATGCGCTTACGTGTCTGTACTGAGTCCGTGTAGGGGGGCAGAGTTACATAGGCGCTTTAGGTATTTTTAAAATTTTGGTGAACCGGTGGAAATGCCGTTGCGTACGTAATAGCAGACACGGCCAGGATGCCGGGGTTCAGACGGGAAGAGAGAAGCCCGTCGTATGAAAATTCCGTGGTGACCGCCAAAACCCTCCCGGTTGAAGCAGACGCCTGACCGACTATTCAAATGTTGGTCCGTGCGGCGTTTGCCGAGACTATCCCCCTCAATCGTTTGTGTGGGCTTACGGGCCTCTAAAGCCCGGATGCGCTGTCTGTTTGTCGGTGATCAATCACCCTGACAACGAGGTGTGCCATGTCTCAAGAGACCCAGGAAATCAGTGCAGTCGTGAAGACAGATGAGAACCCTTTTGGTCGTTTGATGGCGAAGCTGTTTTTACAGGCGAGCTTGTTTTATGTGGCCAGCGCAGGGCTGGTACTGGCTGGCATCGGGCAGGTGCTTGCGCCGGTATTGGGGCGGCATGAATTGACGCCGGAGCATTTGTCGAGCATCGGGGCGATGTTTGGATATGAAATGGCAGTTTTCGGGGTGATGCTGCTGATCGCGGTCTGGAAGAAGGTGCATGACGATGCGATTTCATTGACGCTGGTGATTGGGTTGTTCCTTGTGGCGACGCCGATTGCTTTGAACCTGGTTGCAGCGCCTTTTCCGGATCTGGCGATGGGGATGGGCGGGTTGCTTTTTGCGCTGGGATTGGCGCGGCTAGGAGTGATTTCAGGGCGGGTGGTGGGGGGGATATCGCCTTCGGTGATGGTGATATTGGCGGTGTTTTTGCTGGTGGGCGCGATCTGGCCGGGGGTGCTTGGGCGGATGGTGGCTAAAGGGCGAAGCGATATCGAGCTACTGCCGATCTGGATGATGGGGTATGGGATTGTGCTGGGGTGCGCCTGCCTGCTGCCGGCGGTGATGGTGCCTTCGGGCGTAATGGCGGCGGACATGGGCAAGTGGGATGTGACGCCTTTTTTGAAGACGTTTGCGATGCGGTGGTGTTTTAGCCTGGTGCTGGTGATGGGGGGTGTGGTGCAGTTTTACGCGATGGCCTGGGGGTTTGGGCTGAAGGTGCCGGGGGTGATGTTGCTGCCGGCGCTGTTGCCTCTGGCGGTGGCCGGGGTGGTGCTGGCACGGGCTTATGCGAGCAAGGCGACTACAGATGTTTATGTACTGGCGTGTATCCCGGCGGTGGGTGGGGTGATTCTGGGGCTTTGTTTGCCGAGCAGCGCGAATGTGATGACTGGGCCGTTGGGATTGGTGCTTTCGCCTGGGCTGGTGATGGTTTTTCTAGGCACGATGATTGGCGTATTGGGGTATCGACTGGATGCGCGGAGGTTGTACGCCATCGGCGCGATCACGGCATCGCTGGGACTGGGACTGATCGGACGGAATCACTTTGAGTCAGACCTGGGGCAGGGGTTTGCGGGAATGTGCCTGGTGGCCAGTCTGCTTGCAGCCGCGTGGCTGATGCAAGCGGTGTGGCCGGCAGTGGTCGCCTGTGTGCTGACGGGCGTGATGGCGGGCAATGCGGCAGAGGCGGCGGGCTTTTCGAATGCCATGCCGCTCATGCTGGGGGTAATGTGCGCCGGGATGGCGTTGAGCGCCCTGGTGTGCCTGCTGGGTGAGAAGGCAGGGGTGAAACTGGCATGGGTGGCACTTTTGATGACGGCGGTTTCAGGGTTATGGATTTCAGGATTCGCCCATGTGCATCCGGGATTGTCGGTGTTGTGCGCGGTGTTGGTGCCGATTTCGGGACTGCTGGTGGGGATGCGGACGAATTACTGGCTGCTGGTGGTGATATCGCTGGCGCCGATGGGCGGAATGTATCGGTTCATGCCGGAGGTATCGATGGGTTGGGTGATGTTGGCGGGCGGGTTTGTGCTGCTGGGCCTGGGGGCGGCGGCGAGCCTGACGAAGGAGAGGTGGCGTGCGGCGGTCCATTCCGGGGAACCGCCGCACGCGGTGGGGGCGCAGATGGGCGATTCCGGGGCGCCCGGGGCGCGGGGAGATGGTCTGGGGTGATGCTTGCTGGACGCTTTCAGGGGAAGGCCAGCACCGGCCGCGGCACCATGAGGTGTCCGCGGCCGGCTTTTTTTTGGGATCGGTTGGTTAGAAGGGGTGCGAGTGGCGCAGACAAGCTAGGGCACGGCATTGAGCCGTGCTGCGTTGCGCTGTATTACCCAGATGGGGTTAGTCGTTGTGTTTCTGGCGAAGGCGGCCGCTGAGGCGCAGGAGGAGGCTGACGCGTTCGACTTCGTCGAGCCAGTCCTGGAGGGTGGCGGAGA
>CAZGOM010000298.1:0-5216 GCA_964527265.1 uncultured Phycisphaeraceae bacterium | reverse complement strand
TTGATGCGCTGGACGTGGCGATCCAGAGCGTGCAGGACTCGACGGATTCGCTGGGGCGAATCCGGGAAACTTGCCGATCCGGGAAGATCACGCGTGAAGAGGTGGAGAAGATCAGCGACCTGCTGTCGCGCATCAGCCGGCAGTCGATGACAGCGGAGATGATCCTGCTGAATGTGCTGCAACAGAGCACGCGCAAGAAGCTGCAGGCCGGGGAACAGGGCAAGGCCTGAGTCGAATTAAACCCATCCACTGAGATTCATGCCGCAGACAAAAACACCCATCACCCCTCGGCTTAGTCAACATCACAGTTGGCAGAAAGTGGCGACTCGCCTGGCTGGGCGTTACGCGCTTTTCGGCGTGATCCTGGTGGTCATGCTGGTATTTCTGGTCTGGCCGATCGTACTCACAGTGGCGGGCGGGTTTGTCAGTACGAAAGTGGAAGAGGGGAAGGTTGTCCATGGGTTCACATTTGCGCACATCCTGGGGGTGTTTGAAGACCCGCTGCTGGTACGAGGGCTGATTAACGCATTGATGCTGGGGGTGTGCTCGACGGTGGTGTGCCTGGCGGTGACGCTGCCGTTGTCGGTGCTATCGGTGAAATACGATTTTTTCGGCAAGCGCATCCTGGGTGCGCTGATGCTGGTGCCGCTGATATTGCCGCCGTTTGTGGGGGCAATCGGGGTGAGGGCGATATTCGGGCGTTTTGGCGCGGTGAATCAGATTTTGATGTGGCTGGGGATCCTGGACCCGGCGCACCCGGGAATCGACTTCATCGGCGGGGATGTGGTGGGGGGGCAGTTTCTAGCGATTGTGGTGATGAACGTGCTGCACCTGTATCCGATCATGTATTTGAATTTGACGGCGGCGCTGGCGAATCTGGACCCTGCGATGGACGAGGCCGCGGTGAACCTGGGGGCGTCGCGGATGCGGCGGTTTTTTGGGATCACGCTTCCGTTGATCGTGCCGGGGATTTTCGCCGGGGCGACGATTGTGTTCATCTCGGCGTTTACGGAGCTGGGCACGCCGCTCATGTTTGATTACTACAACGTGACCGCGGTGCAGGTTTACTGGGGCATTCAGGAGATTGATTCAAGCCCGCGGCCTTATGCGCTGGTGATTGTGATGCTGGCCATTGCAGTGGCGGCCTACGTGGCGGCGAAGTTTTTCATTGGCGGGCGGGGGCATGCAATGCAGTCAAAAGCGGCGGTGGCGGCAGTGAATACGCGGCTTACGGGGTGGAAATCGCTGGCGACGGCGGGGGTGTTTGCACTCTTGATCAGTGTGGCGCTTTTGCCTCACATCGGCGTGGTGCTTTCGTCATTTTCAGTGGATGGGAGCTGGTATCGCAGCATCTTGCCCAAGGCGTTTACGACTGGGCATTACACGGGCGCGCTGACGCATCCGCTGGCGATGGATTCGATTCGCAACAGCTTGATTTATGCATCGATTGCGATGGTGATCTGCGTGGCGATCGGGCTGGCGATTTCTTATCTGAATGCCCGTGTGAGGCTGTTTGGCGCGGGATTGCTGGATGCGATGGCGATGCTGCCGCTGGCGGTGCCCGGACTGGTGATGGCGTTTGGGTATGTGGCGATGAGCGTGAATTGGCCGTTTCCGCAGATGGCGGCGTGGTTTAACGCGAATGGGATGCCGGGGATGGCGGCGATGCTGCAGGTGCGCGGGGTGATGCCCAACCCGATTTTGTTTTTGGTGATTGCGTATGCGATCCGGCGATTACCTTACGTGGTGAGGTCGGTTTCGGCGGGGCTGGAGCAGACGTCCGGTGCGCTGGAAGAGGCGGCGCGGAACCTGGGGGCGGGGCCGATTTATGCAATCCGGCGGGTGGTGCTGCCACTGATCCTGGCGAACATCATTGCGGGAGCGATTCTGGCGTTCAGCTTCTCGATGCTGGAGGTGAGCGATTCGCTGATCCTGGCGCAGAGGGACAATGATTACCCGATTACCAAGGCGATTTTTGTGTTTTACGGGCGGCTTGGAGATGGGCCGTACATCGCCAGCGCGATGGGTGTCTGGGCGATGGTGCTCTTAACCGTGACGCTGGTGGGAGCAGGGCTGATCATGGGCAAGCGGATGGGGGCGATTTTCCGGGCGTGAGGCCAATCAGGATTTTAAGGGCAGTGGTTTCAGCACTGTCGCTTAGATTTTGGAATCATCGAGTGGCGTGGTTTTAGGGGCTTCGGTGGGGTCTGCGGGAGCGGATGGATTTTTCTCTTCGCGCTGGGCGCGTTTTAGGCCGTCCAGGATGGCGCTTTTGATTTCGCGGTCCATGTTGGGGGAGAGGCCGTTGAAGGCTTTGAAGACTTTGCCGTTTATGAGGATGACGGTTTTGGGGAGGTTGTTGACGACGAAGAATTCGCCGGCTTTTCCTTCGGGGTCGAGGAGGACGGGGAGGGTGAGCTTGTTTTGGGTGAGGAAGGTTTTGACATCCTTGACATCCTCTCGGATGTTGACGGCATAGTAGATGCCGGGGGTTTTGGATTCGGTCATCCAGTCGGAGACGAGCTGCATTTTGGGCATCGCCTCATGGCAGGACTTGGCCCAGGATTCCCAGAAAGTGAGGACGACGACTTTGGCGTTTAAATCGGTGAGCTTGACGTCTTTGTCGTCGAGGGTTTTGAGGGTGATGTTTTTGGGGTCAATGGATTTGGGTTCCCTTGCGGGTGCGGCGGCTTTGCCGGGGACGGGGACTGCTTGAGGAGCGGGTGCGTCTGCACCTGGGGCTGCTTCTGCGGCAGGCGGCGCGGCAGGGTTGGCAGCTGGTGCGGCCAGCCATGCTTCAACGGTTGGTTTTTCGATGAGGCCGTTGGCGTCGAATTTGAAGGCGTCCTTGGGGAGGTCTTTGTTATGGATTTTGATCTGGATGTCGTAGGTTGTGAAGGTTTTCGTCGGGTCTTTGACATTGGGACCGGGGCCGCGGACAACCTGAGTGATGAGCTGCGTGGCCGGGT
Source organism: uncultured Phycisphaeraceae bacterium (assembly GCA_964527265.1). Taxonomy (GTDB): domain Bacteria; phylum Planctomycetota; class Phycisphaerae; order Phycisphaerales; family Phycisphaeraceae; genus CAZGOM01. The sequence continues at coordinate 2,247 of CAZGOM010000298.1, read as the reverse complement.
CGATCCAGAAGGTGAGTTCTTCACTGCCGATTGGGGCTTTGATGCCGGGGCGCTTGGCGGGATCGTCAGCGCGGGGCGGGAGACTGTCCCAGGTTTTGTTTTCGATGATTCGGCCACCCAAGTGGAGTGTGGGCATGATGGAAGTCAGATAAAGCAGATCTGGCTGGGCGATGTTGTTGATGAATGATGCCTGCTTGAGAAGTTCTTCGTAGGTGAGGGGAGTGGGGGCGTCGATACGGACGAAGGAGGCGGGGATCTGATCGCTCTTGATGGAGAGCTTGCCCTGATCAATGACCATGAAGAAGTCCGTACGGTCGTTTAAGAGCTTTACGACATCGCGGTCAAAGGTGAAGTTGTAGTCCGCGGTGGCGGTGCTTTTGATGCGGCCGGAGTCTTGAAGGACAGTGATGACGACGTGGGATTCGTACTGCTTGGTGTCCTGGTACGCCTGGAGTGTTTTTTGGATTTGTTCCTGGCCTTTGTCATCGGCGAGGAGAGGGGCAGCGGTAAATAAATAAGCCGCGGCAAGGGCGCAGAGGGTGGTGCGAGCCATGATAAAACGAGGCGCGGTGCGATTCCCGGAGATAGGCATGGGGCAATTTCCCTTTGAGGCGCTGGCGTATTTCGATTGGGGCTTTATTTAGAGTCCTTAGGTGCTTCTTCCTTGGGCTTCTGCTCGGCCTGGGCTTTCTTGAGGCCGTCGTTGATGGCGTTGCGCAGTTCGGTTTCCATGTTGGGGGAGAGACCGACGAAGGTTTTGGTGATGTTGCCGTTGACGATGACGACGGTGGTGGGGATGCCGCGCACTTTGTAGGCGGTGCCTGCAACACCGTCAGAGTCGAGGAGAACGGGCATGGTGAACTTTTTGTCAGTCCAGAATTTGAGGACTTCGGAGGGGGTTTCTTGCGAATTGATGGGATAGATGCTGACCTTGAGGTTTTCTTTTTTGACCCAGTCGGCGGTTTCCTGCAGCTTGGGGAGGCCCTTGACGCAGGGGGGGCACCAAGTGGCCCAGAAGTCGATGACGACGACCTTGTTTGGGTCTTCGGAGAGCTTGTATTTCTTGCCGTCGAGGGTTTCGAGGGTGATTTCCGGTGCTTTGCCGGTGACGCCTTCTCCAGCTTCAACGGAGGGGAGACTGGCGAGGTCGGATTGCTGAAGGAGGAGACCCACGGAAAAGAGGGCTGCCGCGGCGGCTGCGACGAGGATGAATTTGTTGGTTTTGCGGGGTTGATCAAGCGCCATGTTGTGCCTCCGGTTCATGCAGTGGGGGAATGAGAAAATAAGCTACCACGGATTGTATCCGCCGCGCGATATGCGCCGACTTCACAAAAGATTGTAGGCCAGCTGGGTGCGGTAGTTCGAGGGAGAGACAGATGTAGGGCGATTAGTCTGAAAGCTGGGCGGCTTGATTCAGACTTGAAACGTTATAATCCCCGCTGCGTTTGTTGGGCCATGAGGCCCTCAAATGGCAGACGTGCCGTGATTCTTGCTTGAGAAACCCCTTCAAAATAGGCAGTGACATGCGAATTCTTCTGACGACGACGAGCTATCAGGACACCCCCGGCAAACACCATGCGCTTCTGGCTTCCTCGGGTTATGAGGTAGTCAAGGCACGCGGGCCGCTGCCGGAGGCGGAGATGATGAAACTGGTGACGTCAGGGGGCGGGTTTGATGCGCTGCTGCATGGGGATGACATCATCACCCGGCAGGTGATCCAGGCGGCGCTTCCGCGTTTGAAATGCCTGTCTAAGTACGGGATCGGGCTGGATTCTGTGGATGTGAAAGGTGCGACGGACTTGAAGGTGCCGGTGCTTTTTACCCCCGGCGTAAACCATACGACCGTGGCGGAACACACATTTGGGCTGATGATCATGCTGGCCAAGCATCTGCAACCGCAGGTAAACAGCGTGAAAAAGGGGCAGTGGAAGCGCATTACCGGCATTGAACTGGCTGGTAAAACACTGGGAATCATCGGCTTGGGGCGCATTGGCAAGGAAGTGGCGAAACGTGCGCGTGCGTTTGACATGAAAGTTGTGGCATTCGACGTGTATTGGGATGAGCCTTTTGCGAATCAGATGGGAATCGTGCGTTTGCAGACGGCGGACGATGTGGTGCGTAATTGCGACATTCTCTCGCTTCATATGAACTTGACGCCGGAGAACAAGGAATTCATCAACAAGTGCCGTATTCAGACGATGCGGGACAAGGCGATCGTGATCAACTGCGCGCGCGGCGGGCTGGTGA
>CAZGOM010000297.1:2522-5266 GCA_964527265.1 uncultured Phycisphaeraceae bacterium | reverse complement strand
GTCGAACCGTCAAGATTCGAAATCTTGCTCGAACGCTGTGTCCACTCGATGGTTGAATAAACGTCCCGACCTGCCTGCGTAAACCTGCGATTAATCTTCATAATTCAACTGCCTTTAACCTTAAATCCCATTCCACCTTCCGCCAGCATCCGTACCGGCGGCGCACATCTCACTCTTGACCCCGCCTGGGCTTTGCACAAACCCAGACGTTTATTGATCGGTTTAGTCCACTTTTGGAAGCACCAGGCCCGTCTGGTCCTGATATTTCCCCTTCTTGTCCGCGTACGACACTTCGCACACCTGATCACCCTTAAGGAAGATCATCTGAGCGATCCCCTCGTTGGCGTAGATCTTCGCCGGCAGCGGCGTCGTATTGCTGATTTCAATCGTCACCTTCCCGCGCCACTCCGGCTCCAGCGGGGTCACATTGACGATGATGCCGCACCGCGCATACGTGCTTTTACCCACGCAGATCACCAGCACATCGCGCGGCACTTCGATCAACTCCACCGTCTCACACAGCGCAAAGCTGTTGGGCGGAATGATTACATGGTCTTTCCCAGTCTTCTTCGTATCGATGGTAATGAACGACTCATCCGTGAACGCCTTGGGGTCCACGATCGCCTGCCCGCCCGTCGGCGACACGTTCGTGAAAATCTTGAACAATGTTCCTACCCGCACGTCGTACCCATAACTGGACACACCGTAGGAGATACGCCCCTCACGCTTGACGTTCTTCTCAAACGGTTCGATCCGAACCCGCTGCTGAATCTGTTTATCGGAAAGTACACCCATTGACCTGTCGCTCCCGTAGCCTGCCGCTGATAAAACTGAACAATTGAAACCTATCGTCCTGAGTAAAAAGGCAGAGCCGTCCTTGGCTCGCCACTGCCTTGGACTGCTAGGTCGAAGGGTCGGTTAGGTGCGTGGGTTTATAATACCTTACAATACCCGAACAAGCATTGCGCTTGCCTGGGCGGTTTAGCGGGCGAATCCTTGCCCCGAGCCCCGCACAAAGGCACTCGGGTCAAAAAATCCATACACATAAACCTAAGTCGCTTGCTATCAGCCATTTGCATCCCCATTGCGTCCGGCCGTCAAGGGCCTTCACGAATCGCTGACAAAGGCGACCTCCGAATAATACCACAACATCTAGTAGGTTCAATCCCTCTTTTGTCAATTTGTGGTGCCGTCGGTCATTAGCCGTTCCTAAACGCTTCAAGAACCTAGCTTTACTGGTTGTACGATATTTTTTCCACCACGCCACTCCATAGTTTCACCCGACAGCCCCGCAACACTTTATCCACCCTGAACCGGTTTTTTGCTCCCCATTGTCCAGTCCTGTTCACTCCTGTTCATTCCTGCGTAAACCATTATTAATCCTAGGCTTGCATTACACCAAAGACAACATTTAATTGCATTCAATCCCCACGCCCCGCCATAACCTTCCACTTCCCCTAAACCACCCTCAGGAACGCCCCGATAAACACCCTTTGACAACAAAAACTCAAATCTTTCCGCCCCCTGCCATTTTCACTCAGTCGGCACAAAAACATGCCCGCAACGGTGGCAAAACACACTCTTCCCCCACTCCGCATGCAACCCAGCCCACACCCGCTCGTTGTATGCTTTCGCCTCTAGATATCTCGAATAACCAGGAATCACCATGCAAATCCCCACCACCGCCGCAGGAATACTCACGCAGGCGCAACACGAAGGCACGGCCAAACCCCCGTTCGCCACACTCATCACCACTAATAGCAACTCCGGCCAGCCAAACACCAACCCGGCAATACTCAAGCCCAGGCCCCAATAAAACAAATAAGCTGTCTTCTTCGCCGGCGGCGCCACGCTTGCCGCCAATTCGCTCTGCACCACACGCAGTACGTTCCTCCGGTTCTTGCCCACCCCTGCACGCATCCGAATCGTCTCTGTCCCTGTCCGATACACCACCGGCACGCTCTGCGTCTCCTCACTGCCACATTTCGGACATCTCAAATCCGCCATCACACTCACCTCTCCCGGTTCAAAAATGCACACATAATTCACTACGCGACCAAAGATACCTGCAACCCTACACCTCAATCGGGAATCCAACCGCCAAATTCGCAATCACACAAAGCACAGAGGCGCGCCAAGCGGCACGCCTCTGCTCTTAACCAGGTTTTTCTTCGCTCGACTGTTCTACTTTCTACTGCTCTTTTCTCTATTGCGGCCCGCCGCAATCACTCCACCGTCACGCTCTTCGCCAGGTTACGCGGCTTGTCCACGTCATGCCCGCGCAACACTGCCGCGTGATAAGCCACCAACTGCAGCGGAATCACGCTGATCAACGGCTGCAACGCCTCCGGCACATCCGGCACGTAGAACACGATATCCGTGTACTTCCGGATCCGCTCATCCCCCTCCGTCGCCACCGCGATGATCTTCCCGCCGCGCGCACGCACCTCTTCAATGTTGGAAATCACCTTGTCGTATTGCGATCCCTGCGGCGCCACAAACACCACCGGCATACCTTCGTCAATCAGCGCGATCGGCCCGTGCTTCATCTCCGCCGCTGGCATCCCTTCCGCATGGATATAAGAGATTTCCTTCAGCTTCAAAGCCCCTTCCAACGCCACAGGGTAGTTATACCCGCGCCCCAAAAACAGCCAGTTTTCACGATGCACGTGCTTGGCCACGCAGTCCCGGATGTATTCCGACTGCTTGATCACCTTCGCCACATGGTCAGGCATCTTCTCAAG
>CAZGOM010000297.1:0-2422 GCA_964527265.1 uncultured Phycisphaeraceae bacterium | reverse complement strand
ATCGGGTTGCGATAGCGGAACTCACTGGCGTATTCGCACCGCGCCGGCACTTTCGCCAGATCTTCCAGGAGATATTCGCCAATTTTTCCGGCGTGATAAGCCGTCCCCTGCGCCGTCAAAATAAACCGCTTGGCGCGGATCAGTTCGCGTGAATACTTCGCCAGCCCACCCAGCACCACCCGCGAATCGCGCTGGTCGATGCGCCCACGAAGGCAGTTGCGGATCGATTCCGGCTGCTCCATGATTTCCTTCAACATAAAGTGCGGATACCCGCCCAATTCGATGGATGCCAGGTCTATTTCCAGCTTTTCGATCGTCCCGGATACCGGCACGTTGTCGATTGTCGTCGTCCGCAGATCCATCCCCCAGGTCCCGTCCAGATTGCCGTCCCCCGGCGGGGTCGCCGTCACGCGCACCACTTGGTAGTCATCCAGCGCCAACACTTGGTTGGTGTGCGCCACCACTGCCGAGGCATCCGACGCAATCACATAGCAATTACTGGAAACACCCACAATCAAAGGTGATCCCTTGCGCGCCGCCACAATCGTGTTCGGCTCGCTGTCGGACATCACTGCAATCGCATACGCCCCCGTCACCTCCCGTAACGCCGACTGCACGGCCATTTCCAGGTTCCCCGTGTAAAGCTCCGCCACCAGCTTCGCCAACACTTCCGTATCCGTCTGCGACGTGAACACATGCCCCTTCTCCGTCAGATACATCTTCAGCGCGGCATAGTTCTCAATGATCCCGTTATGCACCAGCGCAATCGTCGCGCCGTTTTTCGCCGTCCCCGTATGCGGATGCGCATTGATCTCGCTGGGCCCGCCGTGTGTTGCCCAGCGCGTGTGCGCAATCCCCACCCGTCCATCAAACCGCTCCGGCTTCTTCCCCGCATTCGCTGCCTTCACTGCCTTTTCCAGCATCGCCACGCGCCCCACAGACCTCGCAATATGAATCCCGTCTTCCCCCATCACCGCCAGCCCCGCCGAGTCATACCCTCGATATTCCAATCGCTTCAAGCCTTCTATCAAAATCGGAACCACATCTTTACGACCGGTATATGCAACGATTCCACACATGAGCTGCTCCTGAGAGAAAAAGAAAGGAAATCAAAGGCTTCCCCTTGATTCAAGGGTGCGAATGCTACCCGCGAAAAATAATTTCATCCGATGAAGGACCATCATCATTGACTCATGCAATGAAATATGGGGATAAGTAGCCCTCGTCCCTTCCCGTCCCCCAAATCCGCCCAACCATCTCCCCCTCCAATATCCAAAATCCGTGATCCGTTACGGATCATCTCCATCTCCTCATCAAACTGCTATAAATCCTCGGCACCTCACTCTAGGAAACACCTCATGCCCGGCAGCATCCCAGACGCATGGTTCTTTGGCCCTAAACCTCACCCCACTGTTTTTTCCATTCCCATCCAGATCGGTTCAAAACAGAACGTCCAGGTCGATGCGCGCGCTCGCGCCCGCCTTGTCCCCGGTCAAACCACTGGTACTTGGGAAAGCCAGCCCACCAAGTCCGAACCAGGCGATAAAAACGTCTCCTGGGTCGCACAATGGACCACACCCGTCAAATTCCAGAAACACGCCTCAAACCCCATCTACGGCCCGAAAAATTCCTCCGGCTGGGACGACTGGACCAACGGCGTCTCCATCATCCCCTTTGAAAACAACACCCGCTACCGCATGTATTTCTGCTCCCGCAAAAATGGTATCGGCTTCGCCGAAGGCCTCGTCTCCGATCCCACCACCTTCAAAGAACACCCTTCCAGCCCCGTCTTAAAAGGCCGCCCTGACAACTGGGAAGGCGGCACCATCAACCAGCCCCGCGTCATCAAAATCACCGAAACCCACTGGCGCATGTACTTCACCGGCTGGGGACACCCCGCCACCGCCAGCAAATGGTCCTTCGGCATCGCCGACTCTCACGATTCCGGCCTCACTTGGACACGCCTCCAGGACGATCCCATCCTCCTGCCCGACCCCACCCCCTCCCCCGATGACGCCGGCACCTTCGTCCCCAGCTTCCTCCGATTCGGCGACACCTGGCTCATGTATTACACCGCCATCAAAATCGCTCCCGGCGGCCGCCAGCAGATCCACATGTGCCTCGCAAAATCCAACGACGGCGTGAATTGGGAAAAATACCCCGGCAATCCCGTCCTCGGCGATTCCTTCGTCGATGGCGCGCAACGCAGCGTCACCTCCCGCGTCTCCCTTCGCTACGACGATGGCGTCTTCAAAATCTGGTTCTCCTTCGGCAAACCCCTCTATCGCGTCTGCTACGCCGAAAGCGTCGACGGCATCCACTGGGAACGCTACGAGCCCAGCCCCGTCATCGACACCTCTCCCAAACCAGCCTGGGACGACGACATCGTCGAATACCCCGAAGTCCAGTTCGTCGATAACAC
>CAZGOM010000296.1:0-5281 GCA_964527265.1 uncultured Phycisphaeraceae bacterium | reverse complement strand
TGCCGGCGAAGGCGAAGCCGCGGGTGGTGACGGCGTTGATGCGGTAGTGGTGGCATTTGCGGATGAGTATGCCGTGGGAGTGAAGGGGGGAGGGGATGGTGGGCTGGATGTGGGGGGAGGACTGGATGGCGAGTTCTTTGATGGCGAAGGAGTGGGCGTTTTCCTGAAGGATGACCGGGCCATGGTGTCCGTGGGCGGGGAGGAGGAGAGTGGAATCGCCGGAGCCCTGAAGTGTGACGCCGGTGGGGACGGTGATGGCTGCAACGCGGAAGTGGCCGGCGGGGATCTGGACGATGCCGGGGCCTTGGGAGAGGGCCTGGGTGAAGGCGGGGGTGTCGTTGGAGTCCGCGGGGCGATTTTCGGGGAGGAAGGCAGCGATGTTGCGGGTGGTGTTCATTTTTTAAGAGGTCCAGGGTCCAGAGTCCAGGGTCGAGAGTCGAAAACAGAGTTATGGGGGGACTGGGAATTTCATGGGATTGGGGGTGGATGGCCGATAGATAAAGGTGATTCTAAGCATTGCTCAAAGGGAGTGTGAGAGATGGCTTCAGGGAATAATGATTCGTTGTTTTTGAGTGTGGCGCTGCTGGTGAACCGGCTGACGTTTGGTGGTGTGGTGGTGGCGCAGGCGATAGCGTATATGCGTGCGGCACAGGAGGGGATGTATGGGCACCAGGTGTTTTACCGGGACGTGTATAAGCCGCTGGACCCGGGGTACTTGCCCGAGAAGGTGAGCATGTATTACGCATATGGGCTGCCTTACGCGGCGCTATTGCTGGGTGTGTTTGTGCTGGTGGGGATTTTTGCGCGGGCGGCGTCGGGGGTGCTGCTTGTGCTGTTGTTGACAGTGATTTTTGCGGTTGTGAAGGAGTATGGCTTGCCGACGCATGCTTCGAGCCCGACGGTGTATCTGGTGGTGATTGCGGGGCTGGCGCTGCTTTTAATGGCGACGGGGCCGGGCCGGTTTTCGCTGGACAAGATGTCGGGCGGAGGGAAGAAGGCGGCGGCTAAGACGGAGAAGAAGGATTGATGCGGATGGGTTCTGGGGCTTGGGTTCTGGGTTCTGGTCAGAAAAACCGATGGGGTTGCGGGGTTGACGCCGGTTGTGTGCGTCCACGTATTTGATTTGGTTGTATCTCATTGTCAATTCTTGACATACGATGGGATGAGGGGGATAATTTTGCACCCTTTTTGAGGTTTATTTATGTTGACTAAGATGCGTGGCGGCCTGGGCAAGATGGTGGAGCGGTTTTTGGGTGGTGTGCGGGGGCAGAGGGCGGGGGGTAGGCGTGGAATGAGTCGTGCGTCTGAGCGGAATCCTGCCCGCGGTATCTATCAACTGGAGGCGTTGGAAGCGCGACAGATGATGTCGGTGACGTTGCCGTTCAATGATCCGCTGTTGGCGAGCCAGTGGTATCTGGTGGGTGAGAATCCACAGGCGAATATCAACGTGCTGCCGGTGTGGCCGCAGTTTACGGGGAAGGGTGTGACGATTGCGGTGGTGGATCAGGGGATGGAGTACACCAACAAGGACATTGCGCCGAATTATGTGCCGGGGTTGTCGTATGACTTTTTGGATGCGGACAACGACCCGCGGCCGGAAGGGATCAGCGAGGGGCATGCGACATCGGTGGCGACGATTGCGGCCGGGGCGGCGAATAACGGATATGGGACGGTGGGGGCTGCGCCGGGGGCGAACATCACGTCGATCCGGTATCTGGGGGAGAGTGCGCTGGGGTTTGATTCGGGGACTGCGATCACCTTCGGGCTGGACCAAGTCGATATTTACAACCATAGCTGGGGTCGCGGGGACAACTGGCTGGATCTGGCGCGATTTGTCGCAGGTGAACCGGAGGCGATCCAGAAGGCGATCACCGAGGGGCGCGGGGGCAAGGGGGCCGTGCTAGTGATGTCGGCGGGGAACGATGGGGACTCAGGCGAGAACACGAATTACTCGTCGTGGACGGCGGATCGGCGGATTATCGTGGTGAGCGCAACGACGAGCACGGGGGTGTATGGCGAGTATTCGGCCAAGGGCGCGTCCGTGTTCGTGAGCGCGCCGGGCGGGATGGGAGGCAACGGGGGGATTTCGTTCCCGGCGGATGACGTATCGGGATTGCGCGGATACAGCTACACGGATTTATCGAACGACAACAATTACGGGACATCTTATTCCGCGCCGCTGGTTTCAGGCGTGGTGGCGTTGATGCTGGAGGCCAATGCGGATCTGACGTGGCGGGATGTGAAGCACATCCTGGCGAAATCCGCGCGGAAGATCGATGCGGACAATGCCTCGTGGCAGGTGAATGGGGCAGGGGTGGCGTTTAGTGAAGAGTTGGGGTTTGGGATGGTGGACGCGGCGGCTGCGGTGGAACTGGCGCTGAACTGGAAGAATGTCGGTGCGGAGGTGATGAAGACGAGCGGAGTGCTGGAATCAGGGGCGGTGGTGCCCGATGGCGGGACGCTGGAGGTGACGTATTCCGCCGGAACGGGGCTGAAACTGGAGAATGTGCAGTCACTGGTAGATATCAAGGCGTGGAACCGTGGGGAGCTTGAGGTGTCTTTGATTTCCCCTTCGGGAGCGGTGGCGAAGCTGGCCGTGGCGCATGCGGATGAGAACGCGGACTTTGAGGCGTGGGAAGCGGGTGCGAATACGTTCTGGGATGAGGATATGGGCGGGACATGGACACTGCGCATCACGGACACGAAGGAAGATGGGAAGACGGCGACGCTGAACCAGTGGGGCATGGAGTTTTATGGGACCGATGGGAAAGACGCGGTGGTGGAAATAGCCGCGCCTTCGTCGACAGGGACGGATGTGCCGGCCGAGACGAGCCTTCCAGCGCCGGTGCCGATGACGCTTGATTTCAGCCAGGGGAAGGCGCTGAGCTACACGGATGGCGCGGGGAACAAGGTGACGTTGACGCTGGCCGGGCCGGGGGTCGGGCATGCATTTTTTGCAGGTGAATGGGCTGGGAACTTGCTGAGGGTGACGCTGAGCGGGACGACGATGGGATCGACGTTCACGGTGTCGGCGGGGACGACAGGGACAGCCGTGGGGGATCTGGTGGTGGAAGGGGCGATTGGGAATATCAATGGGCGGACGCTGGATGTGAGGGGGAGCGTGGAGATCGGCGGGGGTGCGGGAAATATATCGTTGCGGAATCTTGTTGGCGAGGTGACGGATCAGCGGCATGTGAGCATTGGGGGGAGCGCGGCGAGCCGGGTGAATTTGAACCTGGGACGGGTGGCGGATGTGAGCCTGGAGAGCGTATCCGCGCTGGGGAATGTGACGGTGGTGCAGTGGCTGGACAATAACAACACGAAAGACACGGTGACTTACAGCGGGCTGGGGACGCTGAATGTGACGGGGAGCAAGGGAGTGGCCGGAGACTTTGGGGCGTGGCTGGTGAGCGAGCAGGCGAAAGCGAAGCCCGTGGCATGGGTGCGGGTGGCGGGAAACGTGGAGGGGACATGGGATTTTGGCGGATCGAATGTCGGTTCGATTACGGTGGGCGGGACGTTCAGCGGGAAGATCGTGGAGGCGGGGAATGTGGGGGCGATCCGTGGCGGGGCATTTGAAAAGGCCGAGATCAGCGTGGTGAGCGTCGGGAGCGTTTACGGGAAGGAATGGAATAAATCCCGGTTGGACGTGGAGCAGCGGTTGGGCGGGTTTAACGCGCTGCAGGTGAATGGAATGAGGGTGGAGGCGGGGCTATCCATCGGGGGCGTGGTGGTAGGCAAGTACCTGGGATCGACGGAGCCGGGGGCGGATAACGACAAGGCGGTGATTGTCTATATGAAAGCGCCGGTGGTGGGGGCGGTGCGGGTGGGTGCGAAGCTGGGGGGGACGGTGGTGGCGGAGCGGGTTGGTTCGTTGGTGGCGCTTGGGGCGAATGATTTGATCATCAATGCCGCGCTGACGGGTGGGATTGCGATCAGCGGGAAGGCGCTGGGCGTGAGTTTTGACATCGACCGGATCGGGACACTGAACGCGGGAGGGCTGACAGGGAAGATTCTGAGCCACGCGATTGGGTCGGTGGTGGTGAGAACCGCGGCGCGGACCGGCGTGTTTGCCGGGACGATCGTGATCGGAGACACGGGCGTGAGTGGGACGCTGGGGACGCTGGTGGGGGATCGCGTGGTGAACGCGGACCTGCAGACGACGGGGAATATCGGGTCAATCACGGTGGGAGCGGTGATTGACTCGATCATCCGGGTGGGGATGCATATCTCGGATTTCAAGGCGGCGCCGGTGTCGCAGAGCTCGTTTGTGAATTCCAAGGCGGTGCTGGGTTCGTTTGTGGTGACAGGTGCAGTGGTAGAGGCGGGAAGGCCGAGTTTCGTACGCAGCGGTGTGGCTGCGGCGGTGTTGGGTCGGGCGCTTTTAAGCGTGGTGGATGAGCCAGACACGGGGCGGAACGGGTTCTTTGTGGGGTCGCGGCTGGGGATTTACCGGAGGTTGGGGACGGACGGGCGTGTGGCGTCGCTGGTGGTGGGTAAGAGTTTGCCGGGGATTTATGACCGGGGTGTGGGAGAGAGCGGGTATGTGTTGCAGGTGGTGCCGGTGGGGACTGAGTTTGAATGACGAGTTGATGAGGGTTGACTGAGTGAGTTGAGCAGCCGACGGCGCGTGCAAAAAAAGGCCCGTCCTCGGAGCCGCGGGCGCATCGTGGCTTTCATTTTGGCGATAAATCCTGCGAAGAAGCGGACATGCCCACGAAGAAGAGAGCATGGCACACGGTTATACGTTGACGGTTTTTTTGGAGAGGACGTGCTGGACGGCGTTTTGGAAGAACTTGAGTCCGGCGGGGGTTTTGGCGAGGCTCTCGGCGGATTTGCGCGTCCAATGGGGGTGGTTGGTGGCGTGGGTGTTGCGTTCGGGGTGGGGCATGAGGCCCAGGACAAGGCCGGAGGGATCGCAGACGCCTGCGATGTCGTCGGTGGAGCCGTTGGGGTTGCCGGGGAAAGCCGCGGTTGAAGAGGAGGAGTAACGGAGGGCAATTTGTTTGCGTGATTTGAGGGTGGCCAAATGCTGGTCGGAGGAGGGGACGAAGCGGCCTTCGCCGTGGGCGATGGGTAGGTCGAAGGTGCCGGACATGCCTTTGGTCCAGATGCAGGCGGAATCCTGGGCGGGATCGACGGAGACCCATTTGTCTGTGAAGCGGCCGGAGAGGTTGTCGGCGAGGGTGGCAGTCTGGCCGTTTGCGTCGGGCTCTGGGAGGAGGCCGAGCTTGACCATGACCTGGAAGCCGTTGCAGATGCCGATCATGGGTACGCCGCG
>CAZGOM010000295.1:0-5284 GCA_964527265.1 uncultured Phycisphaeraceae bacterium | reverse complement strand
GACGCCACCTCCGGCGCCTACGAAGGGGGCTACTCCGACGGCTCACGCGACGATGTCGAATACACGCCAGAAAAAGACCGCGACCATTCCGATGGCGGCTGGCTCGTCGTCATCGATGAAAGCCACGTCACCATCCCCCAGATGCGCGCCATGTTCGCTGGCGACAAAGCCCGTAAAACCACGCTCGTTGAGCATGGCTTCCGCCTCCCCAGCGCCCTGGATAACCGCCCCCTCCGCTTTGAGGAAATCGAAAAAGTTTGGCCCCAGGTCATTTTTGTATCCGCCACCCCCAATACCTACGAACTTGAAAAATCCGACGGCATCGCCGTCGAACAGATCATCCGCCCCACTGGCCTCGTCGACCCCGTCATCGAAGTTCGCCCCGCCTCCGGCCAGGTCCCGGATCTCTGCGAAATGGCCCGTCAGCGCACTGCACGCGGCGAACGCACCATCGTCACCACCCTCACCAAAAAACTTTCCGAAGACCTCGCCGCCTATCTTTCCGAACAAGGCATGAAATGCCGCTACCTTCACAGCGAGATCCAGACCATCGAGCGCGTCGAAATCCTTCGCGACCTCCGCCTGGGCGAGTTTGACGTCCTCATCGGCGTCAACCTCCTCCGCGAAGGCCTCGACCTCCCGGAAGTCTCCCTCGTCGGCATCATGGACGCCGACAAAGCCGGCTTCCTCCGCAGCGCCACCAGTCTCATCCAGCAGATCGGCCGCGCCGCCCGAAACGTCAACTCCACCGTCGTCCTCTATGCCGACGAAGTCACCCCCGCTATGAAGTCGGCCATCGACGAAACCAACCGCCGCCGCGAAAAACAGCTCGCCTACAACGCCGCACACGGCATCACCCCCACCACCATCAAAAAAGCCATCCGTCACGGCATGGAAATGGAAATCAAGGCCCGCCGCACCGTCGCCGAAGCCATCCGCGCCGACGAAGCCGAGATCGACGTCCAGCAAGCCATCTCCGACACCGAAGCCGCCATGCTCCAGGCCGCGCAAAACCTCGACTTCGAAAAAGCCGCCATCCTTCGCGACAAGCTTAAAAACTTCAAGGCCATGCCCCTCACCGGCAAAGTCGCCTTCCCCGACCCCGAAGCCGACAAACCCAAACCAGGCGCCCCCGGCACCCGTCCTCAAAAGAAAAAACGCACTTACAAACGCGATGCCTGAAGCGGACATGCCGCACCTGGGTGCGCAGCGAATTTTCATTGACACTGCATCGCTTCTGCCTATATTCAGATGCTTTATTGATTTTGTTCATTTCTTCATATTCTCGATAAAGGTGTCCACATGACCCTTCGCCGCCCCGCGTTCACCCTCATTGAACTCCTCGTCGTCATCGCTATAGTAGCTCTGCTTTTAAGCGTCTTGCTTCCTTCGCTTTCCAAGGCGCGTGACAACGCCCGCCAGCTCAAATGCTCGGCTGGCACGCGTGCACTGGTGAATGCCGCGATCTCCTATGCCGTCGATAACCGTCAAGCGGTTGTCCGCTCCAACGGCGCTGGCATTTCCTATGCGACCATCCTCATTGCCGGCGCATACACCAACCGCGATATCTTCACCAATCGCGGCTGCCCCGACGGTCCCCGCCCTGACGCCACTTACACTGACTATTTACCTGACGATTACTATGTCGGCGACCTCACCGGCCCCTATGCTCAAACGGTCTCCTATGGCTTAAACGGCATACTTCAAAGCGGCTACGGCTATTACCCCGCGCTCTACCCCAGCACCATTTACGGCACCCGCCCGACCCCCTATACCTTCCAGTCCGGCCGCCTCGCCGATTATGCCTCTCTTACCCCCGTCATTACATGTGCCGTCACCCCGTGGCGAAGCACCACCCAGAATGTCTCTCCAGCGCTCCGGCAAACCATGGGTATTCCCATGTACCTCACGGCTGCCAATCTTGGTGTCCGCCATGAGGGCAGAGGACTGCCGATGGCCCATGCCGATGGACATGGAGCTTTTGTTACGCGCGACGCCATTCTTTCTGGAAACTCCGTCTCCTGGGGCCCTTTGGATCATTCCATGGCAGGCTTCTCCATCGCCAACCTGTTTGGCAACACCTACGGCTACGACTGAGCCCCTCCCGCCGCGCTCTTGCTTACAGCCTTTCCCGGCTCCCTGAGCATCGCCAGGAATACAAGCAGCACGCCCCCCAACACCCCGCATGCCACAAATAACCAGCGAATCCCCATCATCGGCTCCAGCACGCTCATCGCCAGCATCGCCAGCCCCATGAACGCCGCGGTCATCACCTTGTGCAACGCAAACGCCCCGCCCAGCGAGACTTTTCCCGCCACCCGCCCGATCCACATCATCATCGGCGCCAACGACGCGCCCACGCTCACCAGACAGGCGATCATGAAAACCTGCGTCCAGAAAACGGTTGTGGACGCCCCCAGGCAGCACAGCGAAACGGCCCACACGCACAGCGGCCCCACCACGCTCACCTTCAGCGGCACCCGGTCCAGCACAATCCCCAGAAGCAGGATCGATACCAGTGTCAGGCCTGAAGAAATCGACAGCACATCCCCATACGCCCGCGCCGGCGCATCAAGCTCCCGCGTCAGCCTCACCGCCCCAAAAGCATCCACGCAGGTTGCCAGTGCCACCACACCGATGGAGAGCAACATATACGCCATCATCTCCCGGTGCGTCACCCCTTCGCGATAACCCCGCGCCACCGCCCTCAGTTCCGTCCCCAGCCCGGCCATCGGCGCAATCCGCTCAACCACCGGGTATTGCTTCAGGCACCACGCTCCGAAAAACAACCCCACTCCGATCCCGCCCATCAACCAATGCGCCTGGTTGATCCAATGCGACACCGCGATGGGCGCCACCATCCCCGCCCCCGTTCCCGTCGCCCGATAAAACGTGTTCGCCACTCCCTGCCGATTGTTCCCCACCGACTGCGTCAACTGGTTGAGATTCACGAAACACGCGCTGATCAACCCGCTGATGATCGGCACGAGCACGAAAAACCCCCACACAGGCGCGATGCAGATCAGCGCCAGCAACACGCCCGCCGTGCGCAAAAACACCAGCGTCATCCGCCGCGCCCCCAGCCGGTCGCTCACCGCGCCCAGCACGATCGCCCCAACCACGATTCCCCCCATCCGTAGCGAAAGCACCCGTGAATACGTCGCCGCGCTCAACCCCAGCGTCCCAATCGCGTGCAATGGCAGCAGTGTCATCAACCCCCAGAATCCCAACCCATTAAGAAACGAAACCCCCACCAGCGCCAGGATGCGCCGTTTGGCCAGCGCCCCTGGGTCGATTTCTTCAACTGTCTTGATTCCCGCGTTGTCCTGCGCTTCTGCCACGGGTCACTCACCCGCCTTCGGCGTGGTCTCAAACACGCCCGCAGGCAGATCCTCATTGATCTTCACCCATTTCATACGCAGATTCCAAACCCTTCCCAGCGAACTCTCCACTTTCATCCGCGTCGGCCAGGCGATTCCCCCCTTGGTCTGATAGTCCGACAATTCCATCCGGGCAAGCCCCCCCCAACACCCCACGTGCCCAATCTCATAAAGTTCGTACACCTTCGCCGTCAAGTGAACGGAATCCACGCGGCACGTCACTCCGCCGGGCTCACAGCGCCAAACCATCAACCCCGCATGATCCAAGCCCTGATATTTGGGCGAATCCCGAAAAATCCCCCGTCTAAACAACACACACGCCTCTGATATCGGCGCAACCTCCTCCGGATTTTTCCATCCAGGCTCACCGGAAAAAAAAGTCATGCCCGTAAAAGGCCGCCCTTCCTCGTCCACGAAAATAACCTCATCCGCTCGATAAATTGCCGATGTACGCACTTTTCCATCTTTTTCTAAATCCACCCGAACTTTCTCATGCTGCCATGCGTACAAATGAAAAGAAACCCTAGCCTCACAAGGTAAACCTCCCTCCCCTTCCAACCCCGAATCTTCCTCCATCACCGCCTCAAACGTCACCAGCCCATTGTTCTGCGTCCCCAGCACTCCCAGCGCCTCTTGCGGAGTCTCCCAGGCATACACCGGCAATTCACGTCCGGAATCGCACCCAGGCACTAAAACCACCAGCCCCAGCGTTACAACCCATATCACCACGCAGGTCAAAAACCGGCCAAGCCGGCACAAAGGAGCGCCGTCATGCAAAACACCCAACCCCTCGATCAGCAAACGCCTCATAAAACATCTCAAGAAACACCTCTCATATCGGTGAACACCATCACCCCTGGTCCGACTAAGATAATGAATACCGGGGCCGGACATACAAATCCCGGAAAAAACAACTCAAACAACCGAAACGGGACCTTCATGGACCAACGTCTTGAGCGCCTTCAAACCAACATCCGCAGCGTCATCAAAGGCAAGGACGCCAGCATTGACCTCCTCATCGCATCCCTTCTCTCCGGCGGCCACGTCTTGATCGAAGATCTTCCCGGCGTCGGCAAAACCACCCTGGCCAAAAGCCTCGCCCAAAGCATCACCGGCCAGATCCGCCGCGTTCAGTTCACCCCCGACCTCCTCCCCACCGACATCCTCGGCGGCTCTGTCTATGACCCTCGCGACGGCAGTTTCACTTTCCGCCCCGGACCCATCTTCACCAACATCCTCCTGGCTGACGAAATCAACCGCGCCTCTCCGCGTACGCAGTCCAGCCTCCTGGAAGCCATGGCCGAAAAGCAGGCCACCATCGAAGGCGACCGCCATCCCCTCCCTGATGTCTTCCTCGTCATCGCCACCGAAAACCCCATCGAATTCCACGGCACATACCCCCTTCCCGAAGCACAGCTCGACCGCTTCCTGGTCCGTATGGAGCTCGGCTATGTCGACGCTCAGGAAGAAGTCGACATCCTTTTCAGCCAGAATCTCGCTCATCCCGTCGACGCTCTCAAACCCGTCTTAACCACCGCCGACGTCCAGGAACTCCAGCACGCCATTCATCAGATCCACGTCGCCAAGGAACTCGGTCGTTACATCGTCGACCTTGTCCGTGCCACCCGCGTCCACCCCCAGCTCCAGATGGGTTCCAGCCCGCGCGGCGCGCTGGGCCTCTTCCGCCTTGCCCAGGCCCGCGCCTACATGGCCGGCCGCGATCACATCTGGCCTGAAGACATCCAGCAGTCGGCCGTCCCCGTCCTGGCTCACAGGATCATGCTCGAAACCAAAGCAAAATTCGCAGGTGTCTCCAAGGCCGCGATCGTTCAGGAAGTGCTCTCCAGCGTCAAGGTTCCAAAATGAGCGCCTTCTTCAAAAACTTCAGGGAAATGTCCTGGTAC
>CAZGOM010000294.1:0-5287 GCA_964527265.1 uncultured Phycisphaeraceae bacterium | reverse complement strand
AGGTGCCCTTCCACCATCTTCCCAAACACCTGATAGTTGATGAACGACGGCGGACGGCACTTCGCACGCCATGCGCGCGGCCCGCCGCCACCCACGATGTAGAAGCCCAGTTCCCCGTTGGCCGTCTCCTGCGCGCCGTAAGCCTCCGCCAGCGGAGCCTTCCAGCCGCGATTCGTCATCACCAGTTCAAAATGCTGAATCAGCCCTTCAATCGACCCATACACAGCGCTCTTGGGCGGCAGGTGCAGCTTCCCTTCGTCTTCCACATTCGAAGCGCTCTTGGAAATGTTGTCGATCAACTGGTTGATGATGTCCCGTGACTGCCTCAGTTCCTCGCAGCGCACCAGGTAGCGCGCATATACATCCCCGCCGCTGGTCACTGGCACCTTGAATTTCACGCCCGGCGTCCCCTGCCCATCCCAGTTGTCCGCATAGCAAAGGTACGGCTCATCCTTGCGCAGGTCGCGACGCACGCCCGAAGCCCGCGCCACCGGCCCACTCAGAGACCACGCAATCGCCTCGTCATGCGTCACCACGCCCACGCCTTCGGTCCGGTCACGGAAAATCCGGTTCCGGTCCAGCATCCCCGTCAAATCGTCCAGCGCGGGAGGCATCTGCTCATTGATGAACTTTTTCACCATCGACACAAACACCGCATCATCGGGAATCTCCCGCATGAACCCGCCCACCCGCGTGTAATCCGGGTGAAAACGCTGCCCCGAGATGTATTCGATGATGTCGTAAATCCGCTCGCGCTCGTTGAACCCATAAAGGAAGCCCGTAAAGGCCCCAAGGTCCAGCGCCGCCGCCCCCACGCACAAAAGATGGTCTTGAATGCGCCCCAGTTCCGCCAGGATCGTGCGAATCACCTTCGCACGCGGCGTAATATCGATCCCAAACAACGTCTCCACTGCCCCATGCCAGCAGATATCGTTGGATATCGGCGAGATGTAATTCATGCGGCTGACAATGGTTACATACTGGTTGTAATCCAGATGCTCCGCCAGCTTCTCAAATCCCGAATGCAGATACCCGATGTGAGGCGTCGCCCGCGCTACGCGCTCCCCATCCAGTTCCAGCACCAATCGCAGCGTCGTATGCGTCGCCGGGTGCTGCGGACCGAAGTTCAGCGTCCAGCGATCCGTCTTGCCGGACGCCATCGCCTTCTCATCGACATAGGGCGTCGTCTCAATATCCACATCGTAAGGCTGAAGATCGTAGGGCATGAAGCTAGCTACCTTTGCGCGTAAAACGCCAACATTGTACTCACGGTTGAATTAATAGGCCAACCGGAGGCCAGGGAATCGGGTGGCTGGGGGCTGCCGTCCGCGGCTGCCCCGGAATCCGCGCCTCTCATTTGACCCAAGTCCCAGACCCCATCCTCTCACTTCCAGGCAGCGCCCTTGGGATACTCATACTCCGCCAGGCTCGCCGCCTTCATCTCAATGCTGTACCCCGGCAATTTCGGTGCGATGTATCTCGCATTCTTAATCTCGCACGGCTCAATAAAGTGCTCGTGCAGATGGTCCACATACTCCGTCACCCGGCCCTCATGCGAGCCCGACACACAGATGTAATCAAAAATTGACAAATGCTGCACGTATTCGCACAACCCAACCCCCCCCGCATGCGGGCACACCGGCACTCCGAACTTCGCCGCCATCGCAATCACCGCGATATTCTCGTTCACCCCGCCGATGCGGCATGAATCAATCTGGCAGAAGCTGATCGCCTTCGCCTGCAGCAACTGCTTGAACATCACACGGTTCTGGCAATGCTCGCCCGTCGCCACGCCAATTTTGTATTTCTTCATCGCCTTGGCAATCGCCGCATGCCCCAGCACATCGTCGGGGCTCGTCGGCTCCTCAATCCACCACGGCTTGAACTTCGCCAACTGCTTCATCCACTCAATCGCCTGCGGCACATCCCAAACCTGGTTCGCGTCCACCATCAGCTTCCGCTCCCACCCGATCTCATCTCGGATGATCTGGCACCGCCGGATGTCGTCCTGCAAATCCCGCCCAACCTTGATCTTAATGTGGTTATACCCCTCGGCAATCGCCTCCTTGCACAACCTCCGGATCTTGTCGTCCGGGTACCCCAGCCAACCCGCGCTGGTGGTGTAAGCCGGATAACCCTTGGTCTCCATCTCCTTAATCCGCCCCTTTTTAGACCGCGCCTGCTTCTTGAAAATCGCCAGCGCCTCCTCCGGTGTCAGCGCATCGGTGATGTACCGGAAGTCAATCGTGCTCACCAGTTGCTCCGGCGTCATATCCGCAAGCAAACGCCACAGCGGCTTGCCCTCAGCCTTGGCATACAAATCCCACACCGCGTTGATCACCGCCGCCGTCGCCAGGTGCATCACACCCTTCTCCGGCCCCACCCAGCGAAGCTGCGAATCACTCGTGATCCACCGGTAAAACTTCCCCATATCCGCCGAAAATTCCTCCAGCGTCTTCCCCACCACCTGCGGCTTAAGCGCCATCGCCGCCGCCACGCACAAATCATTCCCCCGCCCGATCGTGAACGTGAGCCCATGCCCTTCAATCCCCTTGGGATGGTCCGTCTTCAAAATCACATACGCCGCCGAATAATCCGGATCCGGATTCATCGCATCGCTCCCATCCTTCTGCTTGGACGTGGGAAAACGGATGTCCCGAACAACCATGTCTGTGATGCGCGTCGGCATTGATTTCGCCTCGAAAGTTTTATGGTGAATGAATGCGGGCCAAATGATATCACCTCCCTTCTTCGCTGCCACTGGTCTCCGCACCAGTGCTCTTTCCAGCCCCTTCTCAACTAAGGAACTGCCACCTGCCGGCATCTCCGCGGCCCCCACGCCTTACGCGCGCATGCAATTCAAACAACACCGGAACTTTCCGCCTGCCCGCCTCGTCTCTTTCTAAACAAGACATCCCAACCCACAATCCGCATGCCCGGGGTTCTCATATGCGCCTTTTCGCAGCCTTCCTCATCCTCCTCTGCCTCGCCACACCCCTTTACGCCGCCACCCCGCCGGATTCCCCCCTTCCCCAGCACATCCAGGACCAACTCACAACCATCGCGTCCATGGTCCTCCCTGAAATTCCCCCCTCCGCGCCGTACAAACGCTTCACCTATCCCATTGCCGACCGCTACAACCACCCTCCCATCCGATATTCCACCTCCGCATGGCTCATTTCCACCGACGACATCGCTTTCCACGTCGTCGATTTCTACGGCGCCGCCCGCACCATCAACCGCAAAGACGCCACCTGCGACGACATCACCCTTCAGCAAGACGCCCTCGCCCTCCTTTCCCTCCGCAATCTCTCACCCCAGGATCGCCAATCCATCCGCTTTCCTTCTCTCGCCAACTTTGCAAGCTTCCACATCGAAGCTGACTTTCGTCCCCTTGATATCACCCTCCCTGAGGCGCTCGTCGCCGCATGGGCATTTCAGCGCGGCGACACCCTCACCGCCGCCGCCCTCATCCCGCCCAAACTCACAAACAACCCGGATCCAAAGCTTCTCACCGCCCAGACCCTCGCCCAGATCGGCTCGCTTTATCGCGATCAAATGCTCGCTACCTTCACATTGCTGCGCGACTATCCCCGCACCATCAGCATCGCAGAACACCTCCGCTCCCCCGCCTTCGCCGGCTGGCGCGGCCAGCCCGAAACTGCGGAACTCGCCGCCCAGCTAAAAACCCGCTCCGACGATTTTAAAACCCTCACCCTCCCCACTGACATGCAATGGGCAGCCCTCTCTCAGCAACTCGATCGCGCCGCTCAAATCAAATACCTCTGCGCGCGTCTTCGCTTGATCCATGCTCGGCAGATGATGAGCCCTGGCAGCGTCAATTATTTCGACGCTCAATCCCGCAACCCTCCCATGACCTCTCTTGCCCCAAAGTCCTACAATCCCGACCACATCCGCGTCATCAACCCCTTCACCACACTCCTTTACCTCAAACTTCAGCCCGCCGACATCCCGTTCTTGCTTCCTTACCTTGACGACGAAAATTTCCTCCTCGCCATCAGGATTCCTTACCGCCGCAACAACGACTACAACCCCGACCGGCTTGAGCGTGTCCACGATCTCGCCGTCAAACTCATCAACGACGCGGCCAACCATGAACTCATCCCGCCCTACATATTCCCCGACGCTGACTCCACCGAGCGTGCCCGTCTTAAAGCAAACGCAGCCGCTTGGGCAGCCGCTAACTTTGCCAACTCCCGCCTGGACCTCCTCAAGCAAGCGGTTTCGCAGGACAAAGATCCCGACGCCGCCATCCGCGCGGCTAAAAGACTCACCGGCGAAAAACAACTCGACGCCATCCCCCTCTTCCATGAGCGCATCGCCGTCACCGCCAACCCTCAAATCAGTAACGCTCTCGCTCAGTGCTGCTATTACCTCGCCCCCGAAAAATCCGTGACTGAAGCCCGCAAATGGCTCGCCGACCCCAAAGGCCCCCGCTTCTGGGCCGCCCTCATCCTCCTTACCGACGGCAATCGCGAAAACCTCGAAGCACTCCCGGAACTCCAAACCCTCCTCGCCAATGACGACGACAGCCTCACGCTCCACCACGCCGCACTCCCTGCTCTTTTAACAACCAAACGTCCCGAAAGCATCGCCGTCGCCGCGGGTGCATTCAAGGTTTTGAATCTAAATCCTGCCCGCAGCATTGATGAGGCCGAGCTCATCCACCGTCTCTTCCTCGCCGGCAGTCAGGAAGCGTTCGACCACCTCATCACCCGCCTTGATGACACCGCTTTCTGCGGCACGACCTCGATCCAAGTCGACGGCAAGCCAGTCGAAATCAAACTCACACGCGCCGACACCATCGCCCTCAATATCATCACCCCTATGCGCGCAGACAAATATCGTTATCCCCTCGTCCAATCGCCCCAAGCCCGTTCCGCCGAATGCGAATCCCTCAAATCCTGGCTCAAAGAACAAATGACCCTCATCCACGCTGGCAAGCCTTCCCTCGTTAAACCCTTTCCATGGGGCTTCTCCCGCCCTTCCTGGACCCGCGGCCCATATGTCGACCCCATGGCCATCTTCATAGACCCGTAATCCTTCACCTTACCCAGATTTGCAGACGACATATTCCTCATCCATAAATCACCACCTCCGCACTCTCATCCCCCGGAAAATACGGCCTCTTCATCCGCTCATACTTCACATGCCGCAACGTCGCCGGCGTCGGCCCCGGCGTATCCAATAAATACTCCCCAGCCGCCTCCGGCCTCAGCGTCAGCCGGTAATTCATCGGGTTCTTCACCACCACAAACCGCATCGC
>CAZGOM010000293.1:0-5297 GCA_964527265.1 uncultured Phycisphaeraceae bacterium | reverse complement strand
CACGACGGAGGATAAAAGTCATGGCAGAATTCACACAGTTTGGCACCGTTACCCGCACGAAAGTCACCAAGAAGTCGAGCAAGGGTAAGGTTTACATCGATTACAAGAACGCTGACGATCTTCGTCGGTATCTGACCCCGAACGGCAAGATTCTTAGCCGCAAGCGGACCGGGATGAACGCTTCGGAACAGCGCTTGCTGTCCCAGGCGATCAAGCGTGCGCGCTTCATGGCGCTGCTGCCGTTCACCTCGGCGACGCTGTAATCGGTTGATTAAGACAATTTCAAGGCAGGCGGCTTTTTAGGAGGCCGCCTGTTTTGTTTTTGTGGGGGAGGGACTGGGGTTAATCGTTTACCACTATGTCACTAAGACACGAAGGTCGGATAAGTGAAGAAGGGATGATGCTGCCGGCTGTGGTTACGCAGATACTGCTTGGGGAATAAGGGATTTAGGCGGGCTGAGTGGCGAATGGTGGGGATGACTGCCGAGGTCAATGAGCTGGGGGGCTTTGAACACGGGAAGCGGCGTGGTTGCGGAGGGCCTGAAGCTGGGGGTGATTGGGGGATTGCTTGAGGCCTTCGTCGAGGACGGGGAGGGCGAGGTCGGGGCGGTTGTTGTTGACGTAGAAGAGGGCGAGGTTGAAGTAGTGGTCGGGGAATTGGGGGTAAAGGTCGATGGCGGCGACGAGGTGGGGGAGGGCTTTATCGGGTTGGTTGTGGGTGGCGAAGTATGTGCCGAGGTTGGCGTGGGAGGTGGATTGGAGGTTTGCGACGGGGATGAGGGGGAGGTTTGCGAGGAGGGCGAGGAGGAGAAGGGAGGTCCAGAGTCCTGCGTCCTGAGTCCAAGGTCGGGAAGAGGGAAGCAGAGGTCTTGCGTCCTGCGTCCTGCGTCCTGCGTCCTGCGTCCTGCGTCTTGCGTCGGGGGAGGAGGTGGCGGAGGAAGACACGGGTCTGCGAAGCCGCTGGGCTGCGGCGCTTAGAAGCCAGGTGATGGCGGCGGCGGCGAAGGGGAGGAGCATGAGGATGGCGGGGTAGCGGTAACGGGCGAAGATGTAGAAGGCGATGATGGAGGCGAGGTAGACGGCAGTGATGGCGTAGAGAGGGGAGAGGCGGCGACGGTGTGGCCAGGTGAGAAGGATGCCCATGCCGGCGAGGGGGATGAGGATGCCGACGTGAAAGAGAGAGAGGAAGCTGAGGAGAGAGGAATATTCGCGCCAGGTGTAGAGGTCTTCGGTGTCGCCGAGCTCGGTGGCGTTGATGGAGAGCGCGGTTTTGCGGGCCATGAGCTTGGCCCAGTCGAGCGGGTGGGATTTGATGTAGGTGAAGACCTGGTTGCGCCAGTAGTTTGAGACTTCGCCGGGGGTGAGGGTGCGGCCGGTGGCCTGCTGAGCGAGGTCGATGGCGTCCTGGCGTTCGTATTGGGCGTCGCCGCGGCCGAAGACGAGAGGGATGTATGTGCCGTTGGCGGAGGGGTTGTTGCCGATGTAGAGGTTTGGGCCGAGCTGGGAGGTGGTGAGGTGGAATTCGCCGCCGACGTGTTTGTTGCGGAGGGCGACGGGGAGAAGGATGAGGGTGAGGGCGGCGAAGTAGGAAAGCAGGAGAAGTCCCGAGTCCCGGGTCCTGAGTCCAGGGTTGGGGGAGGGAAGAAGAGGTCCCGAGTCGGGAGAGGGAGGAAGAAGAGGTCTCGAGTCCCGGGTCCCGAGCCCCGGGTCGGGAGAGGGAGAGGGAGAGGGAGAGGGGGAGGAAGAGGTTGAAGAGGGTTTGCGAAGGTGGAAGAAGAGGAGGATGGGGAGGATGAAGGCGATGGGGAGGGCGTTTTCGCGGTTTAGGACGAAGAGGCCGGTGGAGAGGCCCAGGAGGGTGGACCAGAGGAGGAGACGTCCAGAGTCCTGAGTCCAGCCTCCAGCGTTATGAGAAGGGGTGGGACGCCAGAGATTTGCGATGGCGAGGAGGAGGAGGGAGAGGAGGAAGCTGTCGAGGGCGGATTTCTGGATGATGAGGTCGAAGAAGATGGCGATGGGGAAGAGGCCGAGGAGGAGGCCGGCGATGAGGGCGGTTTTGGGGTTGAAGAGCTTGCGAGTGGCTTGATAGAGAGCGAGGCAGGCGAGAGCGCCCAAGATGGATTGGATAATGCGGACAGCCAGGAGGGATGGGCCAGTGACTTTGTAGATGAGGGCGAGGAAGTAGGGGTAGAGGGGGGACTGGTAGAAGGTCTGGGTGCCGATCCAGTCGCCGGATTGGACGAGGGTGAGAGCCCATTCGTGGTAGGCCTTGGAGTCGCCTAGGAGGACGGCGAGAGGGTCTGTGCCTTGGAGTTGGTAAAGGACACCCAGGCGGAGGAGGAGGGCCAGAGTGAAGATTGCCAGGAGGGTGAGGGCGTGTTTTTTGGTGAGAGTGAGGGACACGGGGGGATTGTAAGAAAGGTGGAAGGTAAAAGGTATAAGGGAGAAGTAAGAAAGGGAGGATCTGAAACTGCCGTTTTGGCGGGTGGGTGGGCCAGACGTGACGATTTTGTCAGATGGGGTTTGAGTGGGTGGGTAAGATTATTCGTTGGTGAGGGCAAGAGATGGCAGGGCTTCGGGCCGTGCCGTGCCACCCGGATTGGAACGGCGTTTGCATTTGTTGACACAGACGCTGACAGAGAAGGCAATTAAAAACAATGAAATTTCAGGACTACTACAAGCTGCTTGAGGTTGAACGCAAGGCTTCGCAGGATGACATCCAGAAGGCTTATCGGAAACTTGCGCGCAAATATCATCCGGATGTGAACAAGACGAAGGATGCAGAGGCTCGGTTTAAGGAAGTTTCCGAGGCTTATGAGGTTTTGAAAGACCCTGAGAAGCGGAAGCTGTATGACGAGCTTGGGCCTAACTACAAGGCGGGGCAGGACTTTACGCCGCCGCCGAACTGGGAGGACCAGTTTGGAGGTCGCGCGGGAGCGAGCGGCCGTGCGCGTCCGGGGGCGGGCGGACGGTCGCGTGGGCAAGGGGCGGGCGGCGGCCCTGGAATGGGGGGGGCGGATTTTTCGGATTTCTTTGAGCAGTTTTTCCGTCAGGGCGGGATGGGGGGCGGCGGCGCCGGCGGAGGTGGCGGGTTTGAACGCGATGGGTTTCGCCAAGGGCATCAGGAGCCTGGGCAGAACCTGGAATCTGCGGTCAATGTGAGCTTGTATGAGGCGTACGCGGGGACGTCGCGGTCGTTTACGATCCGGCTGGGGGACGGGCAGAGCAAGCAGATCGACGTGAAGGTGCCGCCAGGGACGGTGTCGGGCAGCAAACTGCGGGTGAAAGGTCAGGGCGGGCAGTCACCCATGGGCGGACCGGCTGGGGATTTGATTATCACGGTGAATGTGGAGGTGCCGTCGGGGGCGGCGATGGAGGGGCGGGATGTGACGGTGGAATTGCCGATCTCGCCGTGGGAGGCGGGGCTGGGCGGGAAGGTGACGGCGCAGACGCTGGCGGGGGAGATTGAAGTGAATATCCCGGCAGGTGCGCAGAGTGGGCAGAGGATCCGGATTAAAGGGAAGGGATTTGCGCCCAAGGCGGGGGAGGCGGGCGATTTATTTTTGAGATTAAAGATTACTTTGCCCAAGCCGCTGAGTGATGCGGAGAAGGAGTTGCTGGTGAAGTGGAAGGAAGCGAATCCTGGGTTTGATCCCCGGGCGTAGCGGAGGAAGGCTTGAGGAAATACGAGTTTGTTGCGAGATATATCTACCACTAAGGCACCAAGACACGAAGGGAACAGAATAAGATTTTTTAGCGTGGTGGTGGTTTTGGAATGGGATTTGCTTTGGGCTGTGGTGAAGAGAGATGAGAGTGAGATCGGCTAGCTGGCCATGTAGATGGGTGCTGGTTGAACGGGGTTGCTTTCCGTGAGGAAGGCGATGGCCGTGGCACGCGAAGACATGCTCACGCCCCCGAAAGGCGAGAGCGTGGCCCACACAAGAAGAAGGAAAGAAAAATGGATATCAATAAATTGACGCAGAAGAGCCAGGAAGCGATTACGGAAGCGCAGAAGATCGCGGTGCGGTTTGGGCACCAGGCGGTGGACAACGAGCACTTACTGCTGGCGCTTTGTCAGCAGGATGGGGGGTTGCTGCCGCGGCTTTTGACGAAGATGGAGCGGCCGGCGGATGTGGTGATCAAGGAGTTGGAAAGGGACCTGGCCAAGCGGCCGAGCATGTCCGGCCCGGGCACTGAGGCGGGGAAGGTGATGCTCACGCAGGAGGTGAATAAGACCCTGCTGGACGCGGAGGCGGAGGCCAAGAGCCTGCGCGATGAGTATGTGTCTGTGGAGCATCTTGTGCTGGCGATGCTAAGACCGGGAAATAAAACTCCCGCAAATAAGATCTTGACGACGCTGGGGATCAGTGCGGATGCGTTTCGCAATGCATTGACACAGGTGCGCGGGAATCAACGGGTGCAGAGCGCCAACCCAGAAGCGACGTATGAGGCGCTGGAGCGGTATGGGCGTGATCTTGTAAAACTGGCGCAGGCTGGAAAGATGGATCCGGTGATCGGGCGGGATGCGGAGATCCGGTCGGTGATCCGCATTTTGTCGCGCAAGACGAAGAACAACCCGGTGCTGATCGGCGAGCCGGGCGTGGGCAAGACAGCGATCATCGAAGGTTTGGCGCAACGGATTGTGCGCGGGGATGTGCCGGAGGGGTTGAAGGACAAGGCAATTTTTGCGCTGGATATGGGTTCGCTGGTGGCGGGAGCGAAGTATCGCGGTGAGTTTGAAGAGCGGCTTAAGGCGGTGCTGCAGGAGATCAAACAAGCCGAGGGACGTGTGATTCTGTTTATTGATGAACTGCACACGATTGTGGGCGCCGGAAAAGCCGAGGGCGCGATGGACGCGGGGAACATGCTCAAGCCGATGCTTGCGCGTGGGGAACTGCATTGCATCGGTGCGACGACGCTGGATGAATATCGCCTGCACATCGAAAAAGACGCGGCATTGGAGCGGCGCTTCCAACCGGTGAAGGTGGATGCGCCGACAGTGGAGGACACGATTTCGATTTTGCGTGGGATCAAGGACCGGTTTGAGGTTCACCATGGGGTGAACATTCAGGACAACGCGCTGGTGAGTGCGGCAGTGTTGAGCAACCGGTACATCACGGATCGGTTTTTGCCGGACAAGGCGATTGACCTGATGGACGAGGCCTGCGCGATGGTGCGGACGGAAATCGATTCGATGCCGTCGGAACTGGATGAGGTGAGCCGCAAAGCGATGCAGTTGGAGATTGAAGAGACGGCGCTGAAGAAGGAGAAGGACCAGGCGAGCAAGCAGCGGCTGG
>CAZGOM010000292.1:0-5321 GCA_964527265.1 uncultured Phycisphaeraceae bacterium | reverse complement strand
CCCTTCATCACCAAAGGCACCAGCAACGTCTCCAACACCCGCTGGGTCCTCTTCAAATGCCCCTCCGAAACGCCCAAGCTCGTCTCCGGCGGCAGCGTCAACTACACCGGCGATCTCACCACCTGCTGGGACAATGACTACGTCCCCACCAGCTACGGCATGAACATCACCGTCACCCCACGCCCCAAATCCGGCGGCTATCTCTACGGCCAGCCACGCGCCCGCTGGACCGCCGGCATCCCCTCCTATCAACCCTCCGAAGCACGCTTCCTCGCAGACAGCAAACACTGGGCCTGGGGCTGGGACATGCCTTACTTCTCCACTCCCCTCGACATCCTCCAGGGCGCTCCCGGTGAAGACGCCATCCCCGGCGGCTACTTCAACCAATACTTCCACGGCTTCCGCCACGCCGGTCCCAGAAACCTCGCTAACTTCGCCTACATGGACGGCCACGTCGCCACCCGCCAACACATCGCCTACTCCGGCCAGGCCAACTTCCAAATCCTCTACCCTGGCGGCGTCCCCTGACCAACTGCGTCGGGTACCGCTGCTTGCCCAAAGCTGGGTGCCGCTGCTTAAGCCGAACTCAAGCAGCGTCTTGCTCCCCCTCCGCCGCTCCATCCTTCGCCCAAACCAAACTTGTCCAGTAAATATCACTTTTACGTATCTCTCACATCTCACTCCCGCTCTCCACCCATCTCCCTCCCCTGATATCGTTGTGGCCTCCCTTTCCCCGCACTGGAGTCACCATGACCAACCCCATCCAACTCGCCTCTCGCCGCGAACTCTTCGTCGATAACCAT
Organism: uncultured Phycisphaeraceae bacterium; assembly: GCA_964527265.1. Lineage (GTDB taxonomy): Bacteria > Planctomycetota > Phycisphaerae > Phycisphaerales > Phycisphaeraceae > CAZGOM01. Next base: position 4,518 of record CAZGOM010000292.1, on the reverse strand, counting down.
CTCATCGACTCCCTTAATAACCTCCAGTTCAAGCTCCACGAACCCCGCCTCCAATCCCAGCCCCTGGGCTTCAAAGGCGACTACCTCACCGTCCTCCAGCACGGCTCCGAATTCAAAACCTACTACCGCAACTACGACCCCTCCTTCACAGGCGAGAAAAAAGACGGCAACGACGGCGAAATCACCTGCATCGCCACCAGCCCCGACGGCATCAACTGGACCCTCCCCTCCTTAAACCTCATCACCGTCGACGGCTCAAAAAACAACAACGCCCTCCTCCGCTCAAACCCCCACAGTCACAACTTCGCCCCCTTCCTCGACGCCAATCCTGCCGCCCCAACCCATGCCCGCTTCAAGGCCCTCGCCGGCGTCCACCCCAAGGCCGGCCCTCTTGCCAACGGCCTCCACGCCTTCGAATCCCCCGACGGCATCCACTGGAAACCCACCCAATCCACACCCGTCCTCACAAGCGAAGACTTCGCATTCGACTCCCAGAACGTCTCCTTCTGGTCCCCTTCCGAAAATCAATACGTCTGCTACTTCCGCTCCTGGGTCACCCCGCACGGCAGATTCCGCACCATCAGCCGCACCACCTCCCCAGACTTCCTTCGCTGGTCCGCTCCCGTCCCCATGAACCCAAACCTCCCCGGCGAACACCTCTACACCAGCCAGGCCTCCCCTTACTTCCGCGCACCCCACATCTACATCGCTCTCCCCACCCGCTACAACCATTCCCGCGGCAGCTCCACCGACATCCTCTTCATGTCCACCCGCGCAGGCTCCGAAAAATTCGACCGCCTCTTCACCCAGGCCTTCATCCGCCCCGGCCTCGACCCCAACCGCTGGGGCAACCGCTCAAACTACACCGCCTGCGGCATCATCCCCACTGCACCCAACGAAATCTCCATCTACCACGGCCGCTCAGGCACCCGCTACACCCTCCGCACCGACGGCTTCATCTCCCTCCACTCCCCCTTCCAGCCCGGCACTGTCACCACCAAGCCCTTCACCTTCACCGGCTCCAAACTCTCCCTTAACCTCTCCACCTCCGCCTCCGGCTCCATCAAAGTCGAACTCCAGGACGAACAAGGCAACCCCATCCCTGACCGCACCCTCGCCGACTGCCCCGATATCTTCACCGACACCATCGACCACACCGTCACCTGGAAATCCGGCTCCGACCTCTCCCCCTGGCAAGGCAAACCCGTCCGCCTCAAATTCCAACTCCAGGAAGCCGACCTCTACTCATTCCAATTCACCGCCGAATAAACCCCCACCGGGAGCGCCGGCGTCCCGCCGGCTCCCAATCGCCACCCTCCCCCGACATAAGTGAACTGAGCCGCCACAGTCTCAGTTACATGAAACTTCTGCCCTTATTCCTTATCACTTATCACTTTTCAATCCCCCCCAATTCCCCACCCGGCAGCACCCGCCGCATCTCCACCTCAGGCTTGGGCGCAACAGTCTTCAACCGCGGACCCGTAAACACAAAACTCGGCCGCAAAATCCCCCCCAGCCCGATCTCGTTCGCCGCCGAGTTTCGCACCACCATAATGGCAAGGGTGTTCTCCTCGCCCAGCTTCACCGCGCCCGTCAGATCAAACTGCGCCGGGTTGGAAAACCGCTGGCCCGATGAACCCAGGAACTGCCCGTTCACCCAGATCCGCGCCTCATCCTCAAACCCGCCCAGATACAACCCCACCCCTTGCCCTTCCGCAAGGCTCTTGGGCGCTTGAAATTTCGTCCGATACCACACCGCCCCCGACCGGTTCTCCCGCGCCAGGCCCTGCGCATCCCAGTTGCTGGAAATCGTCTTGGTCTTCGCCCATGACGAATCATCAAACCCGGCCTCCTGATACTTCCGCAGATGTCCGACCTCATCTTTATCCATCTTCGTCGGCAGCACATCCGGGATCGCGTAAAGCAGCTTGTAATCCCCCGTCGAATACTGCAAACCCTCATTCACGAACTTCTCAATGAATCGCTGCAGATACGCATACCCCTCGTTGGACACAATATCGCTGTTCATGTCATACCCGGCCTGCCACTGCTTCTTGAGCGCTTCGTACTTCTCCTTGGTTTTCACAAAGTCGAACGTCTGGCTCGTCCAGTAGTAATCCAGATACAGCTTCAGCGATTCCACCGGCTGCCGCGCGTACAGAATCCGCGTCTTTTCCGCCGGCTTCTTAGCCAGCTTGTCCGCTTCATCCAGAAACGCTTCCATCTTCGCCACCCAGGTGTTGTCGTAAATCAACGGATACGCGTGGTAAGACCCCGCTTCCTGCTTCGCCTCCGACTGCCGGTCGATCAGCATCAAATTGAATTTCTCCATCGGCCCCGCGCCGTCTCCATACGCCAGTTCGCAGTACCGCTTCAGCAACACCTTCCAGTCCTGGTTCGTGTTCCACGCCAGCTTCATATAAACCCAGTCGCTTGGCGCCAGCGTCCCCCACTGCTTAGTCGCCTCCACATTCGACCCCAGCATGTTCGCCTTCTTGTAATAAGGCATCTCATCCCCCCAGATCTTCACCTTCGTATACGGCATTAAATTCTCAGCCAGGTTCCAGTTGTATCCGCGGTAGATCAGGATATTCCCCTGCTTGTTGGAAAGCTCGCCCCACTTCTCCACCACCTTGCGATATACCCCCTGCGTGTACGAGTTCGGGTCCAGCGCACTGTGAAACCTCGAAAAATTGATCGGTGCGAATATCGCCACCATCTTCGGGTCCGGCACGTAGCGCGTCGGGTAATCCGCATGCGTCGAATACGAATAGAAACCCACATACGCGTTGGGATATTCCTTGTGCACTTCCTTCAAAATCTCATTCCCCAACAGCACCAGTAGGTCCGTCGTGTCCGGCGCGCCCACGATCGAATCCCACTTCCCGCCCGAAGCTTTCTTGGATTCTTCCGACTGGCTGTACCCCAGCCCGTCCGCCGGCCCGATGGGGAACCCCGCCGCCGTCTCTTTGGTCCACTCGCCCGAAGCGATCTTCTTCTTGTAAGTCTCCTTGATGTCATCAATGAACATCTGGATCACCTTCGGATGCGTCGACTCCAACTGCGGCCCCTTGCGCACCAGTTGCCCCTGCCTGTCCTTGGCCAGCGCCAGCATCGAAGGGTCCGCCTCAAATTCCTTCTTATGCCTCGCGATGAACTGATCCCACGCATGCCCCGCCGTCTGGAACGCAGCATGGTCAAACCATCCCCCGCGCTCCCGCCGCAGCCACTGCGCAAACCGCGGCCGCTCCTCCTTCGTCTCCGGGTGCCACTTCGTCCGATACCCTCGATACCACAGCCCACGCGCCACAAAATCCGGCGCAGACGAAAAATCCACATCCTTCACCACCACAGTCTTCTGCTCCGGAATCACCTCACCGATCTCCCCAGGCATCACCCAGTCGATCCCCAGCCGGTTCAGCATCTCATAAGTCCCAAACAGCACCGCCCGATCGGACTGCCCCGTGATGTACACCGCCCGGTCATCCGCGCTCAAACGAAACCCCTCCTCCGAAAGACTCGTCTTCTCCGGCGCCTTCCCCTGTAAACCCAAAAAAATCGCCGGTCCCGCAAGCTTAAACTCCGCCTTCGGATCGATCTCCACGATCGCAAGCTCTGCCCCCGACATCTTCTTGAAGTGGTAGTTGATCTCCTCTGCCGCAGTCTTCAGCGCCTTCGCATCCCACTCATTGCGAAAGTTCACCCGCTGCCCCGGTTTAAGCGTCGCAGCCTCCGCCATCGTGCCCGTCGGCACGTAAATTGTCGCCAGTGCCTTCCCCTCCTTCACCACCGTCACATCCGCCATCAACTCCGCCCCCGCCCCCAAACCCATCACTGCCGCCAGCAACGCAACCTTCCATCCATTCGTCTTACGCATCACAATCTCCATTCTTGAAAAACACAATTCTTTTGACTTGGCCCTTATCACTCGTCCCTTATTACTGCTCACTTTTCAGGCCCACTAACCGCTTCACCTTTGACCATTTGAATATTCCTTCTTCAACCCGTTTCATCAAGCCAGATAACAGACGCCCCATTCGACCCTTAGTTCCTTTTTACCAATACTTTATGACTCCCCATCACCCCGATTGGATTTCAAGACCAATTTCAAATAAAGTGCTATATCAGATTCCCCCACGCCAGAACCGTCCTTACACCCTGATAACCGCCTTTCCCAAGGAAGCCGACCATGCCAGGCCCTGTCGCCCGTAAAGCCGTCTCGCTCAGGCACATCGCCCAAGCTGCAAACGTCTCCCTCGCCACCGCCTCCATGGCCCTGGCCAACCATCCCCACGTCAGCGAAGACACCAAGCAGAAGGTCCGCGCCGTCGCCGAGAAAGCCGGCTACATCCGCAAGCCCCGCCGCCCCAGCAAACGCACCCTCGCAAACCCCGCCCGTCCCGCCCGCGTCGGCTTCCTCCTCTTAGGCTCCCCCGTCGATGACGACCTCCACCTGGGATACCTCCACTCCCTCTGCCTCCGCGCCTCCGACGCCGGCGCCCGCGTCGATATCCAGGC
>CAZGOM010000291.1:0-5357 GCA_964527265.1 uncultured Phycisphaeraceae bacterium | reverse complement strand
CGCCACACGCTCCAGCGCCTGAATATCCCTACCGCTCCCATACGCCCGCAGATGCTCGATCAACGCCCGCTTCCCCCCATAATTATTCGAAGCAAAAACCTCCTTCATCCATGCCTCCGGCAACTCCAGTTTCTCATCCCTCATCGTCATCAGCGCGGCATAAACGCCCGCACCCTGCGCCCCCTTCACCGACCGCAAAAACATCTCCCGCAGCTTCGCATCACCCTTCAACTTCCCACCCACCCGGTCAATCACGCACAACTCATAACCCAATCCCCTCACCCGATTCATCGATTCCACCAGCACCTCATCCACCGCCTCGCATCCAGCCCCCTCCACGCCAAGCAACACCGCCCCCCACTGCATCGACCCCATATCATCCAGGCGGTATCGCCCCTGATCCTTCGCCAGGTCCCGCTCCAGTTCCTTCCCCGAATCCATCGACTTGCGGAACTTCCCCACCATCTCCCCAATCCACGCGGCATCCACCGGCCCCGCCTCCATCACCACCTCCAACTCCTGCCGCTTACTGGAATACTTCTCTCCCCGTGCCCCATACAACTCCACATGATAAGGAATCAAATACCGCCCCGGCTTATCCAAAACCACACTTGGATTCACCACCATCACTTCCCGATACACCCTCTCCACCGCCAGCTTTTCCATCGCAACGATGTAGTCAATAGTCTCCACGCCATACCGCATCGGCGGCAAAACCCGCCTCTGCTTCTCATCCGCCGCCACAAACATCAACGGCAATCGTGCATTCGCATCCACCTGGATTTCATCTTTGCTCCCGATCTGCAATTCCGCCACAAACAAAACCGGCTCCCCCACGTGATATTTCTCCCGCACAGGCACCAGCTTCACGCTCAATGTCTCATTCTCCCCCGCCGCCAAAGGCGAAACCCATGCCAGCAACATCACCGCCACCAACGCCATAATTCTCATGTCACCACCTCCGAATTCAATCAGCCGATCAATTAAAAACGTACTCCATCATAGACCACTCAACCCCAAACCTATCTACTTACGACTCACTCCTGCTCTAATCGCGTCCGCGCGATTCACAGCCCTTCCTCCACCGCCTCCAGCCCACGCAAAACCACATACCCAAACCAAACAATCCTATCTTGTTGATCTTCTCCTCAAATCTTGAGCATCTTGTTTAAAATTCCCCCTCTTTTCCGGCCTGTGACGCGTGGCTGCATCTCCCACCCGCCCTCTCAATTCCGAACCTCAACAGCACCAGCAAACGCACAAACCCGCTCACATCCGCGCTGATCCACCGTCCGATCACCCCTCATTCAGACTCCATCGGTTTCATTCACACCCTCCGCGCCCTCACCCCCACCTCCACCACCTCCACACTGTACCCCTCCGGCACTTCCACCCGATACTCATACGTCCCATCCGCCGCCTTGGTCCACGCCAGACCCACATACCCGTTCCCCACCGCCTGCCGCAGGTCCGCCCACGCCAGCGTATTGGCCGAAAACTTCACCTTCACCCGCCTGCCCACCGCATCCACTTCATACAACCCAACAAGATCACGCAGCAGCCACCTCGCCACATGCGAGGCAAACCCATGGTTGCAGCTCGCATACGTCCCGTCGTTCTCCCAAAGCGTCCCCGTCAGGTCCGCCATCTTCAGAAAATACCCGGCAATCTCCTTCTCGATCTGCCCCTGCAGATTCTCCCGCGATAAAAGCTCCATGCGCAGGTAATTCCCGACAAATGCGTTCGCCGGGTAAATCTCCTTGTGTGCTCCTGTCGCCGCACGCTGGGGCCCAAACTCCTCCCGCAGCCTGCGCCACAACTCCGGATGTTTCGCCGGCGTCGCCACATCAAAGTAAAACGCGTAATACTGGCAAACCTCCGTCCGCTCCCCGCTTGATTTCAGCGATCCATCCGCCTGCCGCACCGCGTTATCGACAAACCACTCCCCATCAAAACTCTGCGCTATCACCGTCTCACGCATCTTCCCCGCACGCGCAACCCAATCTGCACGGCCATACAGTCTTCCCGCCGCCTCCAGCATCCCCGCAAACAGCATGTTCGTCGGATAATTCACATCCAGCGTCAGATCGTTGGCCTTGCTCCACTCGATGAACCGCCACCCGTTAAGCCGCTCCAGCAGGCCATCGGCGTTCACGAACGGCTCAAAGTACTTGATGAACGCTTCCACCTTCGCGCGGTAAGCATCCACCATCCCGCGATCTCCCGACCGCTTCAAATACTCCTCCAACTGCAGCACCAGCCACATCGGCCACTGCGGGATGAAATTCCCATCCGGATGATCCGCTGGATAACACATGGGGATCATCCCTTCCGGCAGGGCGCTTAACTGCGGCGCAAGCACAAAATCCTCCAGGAACTTCGCCTCCGTCTCCGTGCTTCCCGATAAATCCATCGCCACCCGCGCACTGAAATAGCTGTCGCAAAGCCATCCCGCCCGCTCGCGCCCAGGGCAATCCGTCAAAAGGTCCGCCGCGTTCTGCCGAAGCGACTGCACGGCAGCCCGATAGACACGATTCAGCTTTGCATCGCTGCAGGCAAAATGCGTCTTCTCCATCTCCGGATGCGCATATTCACGCAGATATACGTTTGATACCCTCATCGCGCCACTGGACGCCATGAGCTTCACATACCGCATCGTGTACGGCTCAAGCGATTCAAACCGATAAGTCCCCGCCTCAGCCAAATCCAAAACCAACATATTCGCGCAATCCACCCGCAAGCACTTCACATCCCCCTCATCCAGCAATTCCTCCGAAAGCACCGCCAGCCGCCCCGGCTTTTCACATTTCACCGTTAAACCCACAAACCCGGAAAGGTTCGTTCCCAGGTCCACGATCTGTGCCGTGCCGGGATTGACCACCAAATCCGTCTCCGAATCAATCACCCGGTTCACCGGTTCCAAGCGCGTCTGAAAACACTGGAACTCTGAAGTAGGGGAAATCTCCAGTTCAGACTCTGGATACCCCTTGAGCTTCTCAGACACATTCGTCAGGGAACGGTCTTTTTTGATCCTCTCAGGCGTGTACGGCAAAACCACCCCAGTCGCCACATGGCCAGCAGCCAATCGGGTCGCAAATGCCGGGTAAGGCATGCGGCGCGGCAAAAGCACCTTTTCACCTGCCCCAGTCAGAGCCAATGGCGCTAAGACCGCGGCCGGGTCGACTTTCCATCTCTCGCTGTCTGAATTCAGCCGATACGCCTCCATCGACGGCCTTTGAAAGCTGAAGCGCGGCACCTTCCGCCGCTTATAAGCCAGATCCACCGCCTCAAACATCTGCGTGCCATGCTCTCGTCCCCGTGAGCATGTCTTATCTGATCTTTCTTCCCCCTCTTGACTGCTCAACTGTTCTGCTGCTCTACTCTCTTGCCGTCCGCGGCATTCCCCCGTCCCCCAAACCCGCCCGGCATGAACCACCTCCGCCTGCAAAAACGAAGGCTGATCCAGCAGGTAATAGCTGTTGGCGTTGTACCCCGCCACCTCGATAGCCACCACATTCGCTTCACCCGCACCCTTCAAATAAGGGGCCAGTTCCCATGAATCCACGCGATACCGCCCGTGCGGCGCCCGTACCGGCCCGTGACCCACAAACACGCCATTCACCGTCACCCGATAAAGCGTGGAGGCCGCAAGGGTCAAAACCGCAGGACTCGAATCAACCCGTCTTATGACCAGCCTGAAACCCACAAAATCATTGATCAACGTCTCCCGCCCAACAGGCCAAACCGGAATCGCTTGTCCAAAAACGTGTGGAGGCAGGGGTTCAAGCATGGATGAACTCACTTTAAAAGAGGGAAAGTTCAGTATTCATACTACCTGTTCTCCATCAAAATTTGGCAATACCGATCTATGTGAAAATGACGATCTGAAAAGGACGCGCAATGAGCAATCCATAAAACACACCAAGCCTCACGGCCCCCCAGCGGTCTCCGCGGCAAGTGCCTGAAGCTGCCATCCTTTCGGGGGACGGCTCATCTTCCCCACATCTTCGTCTTCATCCTGGAGGGATGACAGAATTAAGCCGGTGGTTGAGCATGTACTCATGCGACACCACCGGTAAAACGACCAAAACAAGTCTCTTGCACGCGCCTGCTTCCACGCAGACAAGCCTGTAACGACTCAGATACCCACTTTAAATCCCATCCTGTAAATCCTGAATATCCTGTGAATCCTGTCAAAAATCCCGCCCCCAAAAACCCTTCCTCCACCGCCTCCAACCCACGCCAAGCCGTAAATCCAACCCCAACAATCCTATCTTGTTGATCTTCTCCTCAAATCTTGAGCATCTTGTTTAAAAATCCGCCTCTTTTCCGACCGATGGCAGGGGTTGCCATCCGCAGCTCATCTTTGTCTTCAATCCTGGACCGGTGGTCACGCAATACTCCCCGAATCACGTCAAGCCACAGTGCGCGTGAGCCAATGTTTAAAAGCGAAGGCCCCAGCCTCCTCCTCCGCCGTACTCTGAATAACTTTGTGGAAAAACCCTTCTTCAATCAGGCCGCACATCGCCTTCCCTGCATCAGCTCCTATCCCGCTCATCCCAATTACTCCCGCCCCTGGGCCGGCGGCAACAATCTCATCCACCTCATCAACTGAAATTACACCTCCCCAACCCCACCCGATCCCAATCCCCTCAAAGCAGCCCCCACCAACCCCTCTCCCACCCCAAATTCGCAGTTTCGCCTTCATGCGGGAATAAGCTGCCCTTTCCTCCCCCCTCAGCATTCAAAGCGCGCCCACTCTTCAGCCATAACCTTCTTCAAAACAAACCTTTACATCACCTCTCCATCCCAGCGCATCAAAATTAACTCAAAACCTCCCCTCTGCCGCACTCAATCCATCCCCAAATCCATCAAAACGGAACAAAGGTCAAATCACCCCCTCAAAAAACCCCGCATTCCTCGCTGTTTTTCGTACCAAGACACACCAACACTCATCATCTACGTCAACAAGCGGCGCAAAAACACCCCAAAATAACCCAGGCGCAAATTCCAGCCGCTCTCACCCCAATAAATAGCACCCTCCCGCTCAGGCTATTTATCCACACATTCAAAACATTATCCCCATGGGCTTCAATGAACAGGATCTCGTCGTCCCATTGATGACCTGGCCGTAAACATAAAAAAAGCCCGGCTCCTATGAAAGGAACACGGGCTTTTGTTTTTCTCCCGGCGCTCTCTTATCTATTTTCAACATTCCTTAAAAGGAATAATCAAAAACAAGGCAAAAGAATACCAAAAGTCGACCAAAAAAAGAAGCCCGCCAGCTTTAGGCTGACGGGCTTCGTAATGTCGGCGATAACCTACTTTCGCGCAGTTGCACTATCATCGGCTCTGTG
>CAZGOM010000290.1:0-5374 GCA_964527265.1 uncultured Phycisphaeraceae bacterium | reverse complement strand
CAGGAGTTCAACCAGCTCCTGGCCGAATACCAGATGGGCATCGACTTGAACCAGGCCATGCGCAACACCTCCAACCGCATTGGATCCAGCAACTACCGGCTCCTCTTCACCGCCATTGAAATGCACCGCCTCCGCGGCGGCGACGCGGCCGAAAGCCTTGACCGCATCGCCGAAAGCATCCGGGAGATTCAGCGTCTCGAAGGCAAGCTCGATGCTCTCACCGCCCAGGGCCGCACCCAGGCCAACATGATGGCCACCATGCCGGTCGTCATCCTCGTCATCATGTACTTCATCGACTCCGACGGTGTCTCCATGCTCTTCACCAACGCCGGCGGCCGCATGATCCTCTTCGTCTCCGCCGTCATGATCTTCGTCGCCTTCCTCTGGATCAAGAAAATCATGGCCATCGATATCTAGTTCGGTCCCTCTCCTCCTCTGCCTTGTGCAGACAGAGGGCGGGGGTGAGGATGTTCCTCCCCCCATTCTGACTTCTGCCTCTTCGACTCTGAACGCTGGACCCCGGACACTGGACTTTCCTTATGACCCTCCTGACAACCGCCACCGACATCCTCATGCAGACAGGCATTTCCCTGCTCCTGTTCGCAGGGTTGGCGCTGTTTGTCTATACCCTCTTCAAAAACCCCGGCGCCACCCCCACCCCCATCGACCGCCAGATCGCCCTGGCCATGGGCAAGGGCCACCGCGCCACCATCTTTGAACAAACCGCCCTCGCCCCCTTCACCAATGCCGCGCTCCAGCTCGCCCGCAACATCCAGGTCCCCCTCTTCCGCGCCCGCATCAAAAGCCTCCTTGACGCCGTCGGCAATCCCAACGGCTACAGCGTCGATGAATACCTCGCCCTCATGGTCCTCACCGGTTTCGCCATCGGGATCGTCAACGCCATCTTCCTCGGCTTGATCGGCATGTTCGATCCCTTCGTCGCCGTCATCAGCCTCTTCATCGGCTCCGCCATCCCCTACCTCGTACTCTCCTCCAGCGCCAACGCACGCATCATCCGCATCTCCAAGCGCCTCCCTTACACACTCGACCTCATCGCCCTCACCATGTCCTCCGGCAGCACCTTCACCGAAGCCGTCGAGACCATCATCCGTGACGATCCCGCAGATGACTTCAACCAGGAACTCTCCGTCGTTCTCGCTGAAATCAACTTCGGCACCCCGCGTAACCAGGCCCTCACCAACATGGCGGGCCGCATCCCGCTTGAATCCCTACGCTCCATCATCGGCGCCATCAACCAATCCGAAGCACTCGGCACACCCCTCTCAACCATCCTCAAAAGCCAGTCCGGCATGCTCCGCATGACCCGCAGCGTCCGCGCCGAGAAACTCTCCGCCTCTGCCAGCCTCCGCATCCTCATCCCCTCCATGCTCATCCTCATCGCCGTCGTCATCGTCATCTTCGGCCCCGCCATCATCAAATGGCTCTCCACCCGCTGAATAGGATGATCGGGCGGCTGCGGCTTCGTCTCTCCTGCCCCCGAATCCCCTCACCCGACTCACGTAAATCGGTTTTCGATCAACCCTGTGCCTTGCCTGCATCTCCACCGCCCCTCTTCACTTCTCACTTCTTCCCTCTTCCATCTCACTTGAATAAACCTTCTCCAACCCCTCCGCCTTCGCTAGATCCCGCGGCGTAATCATCTCCCTCTCCAACGGCAAACTCCCATCCCCCTCCAACCTCCGAATCAGCTTCTCATAGGGCTGCCAATCCAGATCCTTCACTTTCACCAATACCCCCAGCTTCTTCCCCGTCTCCTTCTCATACGCCTTGTAAATCAGCTCCGAACAATAAATCGACTCATCATCCATCCGATAGCGCGCGTCATAAGGCCTACCCGCATACCCCTTGGCCTTCTCCACCACCTTCCCGCCCAGTTCCTTATCCTCCCCCTTAAACCGATACACCTCATAAAACCCGCCCCGTCCTCGCCCCAGAAACTCCTCCAGCGGCGTCGCATGCACAGTCCCCAGCGCCTCCCACACCACCCACCCTTGACCCTCAGGCGCCACAATCCCGCAATGCGAATACGGGCTTTTCGTCGCCCCTTCAATCATGCTCACCATCGGCCCGCTCGGCAGCGACTGAAACACCACATCCCCCTCCCGTGGCACATACGCCACCTCATTCTTCGCCCCTCCCCAACAAGCCGCACTCGCCAAAATCAATAGCAAAACACCCATCACGCCGCCCCAGGCCATCCAGCGCTTCCCGCCCATAAAAACCTCTTTGCCTTAAATCAAAAAAACAATCGGCTCAGCTCCCCAGCCATCTCTGTTCCTCTGACAAGACCCAGAACCCAAGACCCAGAACCCATCTCCAATCACTTCCCCCTCAGCAGATCCACCTGCACCGCATCCGACTCCACACGCACCGGAAACACCCTCAGCGGCTCTTCCTGATCCGGGAAATCCGTGTTCTTCCCCGTCTCGATGTTGTACGAATAACCATGGAACGGGCACACGATCACCTTCCCGCACAATTCACCATCCGCCAGCGGCATCCCCGCATGCGGGCACATATCCCCAATCGCATGCAGTTTCCCTTCCACGTTGTAGATCGCCAGCGGCACGCCTTCCACCCGCGCGCACTTGGAGCCACCCACCGGCAGATCTTTTACTTCGCACACATTCACCCATTTAGGCATGGAATTCCCTATCATATTGGCGACGATGAACGAGTTTGATTTTAACAAGTATGTTCGCCTCATTTCACTCATGGGCGCGAAAATGGCCCAAAGCGTGATTCTGCGCCAGGGTTCACGCTTGAACCCCTCCTCCATCGCACTTGCAACTCCACTTGTAGAGCCCATCGTCTCCGACCTCCCTACCCCTGCCCGCATTATCACCCAGGTCGCCGAAAGCCTCCTGCGCACCGCTGAGGAAGGCCCCGCCCTCCTGAGCCTTCGCGACGCCGGCGGTCAAAGCCGTCCCTACTACGGCCTGCTTGCTTCCGCAGTCGTCTTCCACGCCCACCGACTTGCCCCCTCCGATGACGTCCGCATCAAGCGCCAACTGCGCTACTTGAACGAAATTCTCGAACTCCTCATCGGCTCTCCCGCCGCCGAAACGGACATCGCCTTCTTCACCTCCATCTGCTACGCCATCGGCGCAGGCATCAAAGCCGGCGTCGGTCGTCACGATGCCGATTCACTGCTCAAACGCCTCAACGCCCGCCTCGCTCCCAAGGGCTGGCTCTCGCCCCCGCATCACGCCGACGACGAAATCCAGCCCGACGTCCTTTCCTACCGCGAGCTCGTCGCCCTCCATGGCGTATACGCCCTCGCCCGCCTCTACGCACAGCCCGATCTCATCGCCCGCTGCCAGGTCGTCGCCGATCTCCATGTCGAATACACCCAAACCGACTACTTCACTAACCAACCCTGGGGCCTGGCCTGCTTCCTCAGCCGCCCCGCCACCGTCATGCTTGGCGAACAACAATTAAACGACTGCTCCATCACCGTCAGCCAGCAGGCCCTTCTCCCCGGCCACCCTCCCGGCGCCATCAACGCTCTCATCCTTGCTGATGCCTGGGTCACCCTGCACGAAAAACCCGCCTGACTAAAAAATCCCCAACTCCTTCTCCGGCCGCGGCACCGCGCGCGGCACCTCAAACACATCCACAAACGTGTCTGATTCCTCTCGCGCATCCTTCAAAAACTGCTCCCCCGTCTGGTTGGGCTTCTGTCTGCCGCCTCGAAACTCCATGCTCTTTTTCCAAACAGACTTACCCTCGCTGAATAACTCCAGCCGATACTCCACCGGCGTATACACAAGATCACGCGCTGGCTCTGATCCCACCCGATAGCTCATCTTGCTTTGGGGCAGTTCGATCACCGACACCACCAGCTTCACCGGCCTTCCATCCGCCACTTCCACCCCATGCGCCTTCAATTGCTCCAACAGGCGCGCCTTCGCGCGCTGGTTCCCCTTATTCACCAAACCCGCATTCACCTCGATCGAAATCTTGTCGCCCGACTTGTAATACAGCGTCTGCTCTGGCGTGAGCTTCGCCGCTGCGGCCACCATCTCCGGCGTCTGCGCCATCGCATCCGTCAAAAAGTACTCGCCCTTCTTCATGACCCCAATGAGCCTCCCATCCGGTGCCACAAGCGGCCACGCACCCTTGTCGCACATTCCGATGCCGCTACTCCCGCCTCCTCCCACTCTTCCCCGACACCTCCTCAATCCGCATGCTCTCCGCGATCGCCACAGCCATCGGCTCCAATTCCGCACCACGCTCCACCGGCCCCATCAACGTCACGAACAATTCCCCCTTGTCGCTCGTCACCAACACCTGAAACGCCTTAACCCCCTTGTTCTCCAAATCGCGCGGCAAATCCTCCGCCGCCGTCAAACTCGGCGCCATGAATCCACTCCCATAGCTCACCCGCGCAACCGTCCCATCCGCCAGCTTCACCACCTCCCCCACAACCTTCTTCGTCCCCGGCAAAAACAACGCATCCGACCGCGTTGCGCTCACCTGCGCACACCACGTTCGCGCCACCGCGCTCATCTTCGCATCCCCCTCCTCCAACCCCGTCGCCAACACCTCCAGCTTGATCGGGATATTCATCATCGACACCGTCATCGGCCTGAATTCCCCCTTCTTCGCCCCCGGCAACTTCACCGTCACCCTCACCGCCGGTTCCTCCCCTAGAATCGTAAACGTATGTGCCCCCGCCAACACCCCCGGCCCCTTCGTCACCGCTACCCCACCTGAACCAGTCGCTCCTGCTTCCCCTCCGCCGCTCTTAAACAACAACACCCCTCCCACCAGACACACAATCGCCCCCACAACCCCAATCGGCACCCAAGGTACATTCTCTTTCGCCATAACCCACGCTCCTTATTTCCGCCTTGTACCTTGTCCCTTTTACCTTTCCTCGCTCTTCCTCTGACACTACCCACTACCCAATACCCAGCACCCATCTTCAATCAATCATGCCTCAATGCCACAATCGGGTCCTGTTGCGACGCCCGCACCGCCGGATACAGCCCAAACACGATCCCCACCCCCGCCGCCACCCCAAAGCTCACAAAAATTGACCACGCCGTGATGTACGGCTTCTCAATGCTCGGCGCATAATAATGCACCACCATCAGCGCCACCGCCGCACCCACACCCAATCCCACACCAATCAACCCGCCAATCCCCGACAGCACAGTCGTCTCAATCAAAAACTGCGAAATGATGTGATATCGCGAAGCACCCAGCGCACGTCGGATTCCGATCTCACGCGTCCGCTCCGTCACCGATGCCAGCATGATGTTCATGATCCCAATCCCACCCACCAGCAAGCTGATCGACGCGATCATCACCATCAGCGTGTTGAACAGCTTCTGCGTCCGCTCCG
>CAZGOM010000289.1:0-5391 GCA_964527265.1 uncultured Phycisphaeraceae bacterium | reverse complement strand
AAACTCCGCAAAGCCGGCCAGGGCACCATCTGGGTCATCGCCGGCTTCCTCACCAAACCCGCCGACGAAATCAAACAAAACGAAATCCTCATCGACCAATCCTGGGCCGACGGCGACGCCGCCGTCAAAATCAAAGGCTACGACGTCAACATCTGTCCCCCTTCCGGCGTCCTCGCCGAAACCCTCATGTGGGCCATCACCGCCCAAGCCCTCGCAGACACCCAGTAATCCCAAACCGGGTGGCACGGCACGCCCCGAAGGCGTGCTGTGTCTTGCACGCGCTTACATATTTTCACACAATTCCCTACATGAGGGATGATTACAGAACGCTCACGCGCTACGAAGAGCCTGGACAAGCCCGCTACCTTACGTGGTCGTGCTACGACCAACTTGAACTCTTTAACAACCACCAAATCCGTGACGCTTTTTTAGAACGCATTCTTCATTCACGAAAGCGATTGGGCTTCAAATTATTCGCATGGGTGGTAATGCTTGAGCATGTTCATTTACTTGTCCAACCGTTTCCTCCTCGTCTCACAGTTAAACAAATCGCTGCAGACATTAAAGGCCCTTTTGGCAATTCAACAATCACCCGCTGGAGAGCCTTAAACGCACGTATTCTCCCTCGCTTGGTCGACTCAGCCGGACTTACGCATTTCTGGCGAAGAGGTGGTGGATACGACCGAAATATTTACTCCGCGCGTAAGTTGCATGAAAAGATCGATTACATCCACGCCAATCCAATAAAACGTAATTATTGCGCCAAACCGCATGAATGGGAATGGTCATCAGCCCTCTGGTATACAAACAGCAAAACCCGTTGCGGTCTCATTCCCGATCCAACCGATCCATGACCAGATTCAATCCGGATAGCACATTCCATCTCATCCCGTCACTCCAGTGCCAGGTGGCACGGCACGCCCCGAAGGCGTGCTGTGTCTTGCACGCGCCAAAAACAAACCCACCACCTGTCCACTGCCAATCCCTCTTCTCTTAAACCTCCCCTCTTCGACTCAGGACTCTGGACCCTGCACCCGTGACTCCAGCGTGTCCTCACGCTGGAATGCCTCGCACGCCTAGGCTAAACTAAACCCATGGCCGATCCTCAATCGCCCATCCTCTGCCCCTTCTGTGCCCAAGGCTACGCATGGCGCTTTGAAGCCGGCAACAAACGCGTCACCTGCAAGTGCGGCGCAATCTTCCGCGTCCCTCTCAATTCCTTCTCCGCCTGTGAGCTCATCGCCAGACCCGGCGACACTCTCCCCACTCCCGCCCCAGACGACATGGCCATCCAGGAAGACCCCATCGAGCCTCGCGGCTATCTCACTGAGCTCACCCTCGCGCCTGATGCAGACGAACCCCTCCTCACCCAGCACGAATCCCCCGAAACAACCACCCCAACCCCCGCTTCCCTGCAACCGCCCCAACCCAAAAAACGCCCCCAGATCATCCCCTTCGACCAGACGCCCTCCGCCATCGACCAGGACCACTCAGGCTCCCCGCTTGAAACTCCCCCCACCAAGCCCGCCCCCCGCGTCAGCGCCCTTCTCACTGATAAGCCCGCCTCACGATCCGACAAAACCCAGGCCGCGCGCGACACCTTTGAAAAACCCGAATCCGTCTCCCTCGTCTGCCCCCATTGCCAGGGCGAGCTTCCAGGCAACGCCCCCGCCGAAATCTGCCCGCACTGCAAAAGCGTCATCACCCCCGTCCGCCAAAATGAAGTCCAAGCCGAAATCGACAAAACACTCGACGACCCCGTCATGGCCGTCCTTCGCAAGCGCGGCTTGGAACAAGTCGTCCAAACCGTCGCCCGCGAAGCAGCCGAACGCAAAGCCCTCAATAAAAAACACGAGCACGAACGAAACATCTACGATGTCTGGGTCCCCGCCGCCGCCTCCGGCATCTCCCTCCTCATCCTCCTCCTGGTCACTCTTCTCAATCTCCGCAGCCACTCATTCCTCCCCATGGTCGTCCAGCATTTCGTCTGGGTCGTCCTTCTCTCCACCCCCGCCTGCCTCGCCTCCATGTGGGTCGGCTCAAACATCCTCGACGCAGATTTCCACCTCGACCGCATCCTCATCGTCAAAATCTCCGGCATCGTCCTCTTCCCCTACGCCCTGGGCGTCCTTCTCATCCCCGGCGTCTTCGACATGAAAAACGGCCTCGCCTACACCTGCCTCCTCGTCATGGTCATCGGCGTCTACACCCTCATGATCGGCCTCGTCTACCGCCTCAACCTCGCGCAAGCCGCCATCATGACCGGCGTCTACGGCATCCTCATCGTCATCTTCACCTCCACCGCCGCCAACCAACTCATCAAACTCATCCTCTGGCCATTCAGATGATCCATCTCCACCATGCCTCCGCTATGATGTGCATGTCACTTCAGAATCAATGATCGGGGGCCTGATGTCAGACACTTCCACATCCCACACAAAACCACTTCACCTCCACCGTCGTAATTCACTCCAAACCGTGCTCCGCATCTGCCTTTTCATGAGCAGCCTGACACGCATTCCACTCGCGGTTTCAGCCACCCTTTATCTTCTTTTCATCACGGTCCTGGCGCACTCCGCCATGCCTGCTTTGATCGGTCTTATCGTGGCAGGCGGGTGGGCAGTTGGGTCCATCGCATATGCTGCGCAAGGGTTGTGGGCTTTGCGTGAAAATCCTTCTCCGTTGTTGTTACGCATGGTTTTAACCATAAGCGGCATCGAAGGCGCCACTGTATTCCTAGTCGCATTGGGATTTATTTTCCTCACTGTTGTGAACATGGGAAAAATCGAAGCAGAATTCATGGGAATCGCCATCCTGTCATGCGTTGTCTCCGGTTTTACACTTGGGCAAATGATCGCTGCCTATTCATTGCTGTCTCACGCCCGTGAAGCTCGCATGGCAGCTGCTGCTACCCCAACACCCCTCCTGCCAACCCCCGTTGCCGTCTCGTCTCAAACATTGCTCAGTTTCGCGGTGCTGGGCAATGCACTCGCCCATTGCCCACTATTTTGTTGCTCCTCGTCGCCCCTGAAAAGTTTTTTCGAGAAAGATTCACATAACCCAATCGGTGTCTTCTTCATCTACTTGTCGATCGCCTGGCTCCTTGTCGCCATCCTTCACTTTGTGACTTTCTTCAGGCTCACTAAACCGGCGCAACGACTTTTCTGGATCCGCTTTTGCTGGTATTTGTCCGCCGGAGAAATAGTCCTCGTCCTTATCCCCCTCGGTTTCGTGGCTGCCGTATTTATCAACAGCGATAACATGTTGCGCATTTTCTTCCTCCCCGTGTGCGTCTTCCTCGCTGCAGGCCTGTTGATTCAATCCGGGCTTGCTTGGCAGCTCTACAAAGCCCACTTTCACACACACCTCCCACCCTCTATCACGCTCCCCCCGCGACCTGCACCTTCTCCGCAGAATTCGGCAACCCATAACTCCTCTGATTCGCTCCCGGATACGCAAACCCATTGATGAACACCCGCCTGGATTTATCCGACCCGTTCGCCTGGCTTCCATGAATCGTGTACGGCCCAAACGCCACCACATCCCCCCGCTTGATCGGCGGCGCCACGCGCTTGCTCTCATCCACCCCTTCCAGCACCCGCGTCCCCAGATGTCCCAGCTTGTTGGACCCCGCAATAAACTCCAGCGGCCCATTGATCTCCGTCGCGTCATCCAGCGCCAGCGCCATTTGCACATAGCTCCCCCGCCCATCTACATCGATAAATCCGCCCTGATCAATCTTCCTGTTCGTGCTGTCTTGGTGCCATCCAAACGCTATGCCGGATCCCGGCCGCTTGTAATGCGCCTGATTGATCAGGTGATACATCTCCTTCACCCCCAGAATCTCCGACGCGATCCCCAGCATCCGCTTGTCCCGTCCATACTTCAGCAGCGTCGGCACGGCATTCCCGCAATAAGCAATATGCCGCACGTGCCCCGACGGCCCCGTAAACGTAAACCGCGATCCCGCATGCTCCACCGTCGGCTTATCCACCGTCGCCAGCTTGCTCACCTCCTCAGAGATCTCATGCAGCCGTTCAAACGCATCATCGATCTCATCCATCTCCTGCGCATTAAACACGCTCTTCACCAGCACAAACCCCTGCTCGTAGAACGAATCCACCTGCGCCTGCGTTAACTGTGACAAACCCATGCCTTCTCATCCTTTCTCGAATTCAGATCGACCTTAAAACACCATGCTCTTCTCAAGCACACGCTTCCCCTCAAGCACCAGCCCCGTCAGTTTTTTTTCCACCGCCACCCACTCCCGCACTTCCTCCACCCGCACCGACGCGCCGATCCCCGCCAAAAGCTGTCCCTCCCGCCCAAACACCGGGGCGCTCACCGCCACCATCCCCGGCCCGCTCGCCGTACCACCCGTCACCCTGCGCGGCTTGCTCACATACCCCGCCTCCCGCGCCTTAGCCAAAAAACCATCCAGTTCTTCCACGCTCCCCCACCCCGTGTCGTATTCTTCAAACACATACCGCGAACGAAATTCCTTCAGCACCCCCGCAGGCCAATACGCCTGAAACATCAGCGACGACGCGCTCCCGTACACCCCCATCGCCTGCCGCACCGGCTTCTGCACCACTCCCGGCTGCTCCGGTCCCATCCTCAGCGTCGCCACCACATCCCCCTCCTGCACCTGCGTCAAAAGCGCCGACGCCTCCGGCATTCCCACCACAATCCCGCTCAGCGCCCCCACCGCCTCCTTGCGCAGCCAATGCGAAGCCTGCCGCGCCACCAGCTCAAATACCCCCGCCCCGATCCGGTACTTCAGCGGTGCCGCCGTCCGCTCCACCAGTCCCCCAGCCACCAGCGTCTGCGCCAGATGATGCACCCCTGGCGCCTTCAAACCCATCGCCCCTGCCAATTCCTGCAAACTCATCCCCTCCGGCGCGTCCCCAAGCAGCTTTAGCACCTGCACCGCCTTCACCACTGATTGCACTGACTGCGACTCATTCATGAATTTATCTTATTTAAATAAATCTTTACGGTCAATAAATCATCTGGATTCAGTATTAAAACAAAACACTTCACTCGAGGAAACTAAAAAAAACACGCCACCCGAAACAGGTGGCGTGTTCATTCAATTCAATTTCGAAACAAACCTCAATCAGCCGATACTTCCTGCCTCATATTCCCCGACGAATCCACCACCGGGTTGGCATCGCTCTGCACGCCCTTGGTCCCGGCCTTAGGCACCTTGGGATACACGATGTCCCGCGCCAGCCCCACCCAGCTCAGCGCGCGGATGGTCCACCAGGTCATATCCAATTCCCACCATTTCATCCCGTGCGCCGCTGAACGCTGCTGCGCATGGTGATTGTTGTGCCAGCCTTCGCCAAAAGAGAGCAGCGCCACCCACCAGTTGTTGCGGGAATCATC
>CAZGOM010000288.1:0-5413 GCA_964527265.1 uncultured Phycisphaeraceae bacterium | reverse complement strand
GTCGCGGCTACGTCCCGGCCAGCGAGCAGTACCAGAACAACCAGGACCAGGAAATTGGTCTGATTCCAGTTGACGCGGTTTTCTCGCCGGTGACCCGCGTGCGTTACAAGGTTGAGGATGCGCGCGTTGGTTCCAAGACCAACTACGACAAGCTGACGCTGGAGATCTGGACCAACGGCACCATCACTCCGGAGAACGCTCTGGTTGAAGCCGCCAAGATCCTGCGCAAGCACCTGAACCCCTTTGTTCAATACTTTGAACTGGGCAGCGAAACGGCGACGGAAGAAGCCGGGAAGACTGCTCAGATCGATGAAGACTTGAAGCGCAAGCTGCGCATGCCGATCTCCGAATTGGAGCTCTCGGTGCGCGCCAGCAACTGCCTTGAGTCGGCCAAGATCGTCACGGTTGCCGATCTGGTGCAGATGGCCGAAGCGGACCTGCTGAAGGTTCGTTCGTTCGGCAAAACCTCCCTGCGTGAAGTGAAGCGTAAGCTTGAGGACTTGAGCCTCTCGCTTGGCAGCCAGCTTCCCGCTGACTTCAACGTGGACGCTGACTAACGAGTCGTCTAAGTACATCAATGCCCGGTGACGGGCTTGTCTGGAGATTGAGTCATGACAAGGCATCGTGTTGCTGGTTACCAGTTCTCTCGTGACGCCGAAGACCGCCGCGCCCTGCGCCGGAACCTGGCCATTGCCCTCTTCACCCACGGGCAAATCGAGACCACCATTCCCAAGGCCAAGAGTGTCAAGGGCTTCATCGAGAAAGTGATCACCGCAGCCCGCAAGGGCGACTTGGCTTCCCGTCGGCGCGTGATCTCGATGCTGGGCCATGACCAGATCATCGTCAAGGGCGACTTTGATGAAGCTGTGACCCGCAATAAGTACGGCGAAGTCACGGGCGGGCCCAAGCTTGTCAAGAAGCTTTTTGACGAGATCGCCCCCAAGTATGCCAACCGTCCCGGTGGCTACACCCGCATCATCAAGCTGGCCAAGCACCGCATCGGCGACGGCACCACCTTGTGTGTGCTGCAACTGGTGGGTGACGAAGAAGGCCCGCAGGTTTCCGGCCAGTTCTCTCGTCGCCGCCAGAAGGCGAACTACCGCGTGGAGTTTGCTGCCAAGGCCAAGAAGGCTCAGGAAGCCAAAGGCGCGGGCGCTGCTGCTCCTGCCGCTGACGCTCCCTCCGCTCAGGCCTGAGATACCCCGTCTTCCTGAGTCTTAAAACGCTCAGGACGGCGCCTCCCGGATTCGATTGGCATGCGCATTCTGCTCACCAACGATGATGGCATTGAAGCGCCGGGTTTGGCGGCCCTTTACAAGGCAGCCAAAGGATTGGGAGATGTGACGGTGGTTGCGCCAGATGCGGTGCAATCGGCCAAAAGCCATGCCGTTACGTTTCATATGCCGCTGACTATCAAACCTCACCGTGTGCTTGCGCACGGTGAGGTTTTGTTTGTTGGGCATGCGGTGTCTGGGACACCAGCGGATTGTGTGAAGGTTGCCCGGGCGAGGGTGAGCCAAGAGCGATGGGATCTGGTCATCAGCGGCATTAACGCGGGGGCCAATCTGGGCATCCATACCCTTTATTCAGGCACGGTGGGAGCGGCTCGTGAGGCGGCAATGATGGGGATCCCAGCCATTGCCATGAGCCTGCATCTGGGAAAGCGTGATCTGACGAATTGGGAGCAGGCTTCCGAGTGGGCGAAGGATCTTTTAAAGCGTGTAGTGGCTCAGGGCGTGGAGGTGGGATGTGTGATGAACATCAACCTGCCGACCACGGATCTGGGGCATGAGCCGCGCGGCGTGCGAGTCGTAAAGGCATCGGTTTCTCCGATGGTTGATACTTATGATGCGGTCCATGCCGAGGATGAAGAACATCCGCGGTATCACGCCAGGGATCATCTGAGCTTCCGTGAGAGGGAGCCAGGATCGGATGTGGAGGCGTTGTTTGAGCGCTACATTACAGTTACGCCCCTGCACTTTGACCTGACATGGCATGAACGGCTATCGGCATTGCGCGCGGGGCTGGACCGGTAATGAGTTTATTATTTCGAATACCGGTGTATTTTTAACCGCAAATTCTGATTTTGATGGATAATGTAAGTTGCATGAGTTGCGACGCATTGGTTGAATGAAAGTAGAAACAGTGTTTTGTCGGTCCGGCGGGGAAACGCATTTCACACCTTGTTTTTCGTGTGACCACCTCCAGGTTTGAGGCTTCACTGCCGCTCAATGGTTGAGCCGGCCAGACTGGGGTTTGCATGAAAACGGCCGCGAAGATTGCGCTGATTTATCTTGGATTTGCCATTGTTTGGATCACGGTGAGTGACCAAGTGGTCAGTCATTTTGTATCGTCTCCTGAGGTGCTTACGCAAGTGCAGACTTACAAGGGCCTTGCGTTTATCACGGTCAATACCCTGCTGCTGTTTTTCCTGGTGCGGTCGCACATCCGGGTGTTGGAATCGCGCCTGAGGGTGGAGAAACATTTGTCGCATACGCAACGGCTTTTGTTGGGTGAGCTGGATCACCGCGTGCGAAACAATCTGGCAGAACTGGGTTCACTTTTGACGATTTACCGGCGGACTTCCGAGAGTGTGCCGGATTTGACGGAGCGGTTTGAACGTAGGATCCGGGGATTCAAGGTGGCGCACGAATTGATCGCGGCGAATGGTTTTGAGCTTGTGCCGGTGGAGGACGTGATTCGGAAAGGGATTGAAAGCCATGGGCGCGCGGAGGTGGAGTGCAAGAGCCATCCGGGCGTGGTGTTTAAGATCGATCCGTTGCAAGTTTCACCCTTGGTGACGGCATTGCAGGAAGTGGCGGAACATGCGGGTGTGTGTGCCCGGGCGGCGGGGGTGAGGGTGGGGATTCTGGCGGATTGGAGTGTGGTGCCTGGGACGGGTGAGCAGATCAGTTTTGGGCATTTGAGCCTGGCCAGCATTTCGCTGGTGGTGCGGGGTGCGGCGGAGGGGGCGCACGCGGGGTTTATGAATAGCCGAGATTCGGGGTCGGGAAGGGCGCTTGTGGAAGGATTGGTGAGGTTTAACTTAGCGGGTGAGGTGGAGATTGGGCTTGTGGGTGCGGATCTTGTTTGCCGCATTGATATCCCGGCGGAAGGGCTGCGCACGATGGATCATCCGGTGATGGATGTGCGGAATATCGTGGGCGAACTGGGAAGGGTGCCTGCGTTGATGCGAATCGATGCATCGCGGCAAAGCCTTGAGCGTTAAACTGGCACCTTTGGAGAATCGCCATGGATGTACGCGGGATTGGGGTGTGGTTATGCATGGGGATTGGCTTGCTGTTGTTGGGTCTGGCGGGCGCCCAGGCGCAGCCTGCGGGGCATCCCCCTATTCTGAGTGGGGGAGAGCAGAAGAATGCGGCTAAAGAGCGCCAGAGGCGTCAGGATCAGATCCTGCAGCAGACGTTTGGGCCGATGGAGATCCGTCGGGATGTGGTTTACGCCAAAGTGGACGGGAAGGACTTGACCCTGGATGTGTTTGTGCCCAATGGGAAGGCCCAGGCGGGTGAACTGCGTCCACTGGTGATCTGGGTGCATGGCGGGGGTTGGAGGCAGGGAGATAAGGATCCGTGTGCCGCGTTGTTTCTGATGAAGGCGGGGTATGCGGTGGCGAGCATTAATTACCGCCTGACGGGGGAGGCGAGCTTTCCGGCGCAGATTTGGGACTGCAAGGCTGCAGTCCGTTTTTTGCGGGCCAAGGCGAACGAGTTTGGATATGACCCGGGCCCGATCGGGATGATGGGCGGGTCGGCGGGGGGGCATCTGGCGGCGCTGATGGGGACGACCAACAACAATGCGGACCTTGAAGGGAAGGTGGGAGATTACACGGAAGTCTCCAGCCATGTGCATGCGGTGTGCGACTGGTTTGGGCCCACGAATCTGACGGTGCAGTATTTCGAGGGCAAGGAATTTCCCAAGGAGCTGGTTGTGCCGATGTCGCCGGAGAAAGTGTTGAATACGGAGGTGAATAAGTCGGTGCCGAGAAATGAGTTGACGGATCTGTTGGGTGGGCTTCCCACGCGGACGATGGAGAAGGCGATTTTGGCGAGCCCGATTTTGCAGGTGGGCAAGGATGCGGCGCCGTTTTTGATCATGCATGGGGACCAGGACCAGGTGGTGCCGATTTATCAAAGCCGAACATTTGCGCAGAGGCTCAGGGAGGAAGGCGTGCCTGTGGAATTGGTGGAGATTGCCGGAGCGGGGCACGGGGGAGGAGAGTTTGTGAATGCGGAGCGGATGGGGCAGATAAGGGCTTTTTTTGATCGGTATCTGAGAAAGATGAAGGCTGAGGAGGGGGTTGAGGCCAAAGATGGACAGGGAAAGGGCAAGGGAACACTGCCCAAGACATTTAAGACCCGGTGAATCTGAGAGGTTGCTTAGCCGATGGTGTAGCTGACGGCGACATCGTCGCCGACTTTGGCCATGGAGCGGAATTTCAGGCGTGTGCTTTCGGCGAGGGATTTGGGGGTGAAGCCCTCGACGCAGCCGAGTGCGCCCTTGTCGCCCATGAGCGTCGGTGCGATATAGACACGCAGTTCGTCGACCAGGCGCTGGCGCATGAATGAACCGACGAGCGAGCCGCCGGCTTCAAGCAGAACGTTGGTGGCCTGGTATTTGACGACCAGATACTTCAAGAGCTGGCTCAAATCCAGGCGCGGGCGGCGATTGCCGGCTTCCATGGTGGTGACGGGGAAACGCGCGACCTTGATGCCCAGTTCGGTGAGGCGGTTGATTTTGCCGACCATCGGTCCGTCGGCGGCGGCGATGGCTTCGGAGGTGGCGATGATGGTTTTGGTGGGGGTGTCGAGCGCTTTTAAAACCTGGCGGTCAAAAGGAATTTCCAGGAGCGGGTCGATGATGACACGGACGGGATAGCGTTTGACGTTGTGGGAGTCGGCGGGGCGGGGGGTCAGAAGGGGATCATCTTTGAGGATGGTGCCGATGCCGGTGATGATGGCGTCCATGCGGCCGCGGAGGCGGTGGACGTCTTCACGGGATTCGGGAGAGCTGATCCACTTGCTTTGGCCCGAGGAGGTGGCGACTTTGCCGTCGAGGGTCTGGGCCCATTTAACAATGACATAGGGGAGGCCGGTGGTGACGCGCTTGATGAAGGCTTTGTTGAGTTCGCGGGCTTTGTCTTCAAGGAGGCCCACGGTGACGGGGATGCGGGTGTCGCGGATCATTTTGATGCCCTTGCCGGAGACTTCCGGGAAGGGATCGACCATGGCGACAAAGACCTTGTCGGGCTTCATCCAGGCGAGCATGTCGGCGCAGGGGGGCGTTTTGCCGAAGTGCGCGCAGGGTTCGAGGGTGACGTAGACCTCGCAGCCGGCGAGTGATTCCTTGTCGATGGTGCCTTTTTTGATGCCGTCGGCGACGGCGTGGACTTCGG
>CAZGOM010000287.1:0-5526 GCA_964527265.1 uncultured Phycisphaeraceae bacterium | reverse complement strand
CGCACATCCGCATCGCGGTTGCGGTCGATGTTGGGAACCTTCCATTCCTTGAACATCTTCAACAGGTGCGCGCTGGACTCCGGCTTCAACCGCGGATTGGTCTTAAACCGCAGATACGTCCGCAGCAGATCTGTCACCTGGATGTCCGTGTCCGCCACCAGCCCTCGGTTGAGTGATACCCACCCCACCTTCATAAAATAATCGTTGGCTTCATCCAGCTTTGTGCCTGTGTCCAGAGCCGCGTGCGCCACGCACCACCGCTCCGCATCCACCCACGTGCCGGGATTGTCCGCCCCCTGTTTCAGCGGCCGCTGCGCGAACATCTTCATGATGATGTTTGAACGCGCGGTCAGCGCATCCTTGATGCCCCCTTCCCGCGCCGACGCTTCGCGCACGAAGCTTCCCGACGGTCCGGCCATCACGCCCAGACCCGCCAAACAGGCTAAAACTGCTAATCCCCGACATCCCCGCAACAAAAAAGGACGCTTTGACATGCCTTAAGCTCCTGACTGCCTTGGGGAACCCCAAGGGTTTAGGGTAGAATACTTGAATCACTCAAACAATGCCCGGCCAAACCATGAATACACACAGCCCGTTTTCTATCCCCATTCTTAATCAAGATCAAGACACATCCTCCACTGGGGATGACTCCGGCTCCGACACCGTCGTCGCCGTCGAGGAACGCCCCGAGCCCAAGCCCACCCTTCAAAAGCCTCCCGTTGACCGCATGCCCCTCTGGAAGGTCCTCCTTCATAACGACGACGTCAACGACCAGGTCCACGTAGTGGAATCCATCGTCATGCTCACACCCCTGGGTGTCGACGACGCTGTGGAAAAAATGAAGGAAGCCCACGACACCGGCGTCTCCCTTCTGATGACCACTCACCTGGAAAAGGCCGAACTCATCCAGGATCAATTCACCTCGCGCAAGCTCACCGTCACCATCGAGCCCGAACACAAATAACCCGCCGCCCCCGCCGCCTATGATATGGGGTACACTGGTACCCATAATCCCGGCCTGTTCAGGCGCGACCCACCTCTATCGCACACGCGAAAACGGTTACGACCTCTTGGCAATCCTGGAGAATGGCTCTTTAAAAGAGTCCGTTTATGTCATTTTTGACTTCCTGCCTCCCGTCTTTCGTGCCTTTCGTGTGGTTCAGCCGCGGCCCTGTCAGCCTCGCGCACCCCGCACACGGACGATCTCAAGGAAATTGAATGCCCCAGGCCTCAGAAACCTCCGCAGCCCATCAAAGCCACTCCCACGCGGAATCTAAAAACCTCAAGTTCGCCAAAGACCCGCTCTTTCAAAACGAGCTCAAGCGCCGCGTCGACGAATATTTTCTCGCCTCCGGCCGTTCCCGCCGCGACTGCTGGCAGATGTACCTCAAAACCGCCATCTTCCTCTCAGTCATCGCCACCTCATACATCCTCCTGGTCTTCTTCGCCGCCACCTGGTGGCAGGCCGTCCCCCTGGCCATCCTCCTGGGCCTCACCACCGCAGGCATCGGCTTTAACATCCAGCACGACGCCGGACATCAGGCCTACTCCAACCGCCCCTGGGTCAACAAACTCATGTCCATGACACTCGACCTCATGGGCGGCAGTTCTTACATCTGGCATTTCAAGCACGGCGTCATCCACCACACCTACGTCAACATCACCGAACACGACACCGACATCGACATCGGCTTCTTCGCACGCCTCACACCCCACCAGAGCCGTTACGCCTTTCACCGCTGGCAGCACCTCTACATGTGGCCCCTCTATGGCTTCCTCGCCATCAAATGGCACGTCTTCAGCGATTTCAGCGCCATCCTCACCAAGCACATCGGCAACAACCCCATCCCCCGCCCCAAAGGCTGGGATCTAGCCCTCTTCATCGCCGGTAAAACCGTCTTCTTCACTCTCGCTTTCGCCCTCCCCCTGGTCTTCCATCCCCTCTGGGTCGTCCTCCTCTTCTATGCCGCAGCATCCGCCGTCCTGGGCCTTGCCCTCGCCATCGTCTTCCAACTCGCCCACGCTGTCGAAGAAGCCTCCTTCCCCATGCCCCAGGGCGACACCGGCCGCATGGAAAATGCCTGGGCCATCCACCAGGTTCAGACCACCGTCGATTTCGCACGCAAAAGCCACATCGCCACCTGGCTTTTAGGCGGCCTTAATTTCCAGATCGAGCACCACCTCTTCCCCCGCATCTGCCACGTCAATTACCCCGAACTCTCCAAAATCGTCGAAGCCACCTGCCGCGACTACGGCGTGAAATACACCGAACACGCCTCCGTCAAATCCGGCCTCTCCTCCCACTACCGCTGGCTCCGCTTCATGGGCCAGCCCCTCACTCTCCCCGCTCCCATCCTCGCCCCTGCCCCAGCCACATTCGCCTCACCTAAATCCTGATCACCACCCCCTCCCTCTTGAACTCTGAACTTAGGACTTGACCCTCCTGAGTTCCCCCAACACCTGCGCCACCCGCTCCTCCCGCGACCCCTGCACCTCCAGCACCCGCGGCAATCCCCGCCTCTCCCCCCCAAATACCCCAAACGCCCCCTCCCGATAAATCGCCTTGAAATCCTTGTCCACATGCACCCGGTACGTCGGGTCCACAGGCCGAATCCCATCCGCCTCCAGGTGCATCGGGTGATGCTTGGAGATCGGCACAAACACAATCAAATCCAGGTTCGCCAGCGACTCCCGCACCGGCTCCACCAGCGACGCCACAAACCCCTCATCCAGATCCGTCTCCCCAAAATGCGCCGTGTACTGTGAATACGCTATGTAATCCACCGGCGCCCGGTCAAACACCACATTCTCCCCTGCGCTCCGATAGCTCAGCACGCGGCTAATGCTGTAATACGCCTGCACCCCATTGCAGTATTTCGTCGATTCTTTCCCAAACTTGATCGGATACTGCCCCCGCAGCATCCGGTAAGGCTCCTCCTCATGCCGATACCCCGGCAGCGCCGCCAATAAATCCGCCACCAGCGTGCTCTTCCCCACCGAATGCGTCCCTGAAACCGCTATCCGCATAAAAACTCCCTTTCGGATGGCACATTTTTCGCGTGCGGCCCAACCCGGAATGTGTCTTGCTCACGCCATCCATGCCCCCAAAGCCTACCACCCCCAAACAATCCTGCACCCAACTCTGGACCCTGGACTCGAGACCCCCTTCCCCCCCCTACACCCCCGGCGACGCCGCAATCCCCGCGCTCCTTCCCACCAGCGCACGCTCCGCACCATGTTCACCATTCTCATCCCAGATCTCCATCGCCAGAATGGAGATATCGTCTTTCGCCTTCTCCGTCTCATGCCAAACGTCCAAATCCTCCACGATCTGCCCGACGCTCGCGCTCAATGCCTCATCCCGCCGTGATCCGATCGTCGCCAGCAGCCGCTCATGCCCATACGTCTTACCCAAAGGGCTCATCGCTTCGATCACCCCGTCACTCACCAGGTACAGCCGATCCCCCGCCTCCAGCCGCACCACCCGCTCCACGTAGGGCTCTGTCCCCAAACCAATGGGAAATCCCTGGCTCGCCAGAGTCACCGGCTCTCCACCCTTGGGCAGATGCACCGGCCCCGGATGCCCCGCAGAAACATATCGAAATTCATGCGTCTTCGGATCCCATATCCCATAAATCAACGTCGCAAATTGCGCCGTCGCGGAATCAAACGGAAAAAGACGGTTCAACTCATTCACCACATCCACCGGCGATGTAATTTCCCCCCCTCCGCCGCGGCTTAATATCGAAGACGGATCCGACGCAGGCGAAAGCAGCCGACAAAGCGCCACGCTCAACAGCGCCGCCGTCACCCCATGCCCGCTCACATCCAGCACATACAGCGCAACCTTCCCGTCACCAAGCGCAATCACATTCAGCCCATCCCCCGCCAATTCATCGCAAGGTCTGTAAACCCACGCAAACCGTGCGCCCGGCACGCTCAGCGTCGCCCGCGGCAAAAACGTCCTCTGAATCCGCGCCGCCGCCTTCAAATCACGCGACATCCGCTCATTGATCAGCGCCAGCTTGTTGTTGGATGCCTCCAACTGCATATGCAGTCGCCGGATCTTCAAGTGCGTCTTCACCCGCGCATGCAGCTCATCCATCTGAAAAGGCTTTGTCAGGTAATCCACCCCGCCCAGCGCAAACGCATTCGCCTTGTCCAAAGGCTCCGTCAACGCACTGATGAAAATAATCGGGATGTCCTTCAGCGCCTTGTCCCCCTTCAGCGCGCGGCACACCTCAAACCCCGTCATCTCCGGCATGTTGATGTCCAGCAGAATCAAGTCCGGCGGGTCATGCCGCGCCGCCATCAGCGCCAGCTTCCCGCTCGGCACAGGCCGCACCTTGTACCCCCGCTCCTTGAGCATCCCCGTCAACACCTGCAGATTCGCCGGTGTGTCGTCCACCGCCAGGATGCTCGTGTTTTGCCGATCACCATCATCGAATGCTTGCTGATTCAATCGTGCCTCCTTGAGCCAGTAGGTCAAGTAACTTTTGATTCTCAAACCCCTCAGCCATTTCCCGTAAACGTCCCGCAAACGTCGCATCCACGTCCCCAACCTCCCCGATGGCGGCAAGCAGCTTGTCCAGGTCCGCCCCGATCACCGCATCATGCATCCTCTCCACAAGCGCCCTGGGTATCCGCTCCAGCGATACCCGCATGATCTCCGACCCCGGCAAGCTGTCTTCCCCAGCTTCCTCCCCATACACGTACTCCAACCCCGTCAATTGCTGAATCTTCTGAAAAAGCTCCACCTCGCGAAATGGTTTGCCCATGAAATCATCCGCTCCGATGGCCAGCAGATCCTCCCGGTTCTCATCCATCGCGCTCGCCGTCACCGCGATGATCTTCGGCTCCTTACCCCGCACCATGCCCCGGATCAGCCGGATCGCCTCGCGCCCATCCATCACCGGCATGCGGAAATCCATCAGGATCAGATGCGGCCGCCATTCCTCAAACAACTTAAGCGCCTCCGTGCCGGTGTTGGCCGTCTGAACTTCAAACCCGATCGGCCCCAGCAAATGCGTCAGCAGTTGCCGGTTGTCCTCGATGTCGTCCACCACCAGTACGCGGCAAGTCGCCTGCCCGTCCCGCAGCTTCACCACATGCCCAAACGTCACCTTCGGCTCCATCGCATTCACATCGCTGGCTTTCAGCGGCAGGCGGATCATGAACACGCTCCCCCTCCCCACATGGCTCTCCACCGTAATGTCGCCCCCCATCAGCCGCACAAACTCGCGGCTGATCGCCAGTCCCAGCCCCGTCCCGGTCCCTGCCTGCTGCCCCGTCTTGGTCTGCTCAAAATGCCGGAACAATTTCCCCTGATCCTCCACTGAAATACCCGGACCCGTATCCCGAATGTCAATCTCCAGCGTAGGCGTCTTATCCTCTTTCACACCCAGCCTCACCTGCATGAAAACACCCCCCTCACCGGTGAATTTAATCGCGTTGCCCAACAGGTTCGTCAACACCTGCCTCAGCTTGTTCACATCCGTCACGATGTGCGTCGGCACGTTCGCCGCC
>CAZGOM010000286.1:0-5530 GCA_964527265.1 uncultured Phycisphaeraceae bacterium | reverse complement strand
AGCTGTCATGGCTCACCGGCGTCACCAGCCCCGCGGCTTTCACCGCCGCCTTCCATTGCTTAATGCTCTCCTCCGTCAGCTTCGGCGCTTTCCACTGCTGCTGGTTCTTCGTGAAAATCTGCACCGTCTCAAACCCCAGCGCCTTCGCCTCATCCGCCGCCTTATACAACCCGCCCGATATCGAAAGATGACTTCCAAACATTCAAAGTTCCTTTCTCGCGCCCTCTCCCACTGGCAGAGGGCCGCCTACAAATGCTCTAATAAACCGACTCCACATCTCTTCAACTTCTTCTCTTCGACCCAGGACTCTGGACCCAGGACCCGCGACTCCGACCGTCCTCGGTCGGCCTATTCAGCGGCCGGCTGCGCAAACCTCGCCATCGCCACCGCCAGCAGTGATTCCGCCATCTCATCCATCGCCCGGCCGTTGCTCTCCATCGTCCGCTTATCCGCGTTATACCCCGCCTGTCCGCCGTAGCTCCCCTCCTGCAGCAACCGATTCTGGTACTTCTGCGTCAGCACCCGCGTCTGGTCGCGCCGCAGCCCTTCTTCGATCTCAAGCTGCACTTCCCGCAGCGGCCGGCTGATCCCGGGAATCACTTCTTCGCAGTACACCCACCATGAGTTGTTCCTCACCCGGATCGGCCCTTCATACTGCCCCTGCTTCAGCCGCCCGATCGCCTGATTTACAGCCTCGGAAAACTCGTTCCCCATCACCAGGTCCGGATACAAACCCCCCACCGCCGGTCGGCTCATGTTCCCCGGATCCGACGCCACTTCCTTAAACGCCTTCCCGCTCTTGAGCATCGCTTCAAACTTCCCCGTGTTCTCAAACGGCACCCACATGAACCGCAACCGCTTCGCCGATGGCTGGTTGAAGTCCGAATAATGCGTCAGGTAATACCGCTCGACGTCTTTGCGTGACACATGCACCTTCACCAGCAGCTTCTGCTTGAAGTACCGGTTGACCAGAATGATCGAGCGGAACTCCTGCATCGCCTGGTCGAGCGTCTTCCCCTCTTTGGCCATCAATTGTTCTTCGGCCAGAAACACCGATCCCTGACCATACTGGCGGATCAGCCGCGCCCGGTGGTCCTTCATGATCTCTTCCAGGCCCTTGCGCTCCACGTCCGACAAATCGCGCTCCGCCACACCCAGAATGAGCGCGTCGGAGATGATCTGCTCCAGCGTCGACGCGATCAGCTTCCGTGCCTGCTGCTGGAACATCAACCGCGACTGATTGCGCCCCATCGCTTCAAGCTCCCGCAGCTTGTCCAGCACCGTGCCCGCATAGATCGGGTTCCCATTGACCTGCCCCACCATCGCATCCATGGTGAAACTCGTCAGCTTCACGCTTTTGACCGAAAAATCCATCGGAGGCCGAACCGCGGGCGTCTTCTTAGTGGGCCCGGGCCCCAAATCATCCACCGACGCATCCACCACCTTGAGCGGCCCGATGCCCGCTTCCCCGCCAGTCGACCCGCCACCGGACGAATCCGCCGCCGGCCGCGTCGTCAAGACTTCCGCCGGCCGCGCATCCGAAGCCTGCGTCGACGCAAAATCATTCACCGTCAGCTTCCGGTCCTGATCCGTGAGCGAAGAACACCCAGCAGCCCCCATCAATCCCGCCAAAATCACAGCAAAACACGCCCGGCTTAAACGCCCGACAACCCAACCGCCAGCATCGTCTCGCCGATTCAACATCCGGTTCCTCAATAAGCCGCCCAAAATGGAATGCAGCATTCTAGCCCAAGACGCTCCATCAAGCGCACCGCACACTCGCTTCTTGCCTTTACTTATCCCTTGTACCTTGTCCCTTTTACCTTTCCTTCAATGCCTCACCACAAACGCATCCAGCATCGCCGGCCCAAATTCTCCCGTCGCTCCAAAATAATTCACCTCACGGCTCTTGATAAAACCCGCCATCCGCTTCTCCACCCGCTCAATGAGCATCGCAAGGTCCTCCGCCCGCCCCTCCGCCACCAGAAACACCCGCCCATCCTCCAGGTTCTTCACATACCCCGCCACAGCCAGATCCGCCCCAATCGCCCGCGCGTTGTACCGAAACCCCACACCCTGCACATTCCCCGAAAAATACGCCGTCACCCGTCGATGCTCCTTTTCACCCATAAAAAATCCCCTCTAACTAATCGGACCCACAAAAAAATCATTTTTTCTGACAGAACCCACTACCCAAGACCCACTACCCATCTTCAAAGCTTCGCCAACTCCGACTCGGGAATCTCCAGATTCGCATGCACCTTCTGCACGTCGTCATTGTCTTCCAGCAACTCAATCAAATGCAATACCTCTTTCGCCGCCTCCCCCGTACAAGTCACCGTCGTCGTCGGGATCATCGTCAATTGCGCGCTCTCAATGGGAAACTTCGCCCCCTCCAGCGCCGTCTTGAGCTTGTGAAACGCCGGCACCTCGCACAGCACCACCCACTGCGCCCCCCGCTCGGCGATATCCAGCGCCCCATTCTCCAGCGCCGTTTCCATCAGCGCCTCTTCCGTCACGCCCGACCGCGTCAGCACAATCTCACCCCGCCGGTCAAACACAAACGACACACACCCCGTCGCCCCCAGGTTCCCCCCGTTCTTGTCCAGGATCACCTTCACATCCGCGCTCGCCCGGTTGCGGTTGTCCGTCAAAATCTCAATCACCAGCGCAACGCCGTGCGGCGCATAACCCTCATAAACAAAGGCCTCATAGTTCTGCCCCTGCAGATCCCCATTCCCCTTCTTGATCGCCTTCTCAATCGTGTCCTTCGGCATGTTCACAGCCTTGGCGTCATCAATCGCATAACGCAGCGACAAATTCGCCGCCGGATCCGGCCCCCCCGCCTTGGCCGCCACAATGATCGCCCGCGCCACCTTGCTCCATGCCTTGCCACGCTTCGCATCCACAGCCGCCTTGCGATGCTTGATGTTCTTCCATGCACTGTGCCCAGCCATCAAACCACTCCTCAAAAGATTGAACCATTTTAGCGGAAAGTTAAAAGGGATAAGGGATAAGTAAGAGAGGGACGGATCACAGAATATTTATGTCGTGAATTTCTGCACTTATCCCTTATCCCTTATCCCTTATCCCTTATCCCTTATCCCTTTTAACTTTCCCCCCTCACACTCGGCTCCGCCGGTATGCGCTCGGCGCCACCCCCACCTTCTTCTTGAACTGCCGCGTGAAAAAATACACATCCCGGTACCCCAATCTCTCCGCAATCACCTTGATCGGCTCATCCGTCTCACCCAACAGCCGCCTCGCCTCAATCATCCGCCTCTGCAGTACATACACACCGATCGGCACGCCCACCGCCTCCTTAAAACGCCTCCTCAGCGTGCTCACCGCCATCCCCGCCTCCCGCGCATACCGCACCTCATCCGGCGATTCCTCCACCGGCAACTTGTCCAGCTCATCCAGCAGCCATGTCTCCTCGCGTCGCTCCGTCTTCACTTGCCGCGCATCCGCCAGCTCCAGCAATAGCCCCTCCAGCAGATTCACCGCCCGCTGCTGGCTGATCGCGTCCGCCTTCACCATCAGGCTTAACATCAAATCAAAGCTCCCCGCATGCTCCGCCCCGCGCGGCGCGCGCTGCGGCCGCTTCGGATAAAGCCCCGCCGCCGCCCAACGACCCGCCAGCGGCCCCTGAAACGCGATATACCGGTGGTCCCAGCTCGCCACCCCCGGCATCCGGTGAAACCGAATGAACGGCCCAGGGTACGCCGGCCAAAACACCGGCCCCCTGAGTTCAATCCGCTCATCGTCATAAAACAACTCCAGCCGCCCCGCCGTCGTGTACTGGATCGTGTGATACCCCACGAAATGCTTGTTCACATACGCCGTGCAAGCCGGATTAAAACTCCCATGTAAAAAGGTCAACTCAGGCATATTGCTCCTCTTCCTGATTCTTCTCTTACGCCCCGGAGGGGCAAAAGCCCATAGCCCGGGGTAAGCGAGTCTTCGAGCGCAGCCCCCGGTAAGTAAAAAGTTAAATGCTCTTGCACGTGCCTGCTTCCATGCCAGCCAACCTGTAAAAATCCTTGCTCCTTGCGCTCCTGGGCACCAAGCCAACCCCAAACCGTTCCAATCCACCTTCCCTTCTCTCTCCGATCAAAAAGTGCAAAAAACCGCTCACCCAGTCCATCGACACCCCACCCTTCCCCCCACACAATGATACCCCGATCTCCTTAATCTTACGCCAAGGTTCCCCATGACCACCGCCACCCAAACCGTTTCCGACCCCGCCTCCGATATCAAAATCACCGATCAGGAAGTCCAGTTCTATCACAAAGAAGGCTATCTGGTCATCCCTGGCCTCCTCTCCACCCCCATGGCCCAAGCCATCCGCCAGGAAGTCGACAAGGTCCTCGCCCTCCACGACCTTCCCGCTGACCGCATGCGCCAGGCCGCCGGCTCCGCCGACAAACTCCGCCAGTTCGGCGACCTTCCCGAAAACTCCCTCATCAAGGCCATGGTCTTCAGCCAGCGCATCCTCAATGTCGCCCAAGCCATCATGCAAGGGCCCAGCACCCCTTACCTCCCCTTCACCGCCGTCAAAGCCGGTGGCGGCGGCGGCCAGTTCCACTTCCACCAGGACAACCAGTACACCCGCCACGATGGCCCCTCCTGCAACATCTGGATCGCCCTCGTTCCCATGTCCCCCGACAACGGCTGCCTCTGCGTCGAACCCCGCTCACACTTCAATGGCACACTCGACTCCAAACTCTCCGGCGACGGCGACAACCACAAACGCACCCAATACGACCCCTCCTATTACCTCCCCGTCCGCATGAACCCCGGCGACGCCATCGCCTTCACCCGCCTCACCGTCCACGGCTCAGGCCCAAACTCCACCGACCAACCCCGCTCCGCCTACGCTCTCCAATACCACCGCGACGACACCAAATACCTCGACCCCGTCGACCAATCCTGGAAATCCCTCAAACAACACCCCCGCTGGCAATTCAACTACACACCCGCGTTAGAAAAGTGATAAGGAATAAGTAAGAAGGGATAAGTTAAGAAGCCCGAGAAGTTGGATTGCGCGCAAGACAACGGAATTCTTTCTGCACTTATCCCTTATCACTTCCCACCACCCGCCCCACCCTTAGCGATATCTTCCGAAACGCCGGCCCCTTGTGTGCCCGGATAATCTCATTCTCCAGCCCAGACCTCAGCAGCCGATCCAGCTCATAAAGCGTCGCGCTTGACCCCACCGCCACCCGCAGCACCCCACGCGAAAGCGACTCCAGTTTCGTTTTCTTGGCCACCTCCACCGGCACCAGCTTCTCCCATACTTCCGCGATCTGGTGCAGCTGCTTGTAGGGCCGCTCCACCTCCTGCTTCAGAAAATCCTTCAAAAAATCCATGGAAACATCCTTCTCCGCGTAGTTTCTCCAACCACGCAGACGGTCCAGATGTTTCTGTTTCGCTTCGTTCTTTTCCATATTCCTGCCAACTTTCTATCATACCCCGCATGAACATCGTCCTCATCGGTTATCGGGCCTGCGGCAAAACCTCCATCGGC
>CAZGOM010000285.1:0-5534 GCA_964527265.1 uncultured Phycisphaeraceae bacterium | reverse complement strand
TCAACGCCTTGATGATGATCGTCGTCGACGACATCGACAGCATCGTCCCCAGGAAGATGCAGTTGACCGTCCCCCAGTCGAAAAATCGACCAATCTCATAACCCACCCAGAACATCAGCAGAATCTCGGCTATCGCCGCCACAAATGCCGTTGACCCCACTTTCATCAGCTTCCGCAGGCTGAATTCCAGACCCAGCGAAAACATCAGGAATATCACCCCCAGCTCAGACAGATTATGAACCGTGCTCTGGTCATTCACCAAGAGCATGCTGAACGAAGGCGTATGAGGCCCGATGATGAAACCCGCAACGATGTAACCCAGCACAACCGGCTGGCGAAGCTGGTGAAACACCACCGTCACAAAACCCGCCACCAGCATGATGACGGCAAGATCCTGAATAAATCGCGTGCTCGACGAATGCGTTGCCGCCTCCGCTCCCTGCGTCGCCGCAGCCTGCACCGCGAGTGTAAGAAAATCCATCATCTAGCCTCCTGTCCCAGCCGTTTCGCTGTCCCTGCAATCCACAAATAAAGACCCAAACGACAAAAAAGATGGCCTGCTCCGGCCCTTAACCTTTGTTTTTATGAAGCTCTAAACCCGTTATCCCGGCATTCCAGAAGCACATCCGCCGTCTGGAATTCAGTCTCTCAAATCAAGGCGACAAATCATAGCCCAACATCATCTAAATGCGTCTCGCCTTCAAAAAACTTTTTTCAAAAAAACATTCCCGCCCAACCCTCTCCACTTCACTCCCAAACCCCCGGCCCCTTTCCCCTCCGCCTTTTCCCTAGTACCTTGTTCCTTATCACTTTTTCCCCCCGGAGGTTCCCATGGCCATCGACCCTGTCGCCCAATTCAAATCCCAGCGCTTCGCCGTCATCCCCGGCGCACTCTCCTCTCAGGAAGTCCAACGCTTAAACGATGCCATCGACAAAACCCTACGCCAGTTCCCCGACCTCTGGTACGGCAAGGAACGCAAGCAATCCGTCCAAAGCCTCCTTGTCGAACCTGACTTTGACCTGACCATCCGCCATCCCGCCTATTTTCCGATCATTAAGCAAGCCTTTGGTGAAAACGCCGCCTTCTCTGAATTCTCCGCCATGATCCGCCAGGGCGGACACACCGGCGCAACCGTCGAAGGCTGGCACCGCGATTTCTCCCCCAACTCCAACGGCATCACCGCCATCTCCGTCATCATTTACCTCACCGAGGTCGACCGTAGCACCGCCCGTCTTTGCGTCGTCCCCGGTAGCCATCTCAAGGAAACCGCTCCCACCCTTCTCTCTGCCCAAGACGATAAATACGAAGGTGAAGTCGAAGTCATTGGCCCCCCCGGAACCGCAGCCATCACCGACGCCAGCAACTGGCACTGCGCCAAATGGGGCAAAGGCCCACGCGAACGCCGCACCATCCACCTTTATTTCCAATCCTCCACCAATCCTCCCGTCAGCCAAACCTCCATTACCCCCCGCCGCCTCTGGGACTCCCCCGATCCTCAACTCCGCAAGTTCTACGCCCACCACAACGCAATCACCCGCGCTGTCGCCCTCGACTACGTTAAATAAGCAAGACAAGGAGTCTGGGTCTTGGGTAATGGGTTCTGGTTTGGAATGAGGTCTAACCCCTGATTCTGCGCCATCGCACACCCTGTCCTGACGGCTCCTTACCCTTCTGACAGAACCCAAAACCCAGAACTCATCTTCAGAGGCCCCCATGCCACCCACCCAACCTCCGCTCAAAATCGGCTTCATCCCCGCCAACCGCGGCTTTTTCTCCCAAACCCTCGCCGCACAGATGCGCGAAGCCACCATCAAAGCCCTCCAGGCCGCCGGCCTCACCGTCGTCGTCCCCACCCCTGAAATGACCAAGATCGGCTGCGTTGAAAACCGCACCGAAGCCGAAGCCGCCGCCGCCCTCTTCCGAAAAGAAAACATCCACGGCATCGTCATCGGCGCCGTCAATTTCGGCGACGAGCAAGGCGCCGCCTGGGCCGTCCGCCAGGCCCGCCTCGATGTCCCCATCTTCATCTTCGGCTGCCAGGAAGACTCCGCCTTAAAACCCGGCATGGACCGCCGCGACGCCTTCTGCGGCCTCCTCTCCATCGGCGAAGCGCTCCGTCAGATCGGCGCAAAATACACCCTCGGCTCACGCCCCATCTGCAAACCCACCGACAACTCCTTCGCACGCGACATCACCCAGTTCGCCCAGGTCTGTCGCGTCGTCCACGGCGTCAAAAACGCCCGCTACGCCCAGATCGGCGCACGACCTGACGCCTTCTGGACCTGCCGCTTCGACGAAAAAATGCTCCAGCGACTGGGCCCCACCACCGTCGTCATGGACTTAAGCGAAGTCTTCGCCGCCGTCGCCCGCACCAAAGACTCCGACCCCGATGTCGTCGCCACCGTCGCCGATATCCAAAAGTACGCCGACGCCTCCAGCATCGACGCAACCGCTCTGGGCAAAATCGCCAAGCTCGAAGTCTTCCTCAAACGCTGGGGCAAGGACAACGGTATCGACGCCTTTGGCGTCCAATGCTGGACCTCCATCCAGCAGAATCTGGGCATCTGCGGCTGCACCACCATGTCCCGCCTGGGTGACCAGAACATCGCCGCCGCCTGCGAAGCCGACATCCTCGGCACCCTCTCCATGCACGCCTGCCTCCTCGCCTCCGGCACCCCCGCCGCCCTTGCCGACTGGAACAACCTCCACAATGACGACGATGAACTCGTCAACGTCTGGCACTGCGGCGTCTTCCCCCGCTCCTTCGCCCGCAGCCAACCCAAGCTCTCCATTCACGGCATCATCGTCTCCTCCGGCGCAGCCTCCGCCCAAAACGCCCAGGGAACCATTGAAATGGTCGTCAAAGCCTCCCCTCTCACCCTCTTCCGCGTCACCCAGGATCCCGACCGCTCCGCCTCCGGCAGCGGCTGGAAAGCTGTCGTCGCCCAGGGCCAGATCGAAGACAACACCGCCGCCACCTCCGGCTCCTATGGCTGGTGCCGCATCAAAAACCTCCAGTCCCTCTACCGCAACGTCCTACTGCGTCACTTCCCCCACCACGTCGCAATCACCCAGGCCTACGTCGGCGACGCCCTCTGGGAAGCGTTCGGCAACTACCTCGACTTCC
Source organism: uncultured Phycisphaeraceae bacterium (assembly GCA_964527265.1). Lineage (GTDB taxonomy): Bacteria > Planctomycetota > Phycisphaerae > Phycisphaerales > Phycisphaeraceae > CAZGOM01. The sequence continues at coordinate 2,406 of CAZGOM010000285.1, read as the reverse complement.
AGGTCTACCACGCCACCCAGCAAACCCCCGGGAAATTCGATAACTTACCCAAGTGGTAAGCTCCACACATAATCTTTGATAGCAATATGAAAATCGAACAAAATTCGGACTCCGGCGGCATCTCCATCCAACTCTTTCCCGGTGATCCCCTGGAAGCCGTCCCCGAGACCCACGCTCCCCTCCTCACCCCCCGCATCCGACAAGTCTATGAAGACCCCATCGCCTACCTTCGCCGGATGCGAAATCACAGCCGCTTCGACAAACTCAACCTCTGGCTCGATGCTGCCATCCAGGCAAACAATTGGTCTCTTGCCCTTCACCGCGGACATCCCGACACATGGACCAGCACCGACTTCTACTTTAAACCAACCAATATGCGTGGCTTGGAAATCACTCCCTCCGATGAGTTTTACGCCGACGATATGCCCGAAGGTATCATCCACTTCCACGAAATGTTTAAAAAGGTTCACTGGAACGGCTTCGGCGCCGCCGGCGGTCTACTTTGTCCATCCTCACAAAAAAACCTCGATGATTTCATGGGAGATTTCTGCCGGGATAAAAGAATCGATACCACCAAAACCTATGTATTTGGGGTTTCTTCCTGCGGCGACATGCTTATTTACACCACGGATGACCGCGCCGGCTGGCTGAATCATGGGAGTGGGGAAGTCAAACTACTCGGCACATCCATGGATCTCATCAACTGCATATTTGACCGGTTGATTCAACTCAAGTCGCCTGAATACTACGATTAAACCAACCTCATTCCAATGACACCATTCGCAACGCGTACGGCCATATGGCCTGCCTCCGGCGTTGTTTACCGCCGTACCGACAAACTGATCTTCTTCTCCGTCTCCGTCACCGGCTTGGCCACCAGGTCGTAGTCCGCCGTCTCCACCACCTTGCAATGCACCAATTCGCCAGGCGACAGCTTTTCCTTCGCCTGGATGAAAGTCACGCCGTCGATCTGCGGCGCCTGGTGATATGCGCGCCCCACGTAAAGCTTGCCGCCCTTGCCCACGCCGCTGGTCTGCTTGCCGCTGGTCTGCGTCTGCGCATCCACCAGCACATCCAGCTCTACACCCTTGTCGGCAAGCTGCTTATTGCGGGCAAATGCCACTTCCTGCTGTACCAGCATCAGCTCTTCAAGCCGCGCCTGCACCACATCATCGGGCAGCGCGCCGCCTGCGTCGTACATCGCTCCGGCAGGGGTTCCGGGTTCGGGGGAATACGGGAACACACCCATCGCATCGAATCCGAAATCTCGTACGAACTCCACCAGTTCCTTGTGCTGCGCATCCGTCTCCCCGGGGAACCCGGTGATGAACGTCGTACGGATCGCCATTCCCAATCCGCTCTTGTCCACGATCCGCTTGCGCAATTTATTCAGCAGCGTCTCGATCAGTTTCCGGCTCGTCTTGCGGCGCATGTTGTTCAGCACTTCATCATTGATGTGCTGCAGCGGCATGTCGATGTACTTCACAATGTTCGGCAGCGACGCGATGGCGTCGATCATGCTGTCTTCAAACGCCGAGGGATACGCATACATCAGCCGCACCCACGCCCCGCCGAACTCCCCTGCGATTTTATTCATCTCCGTCAGCAGGCCCACAAGGCCCTTGCCCTTGCCGGTGTAACCGATGTCATTGCCGTAGCTGGTCGTGTCCTGCCCGATCAGGTTCAACTCAAACGCCCCGTCGCTGAGCAGTTCCCGCGCCTCCACCAGGATCTTGTCCACCGGTTTGGAGCGCATCTTCCCGCGGATCGAGGGAATCGTGCAGAACGCGCAGTTCTGGTTGCACCCTTCGCTGATGCGCAGATACGCATAGTGGCGCGGCGTAAGCCGCAGCCGCGAAGAATCATCCTCAAAATACCCCTCTTCGGTAATGCGCCGCGCCTTCTTGGCCACCGTCGCATTCCCCGCGATGCTCGAATAAACCGCCCCATCCCCCTTGCCGCTTTCACGGTCCCCCTGCTCCCCACGCACCGCCGTCACAATCTTGTCCCGGTCAAACACGCCGATCATGGCATCAATATCGGGGCACCATTCCAGCATCTTTGCGCGATGCCGCTGCACCAGGCACCCCGCCACGATGATCCGCTTGATCTTCCCCGCCTTCTTTAACTCAGCCGCTTTGTTGATCTCATCCACCGACTCGATGCGCGATGCTTCCAGGAAGCCGCACGTGTTGATCACCACCGCATCGGCATCATCGGGATCATTGACAGGGATCAAACCATCCTCGGCCAGCAAACCGAGCATCTTTTCAGAGTCCACCAGGTTCTTGGGGCACCCCAGGCTCACAAAGGAGATCGTCTCCACCTCAGCGCGCTTCTTGGGCTTCTTAACGCTGACGGAAACAGACTGCGGTTTGGATGTCCGTGAACTCATATCTCTTCTAA
>CAZGOM010000284.1:0-5570 GCA_964527265.1 uncultured Phycisphaeraceae bacterium | reverse complement strand
CGCGGCTTTCCGGGAAGAACATCCCAGTGGAAGCGGTCGACACCTACATGGCCAAGGGCGGGCAGTATTCCAACATCCTGGGGTCTGACCTGGATTTTGGCGCCGGACTGGGCGCGGACAAGACGCTGTTCCACCTGGACGGCACAGGCGTGGCGGAGATGACCGGGCCGCTGGATGCGCAACTGACTACCCGGCTGGCGGGTAAACAGGTGGCGACAGCGGATCTGGCGGGCGACCTGAAGGGCGGGAAATTCACAGCGACTAAGGACAACACGGTTTCCATCATGATGACGGAGGAGTTGTCCAAGCAGTATCTGGAGAAGATCGCGCCGGTGATCCAGGCGATGTCGGGTGACAAGCCCTCGGTGGTGACATTGAAGAAGGGGTATGCGGCGACGGCATCGCCCTTTGACATGAAGACCCTTGCGGGCACGATCAACGTTGACCTGGGGACGTTGAAATTGATGAAGGGCGGCGCACTCACCGGTCTGTTCAGCACGATCGCCAAGTTCTACGCCCCTGCGCAGAAACTGGTGGATTCGGATTATGCAGCGAGTTTCACGCCGGTGGATGTAAAGACGGCGGGCGGCAAGGCGAACTACACGGGCTGGAATATGAACGCCGGGCCGGTGCAGATGGCATTTGACGGCGATGTGGATTACGTGAACAGCGTGATCGACAGCATGACGATCCACGTGAAAGGCGAGACGTTTAAGGATGTGAAGGCACTGGCCAGCGCGATTAAGCCCGGTGAGACGGTGAAGATCAAGGTGACCGGTACGGTGAGCAAGCCGAAGCTGGACTTTGGTGATTTGATTGCCTTTGGCGCCAAGGCTGCTGCGGGCAGCCTGCTTAAGGGTGAAACGGGCGAGAAGGTGAACAGCCTGTTGGAAGGCGTGCTGGGCGGGAAGAAGACGGAGGAGAAGCCCGCGACGCAGGAAGCGCCCAAGGCGGAAGACCAGAAGAAGAAGGATGATGTGGGCAACCTGATCAATGAGGGGTTCAACCTCTTTGGCGGGAAGAAGGATGAGAAGAAGAAGTGAGTGGTGAAGAAGGGGCTGGGGTCTGGTCAGAGAGAGAGTTTCGATTGGGCTATCCCTTGGAAAGGTTGCCTCATGGCGCAGATGACATTGGCGGTGGTGACGCGGTTTGGCGGGCCTGAGGTGATTGAGATGCAGACGCGGCCTGTGCCAGAGCCGGGGGCAGGGCAGGTTGTGGTGCGGATGACGAGCGTGGGGATGAACCAGGCGGATGTGATGGCGCGGAGGGGGGAATACAAGTTGTCATCGGGTGAGCCGCCGTTTGTGCCGGGGATTGAGGGGGGCGGGGTGGTGGAGGCGGTTGGGGCGGGAGTGAAGGGGATTAAAGAGGGTGCACGGGTGATTTTGACGCCTGGCGCGCCAAGACGGGGGAAGAACCCGGATGGGGCAGCGAGCTATCTGGGGGGAACCTATCGGTCGCACTATTTGTGTGATGAGGAGCATGTGATGGCGGTGCCGGAGGGTGTGCCGGAGGACTTGATCGGGGCGTTGTGGCTGCCATTTCTGACGGCGTGGGGATGCCTGGTGTGGAAGGAGAAGCTTGGGGCGGGAAAGTTTGTGGGGATACCTGGGTGTTCAAGCAGCGTGGGGATCGCCGCGGCGCAGGTGGCGCGCGAGGCGGGGGCGATTCCGATTGGCCTGACGACGAGCCCGGGCAAGGTGGAGGCGATCAAGGCTGCGCTGCCGGGGGTGTTTGAGCAGATCGTGGTGACGCATGAAGGGGGGGCGATGCTGCCGTGGCATCGGTCGATCAAGGAGATTACCGGGGGGCATGGGGTGGATGTGTATTTTGATCCGGTGGCGGCGGGGGAGTACTTGAACACGGAGGTGCGGTCGCTGGCGCAGTCGGGGACCATCTGGGTGTATGGGCTACTGGGGAAGCCGGATGTGGTGGATGTGCAGCCGCTGATCCGGAAATTCGGATCGATCCGGGGTTGGCTGCTGTTTGAGATGACATCCGCCGGGCCGGAGGTGTGGCGGGCGGGATGTGAGGCGATCTTGGCCAAGGTGGCTTCAGGGGCGTTTAAGATGCCGGTGGCCGGACGGTTCAAACTGGAAGAAGCGGGCAGGGCTCAGGTGGAGATGGAGAAGGCGGGGCATATCGGGAAGTTTGTGATTGGGAGCTAATGGTGTAGTCCAAGTTTTCGGGGATGGGATATTGAAGGTTGGATTGAATCGTGTTGGCGCGTGCAAGACACAGCTTGAGTTCGGCTCAAGCTGTGGCACCCGGAAACCTGGACTGTACCCGGAGCTGAGAGGGAAATTTCCACACGCCGCATTTCTTTGTGATTCGATGTATATTGTCTAATGGGGGTATGAGCGACCTTTCCTTTAATTGATACGATAAACCGCATGAACCTTCGGGCGAAGCTTCTGTTTTTGATTGTCGGCATGATGCTTTTGCTTTTGCCCGTGCTTTTCTACGTCAGTTACAGCATTCTGAATCAGGGTTTCGGGAACGCGGAACGGCTGGAGGTGGAGCGCAACACAAGCCGCGCGATGACTTATCTGGAGTTTATTGAGGACAGTTTGACCCGGCGGGCGGAGACCTGGTCGAAATCAGAGGCATTTCGCAAGCTGTATGAAAATGACCCATCCGCATTTGAGGCTCAGCACGTGTCGCCGGGGCAACTGGCCGAGACGAATGTGGATGTGGTGGTGGTGGTCGATCGCGAAGGGATTGTGAAATACCAGACGCAGTTGGACCATAACCGGAAGATGCGTATTCCCGCGCCTGAAGCGGTGGTGCAGCAGATTGAGACTTCGCGTACGAAATATCGCAACTCGAGCAATCGCCGCGGGCTGATGGTGGTGGGGGAAAAGATCCTGCTGGTGGGTTGGTCGCCGGTGGGAGTGATGGCGGATGACGGTCCGGAGCCGGTGGGGTACCTGTTTCTGGGGCGGTGGTACGACGATGCGACGATTGGGCCGCGCGTGACGAAGATCACGCAGATGGAGACGCTGATCCTGCCGGTCTCGGTGGCGCAGACGCAGAAAGCGTCGCAGGCAGCGGTGCAATTGACGCGCAGCCGTGCATCTTCTGAAGAAGTGGTTTACGACCCGATTCCCGGCGGGGTGCGGGGCTCGCGGTTCGTGCGCGACTTTAAAGGCAATCCGGAGATCATGCTGCAACTTGTGGGCAAGCGGATGATCTTGAATTCCGGGCACGACGCGGTGACGAACCTTACGTATTCACTGATGCTGCTGGCCTTCGTGTTCAGCCTGGTGCTGCTTTTGGCGGTGGAGTGGGGCGTGCTGGGCCGCCTGACCCGGCTGCGCGAACAGGTGGGGGCGATCGACACCAGCGATTTGAAGGGCAAGCGCATCAGCGTGCCCGGCGGGGATGAAATCGGCCTGTTGGGTAAGTCCATCAACAAGATGGTGGACCGCATTGAGGAATCGCAGCGGCGCGTGGAGGAAGTGGCGCGCATGATGGACCGCGCGGTGCGCGGGTCGAACATCGGCATCTATCACTTCAATCTGCGTTTGCAGAAGCACTATTTCGGGCCGCAGTCGTACCGCCAACTGGGATATGAGCCGGGCGAGACGGAGTTTGACCACGATTCGTATTACCGGCAGATCCATCCCGATGACCGGGACCGGGTGCTGCGGGAACTGCAGGATTTCTACCGATCCAAGCGCAGTGAAATCCAGATGCAGTACCGCATCAGGAAGAAAGACGGCACCTACCTTTGGGTGGTGAGCTCCGGCGTGCTTGAGCGCGATACGGACGGCACGCCGCTGACGCTGTCAGGCGCGACGGTTGATGTGACGCACCTGAAGACGGTGGAAGAAGGCCTTAAACAGACTGACCGCGTGCTGGCGGGTTTCGCGCTTGCGTCACAGGCGTTGCTTTCAGAGCAGGTGACGGATCGGACGTTTGTCCATGCGTTGGAGCTGATCGCCGGGGCGGGGTCCATCGACCGCGTGCGCGTGCTGGAGAACATCAAGGAAGGGCAAGTCACAAGCTGGGAGATCAACGAGTGCTACGGCTGGGTGTCGGGGATGCTGGCCAGCAAACTGGGGGCGGGGAAGTTTCGCTCCAAGCAGCTTGGGCAGATGCCGGCAGACACGCGGCGTTCGCTGGAGCGCGGGCAGTCGGTGTTCATCAGCCCGAAGTCTGACCTGCGCCTGCTGGAATTTTTTGAGATGGGGGACGGGATCAAGAGCGCCGTGCTGGTGCCGATCCTGGTGGACGGGCAGTTCTGGGGCTTCATGATTCTGGAGCGCTATGAGAGCACGCCAGGGTGGAGCCAGACGGAAGTGACGATCATCGAGTCGATTGCGACGACGATGGGCACGGCGATCCTGAGGCACAGGGCGGAAGTGCGAAACAGCCGACTGGCGCAGCTGCAGGAGATCGCCAGCCATGTGACGGCGACGTTCCTGTCGAACACGGACATGGACAAGCCGAGCCTGACGATGCTGCAGGAAATCGGCGAATTCCTGGATGTTGGGCGCGTGTCGATTTACCGGTTTGCGGACAACATGCGTTCGGCGATCCGCACGCATGATTGGTCAAACGACCTGGGCGCGGTGGCGCATGAGTCGGACCCGATTCCGACGGCGGCATGGGCGACAGTGACCGAATGGCTGCGTACGGGGGATGTGCTGATCGTTGAAGACATCAAAAAGGATCAGGACCTTGGGCCGCTGTTGCGGGCGGGGCTTTTGGATGATCGTGCGGCGGCGGCGCTGGTGTTGCCGTTTTTCATCATGAACAAGCTGTCGGGATTCCTCTTGATTGTCGAGCGTCGCGGGCCGCGCGTGTGGTACGGCGAGGAATTGGTGCTGCTGAGGACGATTCTGGACGGCTTTGCGCGGGCGGTGGAGCGGAAGATCGCGGAGCGCGAGCGTGAAGAGACGGCTGTCAAGCTGCAGGAAGCGTTGCAGGAAGCGGAGCGGGCCAGCCGGTTTAAGAGCGAATTCCTGGCGAACATGAGCCATGAAATCCGCACGCCGATGACGGCGATTGTGGGGTATGCCGACATGCTGCTGCGGTCTGGCCAGCGGAGTGAGGATTATCAAAGCTGGGGCAAGCAGATCCGGCGCAATGCGGATCACCTTTTGTCGCTGATCAACGACTTGCTGGACCTGTCAAAGATCGAAGCGGGGCAGCTTTCGATCCGGCGTTCGGGCGTGAGCCTGGTGGACATCATGGAATCGGTGTTCACGCTGTTTAGTCCACTGGCGCGTGAAAAAGTGATCGAGATGCGCAAGGTGTACAACACGCGCATCCCCAAGACGATTTACACGGATCCGCTGCGATTTAAGCAGATTCTGCTGAACCTGACGAATAATGCGGTGAAATTCACCGACAAGGGGACTGTGACGATCAGCGCATCATTGGAGCGGCACCCCGGGCAGGAAGCGGTCCTGCGGGTGTCGGTGGAGGATACCGGTCCGGGCATTCCGGCGGACAAGATCGGTCTTCTCTTCAACAATTTCTCACAGGTGCAGAGCCACGACGCACCGCGCAAGCCGGGGACGGGCCTGGGGCTGGCGATTTCACGCCGCCTGGCGCGCATG
>CAZGOM010000283.1:0-5662 GCA_964527265.1 uncultured Phycisphaeraceae bacterium | reverse complement strand
GCCCGTTTGCGGGCACCACGATAAATCCACTGAAAGGGATTTCTGATGATCGATTTGAACCGTCTCTCCAAGTTCTCCGCCTGCATCGTTCTCGCTGGCCTCATGGCCGCCTGCTCCTCCAGCCCCGCCAACGAACCGATGGGTGAACCCACCCCCGCTCCGGCACGCACAGCCCCGGCCCCTGTCACACAATCTCCCCGCTCCGGCTACTCGTGGCTCGCCCTCCCTACCGGCCGCAAGGAAAGCAGCGCCCTCCTCATTGAGCGCACCGCCCCCACCTCCGTTTCCCTGGGCGCTCCTTTCACCTATGAAATCAAGGTCACCAACCTGACCGAAGTCCCGCTCACAGAGGTCGTCGTCGCTGACACCACCGATGACAACTTCAAGCTCACCAGCGCACAGCCCGCACCCACAAGCTCCACCGGTAACCGCCATGTGTGGAACATCGGCACCCTCGCAGGCAACGAATCCCGCACGATCCTCGTCACCGGCTCGGCCACCAAGGTCGCCACCCTCAAGGACTGCCTCGAAGCCACCTACAACACCAAGCTCTGCAACGACGTCTTCGTCACAGAGCCCAAGCTCAAGACCAACTCCCAGGCGCCCGCTTCCGCTTCCGCCTGTGACCCCATCCCCATCACTTACACCGTCACCAACACTGGCACCGGCACCGCCAAAAACGTCAAGCTCGATATCGTGCTCGACAACCTCACCAACGACCAGGGCGCCAAGACCCACACCGTCAATATCGGTGATCTCCGCGCCGGCGAATCCAAGACCGTCAACACCTCTTTCAAATCCGTCGCGCCTGGCACCGCCACCAGCAAGGCCACCGTCTCCGGCGACGGCAATCTCAAGATCGAAAGCGACGCCAACACCACCCAGATCGTCAAGCCTGAATTGACCATCACCAACAAGGCCATCGAAGTCACCCTCCTTGACCGCGATATCAAAAACACCATCGTCGTCACCAACAAGGGCAACGGCGAAGCGCGTAACGTCGTCATCGAAGACAGCCTCCCCTCCGGCCTCCCCTTCAAGTCCGCCAGCGACAACGGCGTCGTCAGCACCAACAAGGACAAGGTCACCTGGAACGTCGGCACCCTCGCCCCAGGCGCTTCCAAGGAAGTCTCCGCCACCGTCGTCGCAAATAAAATCGCCAAGGTCGAGTCCAACGCCACGGCACGCGCCTACTGCGCTCCTGCCGTCGCCGCGCCCGCCCCCACCGAGATCCGCGGCGTACCCGCCATCCTCCTTGAAGTCATCGACGCAAACGACCCCGTCCTCCTCAGCGAAGACGTCACCTACACCATCACCACCACCAACCAGGGCTCCGCCGTCGGCACCAACATCCAGATCATCTGCACCCTCGAACCCGGCATGGAATTCGTCAAGGCTGACGGCTCCACCGAGCACACCGTCGCCGGCAACGTCATCACCTTCGCACCCGTCAAGGGTCTCGCCGCCAAAGACAAGGCCATCTGGCACGTCTTCGTCAAGGCAAAGACCGCTGGCGACTTCCGCTTCAAGGCGCAAATGACTTCCGACCAGATCAGCCGCCCGGTTGACGAATCCGAAGCCACCACCTTCTACAAGTAAACAACCCCGATCCGATAAGCCTTGAAAATCCAAACCCAGGCCGCGCCGATTCAAAAACGGCGCGGCTTTTTTCATACCCCGGAATTCAACCCGCATCACCCACGCTCCCTTTGAATAAAAAACATCTCCCTCTACCCTTAATAGCGTTTCTCAACCCCCCTTTCGTACATCCCCTTCAAAAAAGAAATCAAAAAATTCCCACCTCCCACCAGCACCGCTAGTCATAACATTTAACCCCGCCCTGATATAATCTCACCCCAACACCTTAAAAACAGGCACACCAATATGACCCACCAGATCGCCTTCGTCGGCACAGGACACATCCACACCCCTGGCTTCATCAAAGCCATACAGGCCCGCCAGGATGTCAAAGTTAAATACGTCTACGACCACGACGCCGCACGCGCCCAGAAAAACGCCGCCACCCTCGGCTGCCAAGTCGCCACCGCCGAAGCCATCGCCGCAGATAAAGACATCAAAGCCGTCTTCATCTGCTCCGAAACACTCCACCACGAAAAACTCGCCCTCCAGGCCATCGCCGCAGGCAAACACTGCTTCATCGAAAAACCCCTCGGCTTCGGCGGCGCTGACGCCCTCAAAGTCGCCGAAGGCCTCAAAAAAGCAAACCTCCTCTTCACCACCGGCTACTTCTTCCGCACCATGCCCGCGCACATCTGGCTCAAGCGCGAAATCGAAAAAGGCTCCTTCGGCAAAATCACCCGCGTACGCCACGTCACCGGGCACCCCGGCTCACTCAAAGGCTGGTTCGACACCGACTGGCGCTGGATGGCAGACCCCACCCAGGCCGGATGCGGCGCGCTCGGCGACCTGGGCACCCACTCCCTCGACCTCCTCATGTGGCTCATGGGCCCCGTCAAAGCCGTCACCGGCTCAGCAAAGGTCTACACCAACCGCTACCCCGGCTGCGATGAATCCGGCGAGGCTCTCCTCGAATTCACCAACGGCGCCGTCGGCACCTTCGCCGGCTCCTGGCTCGACTTGGCAAACCCCCTCACCTGCCAAATCTCCGGCACCGAAGGCTACGCCCACATCTTGAACGACAAACTCTACGCCGTCGGCAAGCCCAAGCCCGCCAGCATCACAGAACCGGGCCTCCAGGAAATCACCGACCTCCCCGCCGCCGAGACCGGCCCCCTCGAGCGCTTCCTCGACGCTCTCACCTCCGGCGACAAAACCGGCCTCGTCACACCCGACGAAGCCGCCGCCCGCAACGTCGTCATGGCCGGCGTCTACCGCTCCATTCAAACCGGCCAGCGCATCGTCATCTAAACGCAAAACACCTCCATCGAGGAAACCAAACAAGCCTGGCCACGCGCCAGGCTTGTTCTTTAAAAACTCACTCGAATTGAAAAATACTAATGATATTTCAATAGAACCATTTAAACTATTGCACAATTAATCTTGAAAAATTCACCGCGCCAAGCGATGATTAAGCACCTTTGATCTCCTTCACATCGCCCGCACACCCTATTTCCCGCTTCAAAAGGCACCCCATGACACGCGCGCCACACTTCAAAAAAGCCTTCACCCTCATCGAACTCCTCGTCGTCATCTCCATCATCGCCATCCTCATCGCCCTCATCATGCCCAGCCTCAGGCAGGCCCGAGAAGTCGCCCAGGGCACCCTCTGCGCCAGCAATATCCGCCAGCAAGGCCTCGCCCTCATCAATTATTCCTACGACAATCGCGGCTATGTCTGCGCCGTCCCCGCCGGCAGCGCCGCCACCCGCTGGATGCAGCTCGCTTCCCCTTACTTCAATAATGCCGACGCTTCCACCTTCAGCACTTACGACTCCCCCGTCGGCACCACCGCCTACGCACCCAATCTCATCAAAGCACTCCAGTGCCCTTCCACTTACCGAAACACCGCATTCCAGGAATACCCCGCCTTCATCGGCCCTGTCTCCTACGGCATCAACACCAATTTCCTCGGCATCGTCTCCTGGCAGGAAGAAAACCCCATCAAACTCACCGAACGCTACCTCGAAGCCCGCCACTCCGACCTCCTCCTCACCGCCGAAAGCGTCTCCTCCTATCAAGTCTCCCCAGGCATCCTCACCTGGAACCCCAAGTGCGACTTGCGCCTTGCCCTCCACAGCAAAAAACAAAACTTCGGCCTCGCCGATCTCCATGTCGAAACCTATGCTCCCGAATTAACCCGTGAATTTGTCTTGGGCAAGTACGTCGAAGCCAACAAATCCGCCTTCGGCGGCTACCCCGCCATCATCGCTAAATGGCCCGTCATCTGGGGCAAATGGAACTATGCCGTCGGTTTCTAAATTATTTGGCTCCAGGCCATTTGGCATTTCAATTCTTCTCTCCGCTGTTTATGCTTGAGGTGTCCTGCCTATAACTCACTTCTCTGCCCATTTTTAAAATTGATGGCCAGGAGTTTCCTCATGCTCACCCGCCCAACGCCGCGAGCTTTCACCCTCATCGAACTCCTCGTCGTCATCTCCATCATTGCCATCCTCATCGCCCTCATCATGCCCAGCTTGAGGCAGGCCCGAGAAGTCGCCCAGGGCACCCTCTGCGCAGGCAATCTCCGCCAGCAAGGCATTGCCCTCATCAGCTACGGCAATGAAAACCGCGGCTACGTCTGCGTCCAAACCCCGGCCGATATCTACAACTACACACGCTGGATGCAACTCCTCTCTCCTTACCTCAATGGCCCAAACCCAAGCTATTTCTCCTGGTACGACAGCCCCACCTTCGCCCCCAACGTCATCAAGGCCCTCCAATGCCCCTCCACTTACCGCAATCCCGATCTCCTGGTTTACACCGCTGACATCGCCGCCAACTCCTACGGCATCAACCAGACTTTCATCTACCCCAACCCTGATGACATCTCCTGGTCCGTCGCAAACCCCACCAATCTGAGTGAACGCTATCTCCAGGCCCGTCATTCCGACCTCCTCCTCACTGCCGACAGCGTCGGCCCCGCTCTTATTCTCCCCTCCTTCAAAGCCTGGGATCCCCAGGGCCGATGCGATCTGCGCCGCGTCCTCCACGCCAAGAAACAAAACTTCGGCCTCGCCGATCTTCACGTTGAATCACAAGACCCTCAGTTCGGCCGCGATTTCATCCTCGGCAAATACGTCGAACGCGAGGAGTACCGGGTCTTCTTTGGCCCTCAATGGCCCGTCCTCTGGGGCAAATGGAATTACATCGCCAGCTTCTAAAATCCCCGAGCATCCATGCCCCGTCTTTCTCTGTCGCTTCCACTTTCCCACCTCGCTTCTGACCCCCTCTCCCCGTTCCATTATTTCTCGTACCGGTGCCACCTAGTTGTCACCAGCCTATCGGCGTTTCCACGTACTCTATTCACCTATGGGTTCACAGCGCGTACAAAGGCTGTTGCGTTTAATCACCCTGCTTCAATCCGGGAAGGCCAAATCGGTCGCCGACCTTGTCGCAGAGCTGGAAGTCAGCCGCCGCACGCTCTTTAGGGATTTGAACACCCTTGAACAAGCAGGCATCCCTTACTACAACGACCCCGAACTCGGCTATCGCATCAATGAAAAATTCTTCCTCCCGCCCGTCAACCTCACCGTTACTGAAACTTTAGGCCTGCTCCTTCTCTCGAAACTCTCCCAGGAGCAGCGCACCCAGCCTCTCATCGGCTCGGCTCTGTCGGGCATCACCAAGCTCACCGCCACCGTCCCCGAACCCATCCGCACAGCCTGCCATGAACTCATGAGCAATATCTCGGTCAACCCCGGCTCACAGAGTTACACTCCTTCTGAGCGCGAAAACTATCCCATTCTCCAAAAATGCATCGATGAAAGCCGCGTCTGCCGCGTCCAATACCAAAGCCCAGGCCCCGGCGAAAAAGATGGCTACATCTTCCACCCCTACGCCCTTCATTACGCCACCCGCTCCTGGTACGTCCTGGGCTGGGTCGATGTCCACGACGATGTCCGCGTCCTGAAACTCGCCCGCTTCAAATCCATCGAGCCCCAGACCAAGCTCTTCGTAAAGCCCCGCAAATTCAAGGTTTCCGACAAAATCGGCCGCGCCTGGCAGCTCATCCCCGAAGGCA
>CAZGOM010000282.1:0-5671 GCA_964527265.1 uncultured Phycisphaeraceae bacterium | reverse complement strand
TGGCCCCTTTCGAGACAACCGCGAGGTAAACCCGCCATGCGCGTGACTGATATCTTAAAGCCTGAATGCATCCGGGTCCCACTTGAGGCAACCACCAAGCAAGCGGCCATTTTCGAGCTGATCGACCTCATCGCCGAAAAACACAATATCACCACCAAAACCGAGCTGCGCGACGCCGTCTGGCAGCGCGAATCCACCCGCTCCACTGGCATCGGCCACGGCATCGCCATCCCTCACGGCAAAACCTCCGGCTGCACCACCCTCTGCCTGGCCATCGGCATCACCAAAACGCCCATCGAATTCAACGCCATCGACCTCAAGCCCGTCTCCCTGATCATCCTTCTCATCTCCCCTCCCGACCAACCCGGCCCCCACATCCAGGCACTCGCCAAAATCAGCCGCATGTTGAACGGTGAACGTTTTCGCACGGCCCTCAAATCCGCACCCGACGCCGCGGCCGTCTACAAGCTCATCACCGATTTCGAATCCGCCGATCAGCTCTAAACCTCCATCTCACGTCTCCACCGCTTGTTATACTTAATCGCTCACCCGCGCCCCGGCGTTCAAGGGGCTAAGTCACAATACGTTTGAATTCAAAAGGTTAACCCCATGAGCCAAGAGGACGGCAAGAGCGATTTCTTTTCGCTGGACCCGCCGCTGACGCTGTCTCCCCCCAAGTCCACGCCGGCCAAAAAGGTCGAGCCGGAGACCGTCATCGTGCCCCAAGTGGCTCCCATGCCCGCTCCTCAGCCGGCCGTGGCTCCCCAGCCCGCCCCTCAACAGGTAATTCAGCCTGTCGTCCAACCGGTCGTCCAAGCCCCACCGCCCGCTCCTGCACCTCAACCGGCCCCCGCACCTGCCGCTGCCCCGGTTAGTCCGCAACCACAGGCCGCCGCACCGGCGCCCGCCACACCAGCAGCAGCCCCCGCACCCGCTCCGGCAGGTGTCACCCCAGTCGACGATGAAGACGACGTCATCATCATTGACGACGACGGCGACGACCATGCCGCCCCGGTCGGCACCCCCCCGCCCCAGGCCGCAGCGGCTGCACCGGCCCCGGCAGCACCTTCAGCTTCAGCACCGACCGCGCCAGCAGCGCCCGCTGAGCCTCCGGCTCCCCCGTCCATGGACGAGCTCGCCGCCATGACCTCGCATGCGGACCTTGCCGATGCCATGGCCCAGGTCTCCTCCAGCCCCGTCACCGCCCCCACGGCAGCCAGCGTCCTGCGCCAGTCGCGGCCCCAGCGCCCCCCTTCCGCGCTCAAAAAGAATGCCGTCCCCGTTCTGCTCCTGCTGGGATCCATCCTTATTGCCATGGGCGGCTGGGCTCTCATGGTCAAGGCCGGTATCTTCGGCAAACTCGAAGAAACCGCCAGCGAACAAGCCATCGCCTCCCAAAACCTTAAGGTCACCATTGGCTTGATTTCCCTGCTCGTCGGCCCCTTGCTCCTTTTAGCTGGCATCTTCTGGGGCATCCAGGTCTACAGCCACAAAGACGAAGCCATCCCTAAAAAGCGCTAAACATCCAGAACCCTGCCTTCATAAGGCGGTCCATGAACCACAACTCCGCGGCTGACGACACAACAAAATCATTGTCAGACACGCAACACACGCCTTCCCCTCAGCCAGTCCCATCGAAACATTCGCGGGCGGCTTGGCTGGCAGGCGCCGCCTTTCTCGCCTTCTACGTCGCACTTCTCCACTGGAACACCCTCGCCCTCCCCCTCATCAGGGATGAAGGTGAGTACGCCTACGCGGCATGGCTCCTGGATCAAGGCCTCCTCCCCTACTGGGCCTCCGTCCTGCAAAAGCCCCCCATGGTGATCTACACCTACTGGCTCGGGCTTCCTTTTGATGACGGCTCCGGCGTGGCCTTCCGCTGGCTCGCAGTCATCTTCCAATGGCTCGCCGCCCTCGTGCTGGGCGAAATCGCCGTAAAAGAAATTGGCCCAACCGCTCGCTGGCCCGCCCGCTTCATCCTCCCCGCCTTCATCCTCATGCCCAACATGGCGCAGGCCATGGCCAACGTGGAGCATTTCATGCTCCTTCCCATCCTGCTGGTGTGGTGGCTCAAGGCCGCACGCTCCAATAACGCCTCTCTTCTGGACTGGGCCCTGGCCGGCGTCCTCTGCGCGATCGCCATCCTTTATAAATTCACCGCCGCACCCACCCTGTGCCTCATCTTCGCCGCATGGCTGTTCGACACCTGGAAGCAGTCCCCATCCCCGGCGCTGCGTGCGCTTCTCTTAAAACCCCTTGCCGCGCTCGCTGGCGCGTTTATCGCCGCCCTGCTCATCCTCTCGCCCTTTATTCTTCACGACGGCGCCCGGTCCTTTATTGAGTGCACCATCCTCTTCAACCGCCAATACGTTTCCTCCCATCTCCTGAATTCCAAAAGCCTTATCACTCTCACCAACATGGCCACCATCTGGATCCCGTTCTGGGTTATCGCGCTCGTCTGGCTCGCCAAGCGCCCGCCTGGATGGCCTTTCTATCTCCTCATGTTCCTGGCCGCGCTCATCAGCACTGCCAGCAGCCCCTACACCCAGTACTACCTCATCCTCCTTCCCGTGCTGGCCATCATCAGCGCCGGCGGCGTCGCCATGATCCAAGCCCGGCTTGAACGTAAATACAACGCCTTGCGCAACGCCAGCCTCCGCTGGGTTGTGCCCGCCCTGGCCGCCTTGCTGGCCGTCGCACCCAATCTCCCCTGGCTGCTCAAACCAACCGCCAACATCGCCATGACGCTCGACTGGGCCGCGCAGTTTCAGGACAACGGTCCCATCGCCAATGCCATCCTCACCCTCACCACGCCAGACGATCCGATCCTCATCGCCGGCTCCGAACCTCAAATCCTTTACATGGCCAAACGCAGGTCCTCCACCCGCTTTTCCATCGTCTATCCCATGATGCTTCCAACCACCTTCGCCGAGCCCAACCAGAAACTCGCCATCCAAGAAATCACCCAGAACCCGCCCAAGCTCATCATCATCGTCCGCGAAGCCGCCAGCTGGCTCCGATCCGATGAGACACCTGCCTACTTTTCTCAACACCTTCAGCCGATCCTCGATAAAGACTACACCTTTGTCGCCACCTACTACGACAATCAGGGCGCCATGACGTGGGTCACCCAACCCGCCGCCGCCACAGCCACCGGCTCAAAATGGGTGCTCTTCCTGCGCCGCGATTCGCACCCGGGATAAAAGCACCCACAACATTTCCCCCTCAATCTCCCCACCTCCATTCATTCTTCATAGTCTCAGTTGCGCACCTCGCTCACCCCGTAACCGCGAGTTTTCGGGACTTCACCTCAGCTTGCAATATTGACCATATTGCAAAATTGCAACATTTCTCTACCCTACAGACTCCCCAATCTGTCAGGTAAAGGTCCGCAAATGCCCCACCCCTCAAACATCACCCTCAAAAATCACCTCTTCACCACCACCATCTGCGGCCAAACCGGCAAGCTCCACCACCTCGCCCATCACCCCCACGCCCCCAGCCTCATCAATGACACTCAATGGCGTTATTTCTCAAAAAACACCGGCGATTGGGAATGGCTCCGCATGCCTGCCCACGTCCGCCCCATTCAGCACGGCGCAGAAGTCCAACTTCGCGACCAATCCTTTTTGATCACCACCCGCTACACCCTTCCCCCTGGCGCTGCCCTCCTCAAGATCCAGACCCAGCTCCAAGTCCTCGCTTCTGACGTCTCCGCCAAATCGCTTTCGTTCCCCCACCTTGAGCTAAGCCCCGATTTCAATAACACCTACGAAGATCCCAACGACCTCTACTTCGATGGCCTGGAACTCCCGGACGGCTCCCAACTTCCCCCCTGGCGCGTCCTCTTCCGCCACAACCACCAATCCGGTCTCCTGATCGCGTGCCGGAGCCGAAACGCAATGGGCCACCTGGACCTCACGGCAAACGCCATCGCTTCCCGCATGGTCTTCCCCACGCTTTACAGCATCATGATGGGCGATCTATCCCCTCTCTGGCAGCCTGCCCAGGGCGATGTCGTCACCCATGAGTTTGAACTGGCCCCCTGGTCGCAACCCTCCCACGGGCAACTTCTCCACGAAGCCGCCCTCGACCGCCCAACCCCCGCATTCCATCGGGACAGGTCCCTGCAACTAACCGCCACTTCCCCCTTTATGCATCCAACCTTCCCACTCCAAGCCGCGTGCGACCCCAACCGCCCCATCCTGGAACGCTGGTTCCAAATCACCCCTTCCCCCAGCGGTCTGCCGCTTCTGATCGCCGGGCCTGGCGTCACACCCGGCCCCATCACCATCCCGCACAATCTAACCGGCCCCCACCGCCTCATCGTCGGTATCGCCCACGGCGCAGGCCTCATGGCCCGCTCCAACCCCACCGACCCGTGGCGCATTCGACTCTCGCCCGCCTTCATGAGCGCCCAGCAGCACCGCAGGCCCTTCACCCCCTCTCTCTCAGGCGCCTTCGCTTCCCACGAAATCGACTTTGGCGCGTTCGACCTCACCAGCCATCCCATCCAGCTCGCCCGCCACCCCGATCTCCACCTCACCACTGCCGTGCAATACGCCCGCCTGGAACCCATCCCCCACCCCTCCACGCTCCCAGTCTCCCACCCCCCCTCCTTCCCCTCCAAAGAAACCTTCGGTTTCGTCGACACCCCCGACTTCGCATGGGTTCTCGACACCCGATCACCGGATCCCTCCCTCATCGATGCGGTCATCTCCGCACACGCAGACGCAGGAATCTCCGATCTCTTCTGGCGCATCGATGGCCAATGCTCCGACTTCCCTTCCTCCACCAACACCATGCGCTACCCTTCCGCCAAAGTGCACGGCGTCTTCTACCCACAAAGCAAAACCTACGGTCGCCTCCTCCAGAAATGCGATCTCCTCCAAACCGCCGCCGACGCCGCCAAACGCTTCAACGTCAACCTCTGGGGCTGGATGCGCTTCAACAGCTATTCCGGAAATGTCGCCAGCGACTTCTTCAAACAAAACCCGCAATACCATGAGCAAACCGAACCCGGCAACCCCGCCGCCAAGCTCTGCCTCGCTTGGCCGGAGGTCCGCCGACATAAAATCCAGATCCTCGTTGAAGCCGCGAAATACGGCTTAAAAGGCCTTTGCCTCGGCTTCCTGCGCATGGCCCCCATCCTCCTCTACGCCCCCCGCATGTGTCAGGAATACCAGGCCTTCACCGGCCAGCAGCCGCCACGCGACCCCAACCACCCAGACCCCCTCCACGTCCGCTCCTTCCCTGAGCGCTCCGACCCGGAATTCCAGGCGTGGTGGCGCTTCCGCGCAGGCTACCTCACCCAGTTCGCCCGCGAACTCCGCCAGGCCCTCGCCGCGGAAAAGCTCGCCCATGTCCGCATCGCCATCTGGGTCCGCCCATACCACACCCTCTTCGACGGCATCGATCTCGACACCTGGCTGGATGAAAAACTCTGCGACACCATCGTCGCCTCCCCCTATGACTACACCCCATCTGACACTCAAACCCCGTGGTACTGGGAACCCGAAAACTGGGTGCAGCGCATCGGTTCCCGCGCCAAGGTGATCCGCGATATCGGCCCCGAAGCCCACCGCGCCCCGCACGACATCGCCCAGGCCCGCGCCCGCGGGTATCACGGCCTCTGCTTTTACGAATCCAACCAATCCGCCATGGACCCCGA
>CAZGOM010000281.1:0-5792 GCA_964527265.1 uncultured Phycisphaeraceae bacterium | reverse complement strand
TTCCCCCAGCCCTTCTATGAACGCCTCGTCGCCGAATACCAGAAGATCAACCCCACCATCAAGATCGACTACCAGGGCATTGGCTCCGGCGGCGGCATTAAGGGCATTACCGACAAAACCGTCGATTTCGCCGGTTCCGACGCCCCCTTGAGCAAAAAGCAGATTGAAGCGGCAGGCGGTGAGGAAAACCTCATCGAAGTCCCCTCCTGCGCCGGCGGCGTCGTCCCCGCCTACAACCTCCCGGGCATCAAGGAAGACCTCAAGTTCACAGGCGAAATCCTCGCTGACATCTACCTCGGCAAAATCGCCAAGTGGAACGACAAGCGCATCGCCGACATCAACCCCGGCGTGAAGCTCCCCGACACCGCCATCACCCCCGTCTGGCGCACCGATGGCTCGGGCACCAGCTTCGTCTGGACAAACTTCCTCGCCTCCCAGAGCGAAGCCTTCAAGGGCAGCATCGGCACCGGCACCGCCGTCAAGTGGCCCGTCGGCCAGGGTGGCAAGGGCAACCCCGGCGTCACCCAGGTCGTCCAGCAGACCGCTGGCGCCATCGGTTACGTCGAGCAGAACTTTGCCAACAAGAACAAAATCCCCTTCGGCCTCATCAAGAACAAAGAAGGTAACTTCACCAAGTCCACCACCGCCACCGTCTCCACCGCCGGTGAAAACGCCACCAGCGAATTGAAGGGCCAGCTCCTCGCCGCCAACCTCTGGAATCTCCCCGGCAAGGAATCCTACCCCGCAGCCTCCTTCACCTACCTCATCGTCTACAAAGACCTCAACAACCTCAAGTCCAAGGAACAAGCCCAGGCCATGGTCGACTTCCTCTGGTGGGCCACCCACGACGGCCAGAAGTTCGCCACCGATCTCGACTACGCCCCCCTCGCAGCCGGCGTTCAGAAGAAGGTTGAAGAAGCCCTTCTGAAAATCACCTACAAGGGCGAGGCCATCAAGCCTGCCGCCGCCAAGTAATCGACTCTCCGGGCCGTGTTCACACTCGATAGACAGCAAGTACGATGACCCAAACACCTGATTCGCAAATCAAACCCGCCGGGGGGCGCACAAGAGCCCCCCGGCCGGGTCGTCGTAAAGGCTGGTTCAGTGGAGACAAAGTCCTCCACTTCCTCTCCGCCTCAGCCGCCTCCTCCCTCATCATCATGCTCCTGGGTCTTCTGGCCGTCCTCTCTTACGCCGCCATGCCCAGCATCAAATCCTTCGGCGCAGGTTTTCTCACCGGCACCGAATGGCGTCCCAACGAACTGGAAGTCCCCAAGCTCGATTCCGCCGGACACATCGTCATCGAAGACGGCGAAACCGTCACCGTCACAAAGCCCGCCGTTTTCAGCGCGCTTCCCGTCATCTACGGCACAGCCATCAGCTCTGTCATCGCACTCCTGATCGCGGTGCCCATCAGCATCGGCACCGCACTCTTCCTCGTCCGCCTCGCCCCTCCAAAAATCGCCGGGCCCGTCTCCTTCCTCGTCGAATTCCTCGCCGTCATCCCCTCCATCGCCTACGGCATCTGGGGCCTTTTTGTCCTCTGCCCCCTCCTTCAGGGCCACATCCGCCTCTGGGGCTGGCTCGAAGCCATCGCCGTCGGCACTTCTCCCACCCATTGGCTCTCCTCAAACCTCCTGGGCTGGGCCCTCACCTTTGAAGGCACTCCCCAACAGCCCGAAGTCTACTTCCGTGGCATCGAACCCATCATCGCCTCCGGCGTCTCCCACATCCCAGGCCTCGACTGGATGCTCTACGAAAAAGTCCAGATCGGCAATGAAATCGTCATGCGCCAGATCCCCCTCACTGGCCGCGATATGCTCGCCGGCGGTCTGGTCCTGGCCATCATGATCCTCCCAATCATCACCGCCGTCAGCCGCGACGTCCTCAGGGCCGTCCCCCGCGCCCAGATCGAAGGCACCGCCGCCCTCGGCGCCACATGGTGGCAAACCTGCGTCGGCATGCTCCGATACTCGCGCTCGGGCCTCTTTGGCGCCGTCATCCTCGGTCTCGCACGCGCCTCCGGGGAAACCATGGCCATCACCATGGTCATCGGCAACGCAAACCGCATCAGCGCCTCGCTCTTCGCCCCCGCCCAGACCATGTCCAGCCTCCTGGCCAACGAATTCGCTGAAGCCGTCACCGACGTCCACCGCGCCGCCCTCACCGAAGTCGCGCTCATCCTCCTGGTCATGTCCCTCCTGTTCAACGTCGTCGCCCGCTACCTCGTCGTCGGCAAGGGAGGCCGGACCTCCGCTTCCACTTGATCCCACTGAAAACTTCATGACCGCCAACTCAAAACAACCCGGCTTCACCACACGCAGACAAGCGCGCTCCCATCCGCTCTTCGCCCGCATCACCCGCGGACACAGCCAGATCATGCGCGCCCTCTGCATCGCCGCCGCAGTCGCCATCCTCGCCACCCTCGCAGCCGTCCTCACCTACCTTCTTTCCATCGGCATCGGCTCCCTGAGCCTCAGCTTCTTCACCAAGCTTCCCATCCCCCACGGCATGGAAGGCGCTCCCGGCGGCATGCAGAACGCCGTCGTCGGCACACTCATCCTCATCGGCCTCGCCAGTTGCGTCGGCATTCCCGTCGGGATGCTCGCCGGCATCTTCCTCTCCGAATACGAAGCCGGCTCCAAACTCGCCTCACCCGCACGCCTCTTCGCTGATGTCCTCGGCGGCGTGCCCAGCATCGTCATCGGCATCCTCGGCTATGAACTCGTCGTCGTCCCCATGGGACACTTCAACGGCTACGCCGGCGCGCTCGCCCTCGCCTTCATCATGATTCCCATCATTGCCCGCACCACTGAGGAAATGCTCAAACTCGTCCCCAACAGCTACCGCGAAGCATCCATCGGCTTAGGCGCCACCAAGGCACAGATGATCTTCACCGTCGTCCTCCCCGCCGCCACAGGCAGCATGGTCACTGGCATCGTCCTGGCCATCGCCCGCGTCGCCGGTGAAACCGCTCCCCTCCTCTTCACCGCCCTCGGCAGCCGCCTCCTCACCACAAACCCAAACCAACCCTTCCCCTCCCTCACCGTCCAGATCTTCTCCTACGCCACCGGCCCCTACCCCGAAGAACGCAAGCTCGCATGGGCTGGCATCCTCGTCCTCATCGCACTCCTTTTCGTCATCAACATCCTCATCCGCCTCTTTGTCGCAAAACTCCAGCGCCGCATGGGCAGCGCTTAAATCAGCCCACTGCTGAAAAACAAATAACATGACCACCCTAAAACCCACACCCGGCCTCGAACTTCGCAAAAACCGCCTCGCCGCCATTGCCGCCGGTGAGCGCGTCGACACTGACACGCATCCACAGATCAAAAACGAAACCCATGTCCTCCAGATCGAAAAATTCTGCCTTTGGTACGGCAGCAAACAGGCCCTCTTCGATGTCAACATGGCCATCCCCAAGGGTAAAGTCACCGCCCTCATCGGCCCGTCCGGCTGCGGCAAATCCACCCTCCTCCGCTCCGTCAACCGCTTGAACGACATGATCGACACCGTCCGCATCGGCGGCGATATGCGCCTCGATGGAGATTCCATCTACAAGCCCGGCGTCGACGTCATCAACCTCCGCAAGCGCATGGGCATGGTCTTCCAGAAACCAAACCCCTTCCCCATGAGCATCTACGAAAACGTCGTCTACTCTCTCCGCATCGACGGCGTCCGCGACAAACGCATCCTCGCCGAAACGGTCGAACGCTCTCTGCGCGGCGCAGCCCTCTGGGATGAAGTCAAAGACCGCCTCCACGAATCCGGCCTCTCTCTCTCCGGCGGCCAGCAGCAGCGTCTCTGTATCGCCCGCGCCATCGCCGCCGAACCCGAAGTCCTCCTCATGGACGAACCCTGCTCCGCCCTCGACCCCATCGCCACCGGCAAGGTCGAAGACCTCATCCAGGGCTTGAAAGGCACTTACACCGTCCTCATCGTCACCCACTCCATGCAGCAGGCCTCCCGCGCTTCCGACTACACCGCCTTCATGTACCTCGGCCGCCTCATCGAATACGGCCCCACCGTCGAAATCTTCACCAAACCCCACTGCCGCGAAACCGAAGACTACGTCACCGGCCGCTTCGGCTAAATACGACAACACACCACCTCTGATCTCGCCCCCTCTCCCTCAGGGAGAGGGCTGGGGGTGAGGGTCGTCTTCAAATGCGAAAACGATCCGAGTAATCAATTTACCCGTCGCATGAATCACCGTCTCTGCGATCGGCATCCCTCCGACAACCTACACCGCCCCCGTCGCTCCCGCGATACGCCACACTCCGCGTTCCCCCGCTGCCGTTCCGTCGCAAGCCTCATATACCATGCGGTACACATGCTTCCCGTCGGGTCCCGCCGGCAAGCGATACAACGAAACTTCCGAACACTTCACCGCATCCCACGCCCCGCTCCCCGGTCCCACCGGGCTCATCACCGGCTCGGCTTCCTTCTTCCACTTCAAGCCATCCTCGGACACCGCCCGCAGAATATATGCCCGGTTCGCCGCGGCATATCCCGCGTAGTACATCACATACTCTCCCCCCTCCATCCGCAGAATGTCGCACGCAAACGCGGCAACTCCGTCATACTTCCCGTCCTGCGCAATCCGCACCCCCGCCTCCAGATTGAACGTCACCCCATCATTTGAAATCGCGCTCACGATGCCCGTTCCATTCCGGCAGCAATATAAGCGGCATCGCCCGTCCTCCAAAAATACAATCCGCGGCGCCATGTAATTGTTTCCATCATCAATCCGCGCCCCCGGCTCCACGCTCCACGTCAGCCCCCCATCCTCCGACACTGCGCTTCGGATCGAGTTCCCTTCTGACTGCGTCCCCGGGCAGCATTCGTAATACATCCGCATCCGCTCGCCGCCGCCCACTGGCACCACTTCCGAGGAAGCCACGCGAAACTCCCCCGCCCCACCCTGCTGTGAAGACAGGCGCACCCCCGCTTCCAGCGTCCAGCTCACCCCGTCGGAAGATGCCGCGCTCAGGATGCGCGTCGACGCGTTTCCATAATCATTCGCCCCCGCCGCAAACCCGGCGCGCGGCAATATCTGCGTGTAATACAACCGATATCCCCCATCCCTCAGCCTCACCACCCGCGGACTCACCACCCCGCAGATGCCCGTGCGCACCGCATCCGGCGCCCACCTCGCATCCCCCTCAGGCGCAGGGCACCCCGCCCCATCCGGCGGCGCTTCGATCACCGGCTTCGCATCCCTCATCCACGATAGGAACCGCTCCACTTCATGACGGGGGACCGTATGCAAAAGCGGGGAAGCGCCAGCCGATTGTGTGAAGTCGATCACGTTTGTTTCCTAAAGCTCAATGGCGGGAAAACCAAGCGTATCCGCAAAAAAGCTCATTCCTTAACCACCACGGCTCAGCGTGTTCGCTGAGCCGTGCGGTTCCTGCCTGGACATTCCCAGACACTTTAGCAACATCGCTGCTCCAACAAAACCGCCATTCCCCTCTTCTGCGCCCAAACTGCAGCCCGCAGGCTCTTCTCGCTCATTCGAACTTCATCGAATACAAATCCGCATCCTTCATCACAAACCGCAGCCTCACAATCTTCCCCTCCAGCGCACTCACCCACGGGCTCCCCTGCCACTTGATCACCTGCGAGATCTTGTCGCAGTAAAACTCCCCGCAATCCTCCCACCCGTAATCCTTGAACGGCTTGCCGTTCTCATCCTGCACCTCCACCCGGATAAACCCCGCCCCTGATGTCGCCATGTTCAGCTCAAGCTGCTTACCCTTGAACACAAACGGCTTGGTCACCATCTCCCC
>CAZGOM010000280.1:0-5849 GCA_964527265.1 uncultured Phycisphaeraceae bacterium | reverse complement strand
AGGAGGAGGCTGACGCGTTCGACTTCGTCGAGCCAGTCCTGGAGGGTGGCGGAGAGTTCGTCCTGGCTGACGGGTGCGCCGGGGAGGGGGCAGGAGGGGCCGAGCTGGCGCTGGGCGATGGCGCGGTAGCGGGAGAGGGTGCGGTCGCCGTACCAGGAGACGAGTTCGTAGTCTTCGGCGCAGAAGACGAAAACGGGAACGCGGTTGCCGCCGCAGATGCGGAGGGTTTTCTGGAGGTCAGCGTGGATGTCGCGGTCGAGCCATTTGATGTCGATGAGGCCGGGGTTTGCGTCGGCGATTTTCTGCACCAGAGGGCATTGCTGGACGCAATCGCCGCACCAGATACCCGAGAGGGCGAGGACCTTCACCTGGCGGGTGAAGCCTTTGATGAGGGTGGATTGCTCAGGGGTGATGACGGCCTGGTTGTAGATCTTGTTCCAGTTGGCCTGCTGGTCGGGGGTACCGGTGGCGATGTAATCTTTCCAGCTCAGGCCGGCGGCGTGTTTAGATTGGAGGTAGGTGGGGTCCATGGGGGTCCTTGGAGAAGTCCCGAGTCCCGGGTCGTGAGTCCCGAGTCAAGAAGTGAGAGTTAAGAGTTTAGGAATTGGAGGAAGGTGGCTCAGGCGTTTGCTTTGAGCATGCCGGATTTGCGGGCGTAGGCGAAGACGCCGCCGGCATCGATGATGGGTTTGACATCGCCGAGGGCATTTAACTTGTAGGACTTGCCGGTGGTGAGGTTGCGTAGCTCGCCCTTTTCGATTTCGACTTCGAGTTCGTCGCCGGTTTTGATTTCGGTGACGAGGGGGACGGGGGATTCGCAGGGGAGGAGGTAGCCGCCGTTGACGCAGTTACGGAAGAAGATGCGTGCGTAGAACTCGGCGATGACGACGGAGGCACCGGCTTCAGCGATGGCGAGGGGGGCGTGCTCACGGGAGGAGCCACAGCCGAAGTTTTTGCCGCCGATGATGATCTTGTATTTGGATTTGTACTGGCCTTCTTCGACGAATTTGGTGTGGCCCTTGGGGAGGCCTGCGCCTGCGGGGGGGACGCCGACCATGGCGTACATGCCGAAGTATTTGCGTTCGGCGGGGTCGGAGGGGTTATAGGAGAGGAATTCGGCGGGGATGATCTGATCGGTGTCGATGTCGTCGCCGAGGACGTATGCGAGGCCTTTGACGATGGTTGACATGGTGGGCTCCTGAGGCTTTGTAAGGAGGTAACAGTATAGCTGGAAGAGGGGTTGGGTCTAGGGTCTTGGGTTTGGTGGTTTAGGCAAGAAGCGGAAAAGCGGAAGTCGCAGAGATGGTTTGGGGTCTGAAAGTTTCAGGGATGGGGTGATTAGGCTACTTGGCCTTGTGGGTTTAGGCATGGAAATCATCAGGAAGGAAATAGCTGTGGAATACGAGATTTTGTCGCATGTGGTGGTGGCGCGGGTGGCGGGGAAATATCTGGCTTGGCCCAGCGCGGCAAAGATGCCTTCGGGAGAGCTGATTGTGGCATTTTCAGGGGATCGGGATGGGCATATTTGTCCGTTTGGGAAGACGCAGATCGTGCGGTCGGGGGATGGGGGAAAGACTTGGGGAGCGCCGGAGACGGTGAATGACTCGCCGCTGGATGACCGGGATGCGGGGCTGATGTGCACCAAGGATGGGCGGCTTTTTGTAACGTGGTTCACGCTGGATTACTCGGTGGGGGATTACTGGAAGAGCTTGAAGCCCGAGAAGCAGGCGATGTACAAGGCGAAATATGACACGGTGACGCCGGCAGACAGGCAGATGTGGGCGAATCCGGGGACGGTGCGGCAGGAATGGCTGCGGGGGCATTTTCTGAGGAGTTCGGATGATGGGGGGCGCACCTGGAGCCCGACGGTGCGGACGACGGGAAGCGCGCCCCACGGGCCGATTGAATTGGAGAATGGGCGACTGGGGTATCTGGGAAACCAGAGCTACAACGATGTGGGACGTGCAGACATGCTGACATACGAGGAGTCGAAGGATAGAGGGAAGAGCTGGTGGATTGTGGGGCGGATTCCGATGTTTACGGAGGCGGCGGATTGCGAATTGAGTTATTTGTGCGAGCCGCACGTGGTGCAGGCAGCGGATGGGAGCCTGGTGGGGGTGTATCGGCATGAGGTGAAGAAGGTGACGAGCGTGGAGGCGGCGCAGCGGGAGGGGGTTCTGTATTTCAACCGGTCGACGGATGGGGGGGTGACGTGGACGAAGCCGAAGGCGAGCGGGATTGTGGGGAAGCCGGCACATTTGCTGCGGCTGAAGGATGGGCGGCTGATGGTGAGCTATGGGCACCGTTTTAAGCCGTACGGGCAGAGGGTGGCGTTTTCGTATGACAACGGGGAGACGTGGCCGGTGGAGAGCGTGATTGCGGTGAGGGAAGATGCGCTAAACGGGGATCTGGGATATCCGGCGTCCGTGGAGCTGGAGGACGGAACAATATTCACTGTGTATTACCAGCAGGCGGCGGAGGGGGAAAAGACTTCAATATTGGGGACGCTGTGGAGGGTGAAGAAGTGAGAAGAGATCTTAAAAGAAGGGGGATAGCGGTGGTGGGCGGTAGGGGGTTTTACGAGAGCGCGGGCAAGGCTCAGTCCGACTTCGGGCCGGAATATGGGACCCGGAAATGGCGACAAGAACGAGTGGACTTGACAAATTGCTAGGGTTGGGTAAAGTATTCCCCTCTACCCCTGCACCGAGCGGGGGCTTGGAAAGTAAAGAAGTAGATTAATCGGGACGAGTACAACGATGACCACAGGTAAGATTCGAATTCGGATGGAAGCGTACGATCACCTGGCCCTCGACGCCTCGGCCCGCGAGATCGTAGATCACGCCAAGCGCACGAATGCCAAGGTTGCTGGTCCGATTCCGCTCCCAACCCGCATTGAAAAGTACACCGTTCTCCGCTCTCCCCACATCGACAAGAAGTCGCGCGAGCAGTTCGAAATCCGGACGCACAAGCGCATTATCGATATTCGTGACCCCAACGCCCGCACGGTCGAAGCCCTTAACAGGCTGGTTGTGCCCGCTGGTGTGTTCGTCAAGATCAAGGCCTAAGTAACTCACTAAAGAACTCAATCAATCAGGAAAACGACCTGGCCCCGTATGGGGTGGTCACCAAGGCGAAAGCCTTACTCCTGGGAGGTAAAGAAGAATGAAAGCTGCGCTCATAGGTCGGAAAATTGGCATGACTCGCGTATACGACGCGACTGGGAACAGCGTTCCCGTCACTGTCGTGCAGCTCGGGCCCTGCTTTGTCAGCCAGATCAAAACCCCCGAGAAGGATGGCTATGCGGCCGTCCAGATCGCGTTTGAAGATCTGAATCCCAAGAACTCAACGGTTCCTGTCATCGGGCACGACGCCGCGGCCGGTCTGGCTCCCAAGCGCTTCCACAAGGAAGTGCGCATGGAAGCTAAGGACCTGGATGGCATCTCGCTTGGGCAGGAATTTACTGTTGACCTCTTCGACAGCACGAAGTTCGTCGATGTGGTCGGCAACAGCAAGGGCAAGGGTTTTGCCGGTGTCATGAAGCGCTACCACTTCGGTGGGTTGTGCGCCTCGCACGGCACGGAACGCAAGCATCGTTCGGGCGGTTCGATCGCCAGCCATGCCACTAACCGTGGTTACTCTGGTCGTCCGAAAAAGGGCAAGAAGATGCCCGGTCGCATGGGCGGCGAAGTTGTCACCATCCGCAGCCTCGAGGTTGTGGGTAAGGATAAGGAAAAGAATCTTCTTTTGATCAAGGGTCCAGTCCCCGGTGCGAACCAGGGTGTGCTCATGGTGAAGGAAGCGGTTCGTCTGTATAAGACCAAGGCCCGGAAGGCCAAGGCCTGATAAGTCCCGAAGCTAACACGTTCGTTCGTAACGAGCGTGCCGCTGATACGGATACTATCTGGCCACGACATCAGGGCACGACTTGACTTTAAGGTCATCCTCAGTGGGCTTTTGGCCCAGCATGAGGGAATAGTGAAGAAGCAGGTGGAATCAATGATTGAAATCCCCGTATACAACCTCAAAGGAGAACAGGTCGATGTCCTGAAAGTGGACGCCGATCTCCTCGGTGGCGAAGTTCGCCCCGGTCTCCTCAAGCAAGCCTATGTCCGATATCACGCGAATGCCCGCTTGGGAACATCCAAGACCAAGGGCCGCGGCGAAATCGAAGGCTCGACCAAAAAGCTTTACAAGCAGAAGCATACCGGTAACGCCCGCCGTGGCGCGATCCGCACCAACATCATGAAGGGTGGCGGTCGCGGGCACTCCAAGAAGCCCCGCTCCTTCCGTCAGGACATGCCTGACAAGATGCGCAAGCTGGCCAATCGCAATGCTCTCCTGGCGAAGGCCGTCGATAACGAAATCAAGCTGATTGACGCGCTGAGCTTCACGAAGCCCAGCACCAAAGAATTCGCAACACTTCTCGAAACCCTCAAGATCGATCGTTCGGTGCTTGTTGCCCTCGGCGACACCCGGACCTCCGAAGCAAAGTCAGCCAAGAACCTGGATCAGGTTTCCCTCACGCTGATCGATCAAATCAATGTTTTTGATCTTCTGAACCACCGGTTCTTCCTGGCCGAGAAGTCGGCGCTGGCCGGTTGGATTCAACGCGCTTCTGCCAGCACTCAGGCCGCCGGTGCGGCGAAAGAGGTCAAGTAAACATGGAAGCCACTCAAGTCATCAAGCGTCCGTTCATCACGGAAAAGAGCAACTGGGAATCCGAAGGGAAGGCCCGGTACACCTTCATCGTCGACATCAAGGCGAAGAAGGAAGATATCAAGAAGGCGATCTCTGAGCTTTACAAGGTTCGCGTGACCAAGGTCCGCACTCAGGTGCGCAAGGGCGAGAGCTACAAGACCAAGTTCGGCGACAGCAAAGAAAGCAACTGGAAGAAAGCCATCGTCAGCCTGCACCCCGAGGACAAGATCGACCTGTTCTAAAACCCGGCGCCCCATAAGCACTGTGTAAACGAGCAGCAAGAAATTAGGAAAACGTCATGACGATTCGCATCTACAAGAAAACCTCGGCCGGCCGGCGCAACGCCTCGGTGAACATGCACACCGAAGTGACCAAGCACAGCCCCCAGAAGTCACTCCTGCAGCCCAAGCCCAAGACCGGCGGGCGCAACAACCACGGCGTGATCACCCAGCGGCACATCGGCGGCGGCGCCAAGCAGGCCTACCGTGTGATCGACTTCAAGCGCAATAAGTTTGAAGTGGAAGGGACTGTTGTGGGCGTCGAGTACGACCCCAACCGCTCTTCGAACATCGCACTGGTGAAGTATGCCGACGGCGAAGTCCGTTACATCATCGCCCCCGTGGGTTTGACCGACAACGACAAGATCATCAGCAGCAAGAAAGCTGCCGAGCCCAAGGCCGGCAACTCGATGCCTCTGAAGTTCATCCCCTCCGGCTTGAACGTCCACTGTGTGGAAATCATCGCCGGGCAGGGTGGCAAGCTGTGCCGGTCCGCCGGCACCTACGCTCGCCTGACCAACAAAGAAGCCGGCTGGGCAACCCTCGTGTTCCCCTCCGGCGAAATCCGCCAAGTCTCGGTTGAATGTCTGGCCACCATTGGCCAGGTGGGCAACTCGGATCACCAGAACGTCAAGCTCGGTAAGGCTGGCCGCAACCGGCACAAGGGTGTTCGTCCGACCGTTCGCGGTATGGCGATGACCCACGAATGTCACCCGATGGGTGGCGGTTCGGGCCGCAGCAAGGGCAACCGCCCTCCGTCCTCACCGACGGGTGTTCTGTCCAAGGGTGGCAAGACCCGTAAGCCTGACAAGGCGTCGAACAAGCGGATCATCCGCCGCCGCTTCAGCAAGCGGTACGGCCAGCTGGTTCTGT
>CAZGOM010000279.1:2076-5857 GCA_964527265.1 uncultured Phycisphaeraceae bacterium | reverse complement strand
TTGAGTTGTGCCCGGTGTTGCAACTGTTGTACTACTTGTACATCAGTTAGGAATTGTGGTCAAGGGAATTGATTGAGATGTGAAGGATGTGGAAGAGGTGTGAAAAAAGAACGACGCCCTTATGGGCGTCGTTGGTGGGGGGATGGGATGAATCGTTTATCAAGGTGTGACAATTTTTTCGTACAGGGCAGAAAAAAGAAGTCATATGAAGAACACCCTCACCCCAGCCCTTTCGCTTATGGAGAGGAGGTCAGCAGGGCAGCCCGCAAAAATTCTCAGACCCGTTTGTCAGTCGCGGCGGATGATGCGTGAGGGGGGAGCGATTGTCACGATTTTCTTTGCGGAGAGGATGTCGAACTGTTCCTGGGTGAGTTTGATGTCGACGATGCCACCGGAGTTGGTGATGGGGGGAAGTTCAAGGCGTATGCCGTCACGCATGGTGCGGCTCATTTGAATGCCGAGGGTGAGGGGTTTTCCTTCGAGGCGGGGGAGATCGAAGACGCCTTGATCGTCACTATAGGTGTTGAGGGAGTTCCAACGGTCGGAATCGGAGAGCATGAGCTCGTTGACCCAACTGCAATTAAGGGGCGTGCCGGTGGGTGAGACGAAGCGATGAGGGCGCCTGATGATGGGTTTGGCGGTGAGGATTGCTTTGCGGATTTCGCCAGGCTTGAGGGTGACGGGGCCATCAGGGAGTTCGTAGTAGAGGCGTTGGGTTGTGTTGATGCCTGCTTCGTTGGATTGATAGCGGATCTGGAAGCGGATGGGGATGCCGGCGGGAAGGATGAGCTTGCGATCCTGGAGTTCGATGGTGAAAGGGAGGTCAATCTTCGTGATGGAGTTGACGATTCCGTCTGGGAATTCCTCTATCGACTCAACTAGAGAGGGTTGGCCGGGGATATCGAAATAGATGGCGCAGTAAGGCGCGTCATTGGCGAAGCGAACGGGTTTGCGGGGCTTACCATCTGGGCCGGGGGGGAAGGAGATATCAATGTACCCGGCGGGGGTGAGCTTGATGGGCAACTGCTCCAAGATGCCTTCTGTCGCCTTATCCGGACGCTGGATGGTGACTTCGACAGGGACATAGCCATGTTTATAAACGAAGAAGCGAGTGGCCCATCGACCGTTGAGGAGCGCACGGGGCTGGAAGCGGTATTGGCCGAGCTCATCGGTGACAAAGGCGCGTTTGAGGTCAGGGGTATTTTTGAGTTCTTCAGGGAGGCCGTCGGGTACGGTGATGGGGTTTTTGAGGGAGTTGAGCGCCAAAAGGGAGGCTGGTGGAAGAGCGCCCCATTCGGTGGTGTGGTGCATCTCTCCATTAACGACAAGGAAAAGCACGCCTGAGAGGGTTTTCCCGGTGACGGCATCGTTGACGGTGCCGACGAGGGTGAGGGGAGCATCAGGCGCCACGACGGATTGCAGGGGAGTTTGGGCGTCAACGCTGAGGAGCGATGTGAAATTGTATTTCAGGTTGTGGAAGACATAGGTTCCGTCGGCAAGAGGGGTTTTGCCTGAAGGGTCAAGCCAGCCCGGAGGTGCGGTGAAGAGGGTTTGTCCAGCGTCGTTTGTGGCGGTGACGGCGTAATCCGAAATAGATGCGGGCTGGCCATCCTGATCGTGGAAGGTAAGGGTCAGGTCGCGGTCGGCTTTGCGGAGTGTGATAGCAAGCTTAGTGTCGGATGTCGTGACGCCGTCCCAAGGCATGAAGCGGCGATTTTGCGGGACAGCGGTGAAAGCCTGGGGCTGAGTCTCGCGATTCTGTGCTTCCTGGGAGGAGAGTTCGGCGGTGCGGACGCGGAAGGAACCGTCGGGGTTTGTCAGCGCAAGGGTGAGTCGGGATTTGAGCTGCGAAGCAGGTGGGGCTGAGGATCGAGGATCAGGGAAGCCTGCGAGGACGGCGACGTTCGGGGCGGGTTTGCCATCGGGACCCAGGACGATGCCGGCGACCACCAAGGGGTCTTTGCTGTCGGTGTTGGAAACCAGGGGGAGGCGGATGGGTGAGGATTTTGCACCGTCCCAGAGTTGGTTGACGACGGCGGAGCCGTAGTCGGGGTGAGAGACTTTGAAGCCGGGGCGGTAAGCGTCGGCAAGTTGCTTGGCGTCAACGGTGCCGGCGGCATCAAGCGTGAGAGTGATGGGTTTGGGGTCGGCGGGAAGAGTGACAAGCGTGCCCTGAGGAAGGGGGTTGCCCAGGGCGTCCTGAAAGGCGAGGCGCTGGAGGGTGCGCAGTTCATCGATCATGCGTTCCTCCCAAGCGTTGTAAGAGAGACGAACGGAAGTGTTGGTGCTTTGTCTTTCGTGCAGAACAACAACGGCGCGCAGGCGTGGATCCTGCTCCGGAGAGGTTAGAAGTCGTACGCCAATGGTGAAGTTTTCGAGCTTGGGGATGGCGACGCGCGCTTTGCCCGAGTCGTCGGTGCGGCCTGAATCGATCCATTTGCCATCGGGGGCGAGGATGCAAAAGGGTTTGTTTTTAATCGGGTATCCGTTGACGTCGGTGATGGTTACCTGGACGGCGATGGGCATGGTGGATTTGGGGCGCTTAGCCGCGGCGCGGGATTGCTTTAGAAGCTGGAAACTTATTTCAGCAGGGAGGTTTCCCTGCACTTCGAGAGGGGTTGCGGAAAACTCTTCACTGTCGAAGACGTTGAACCAGCCATCGGGCAGTTGAATTTCATTGGAAGCCGGCACTAGCATGGAGCTCAGGAGATAGTTTGAATTGTCTCGCCATTCAATCCAAAGGCCAGCCTGGGGTTGTTTGAGCGCGTAGGGTTTGCCCGCAGTGTTGAGCAGGGTGAATTTTCTGATCGGGTTTTTCTTGAGCTTGATTTCAAGTGGGCGGTTGTGCACGGCGAATGCAAAGACCGGGAAGAGGCCGGTTGACTTGTTGGGCGCGACGCCCAATTGCACGCCGCGTACGGGGCCATCAGTAAATTCAGCGTATGCGATCGTGAATTTGCCTTGTGAGTCGGTTCTCACAAAGACCTGCGGGGTGAAGGGGCTTGGATCAAAAGCGGGTGCGGAGAGCCATACTAAAGCTCCCTGGACGGGCTTGTCTTCATCATCGACGACGCGCCCGGTGACGGTTGCGGCTTTCTGGCCATTGATGACGACGGGAAGGCGGGTTTTCCGGGCGAGAGCGAAGCTAAGCTCTGAGGCCCTGGCGACCAGCTCAAAATCGGCGTGTTTGATGAGGACACGGTCGAGGTCTTTGAGGGCCGGAAGAAGTATGATTCGGCCCGATTCGCGCGAATACGCAAGTGAGTAAAGAGGGTGGGGACCGGGGAGGTAGGTGTAGGTGATGTCGTTAATGGGGTTTCCCAGAACATCGACAAGTTTGGTACCGGCGAAATCAGTCTGAGCATTTTTTCCCGGAGGTGCCGGAGCTTGCGCCTGTGAGCTTATGGAGTTGAGCATGAGGACGGCCGCGACCACGCAAATCATTACGAATGGACGCATGAGGTACGTGGGTGGAAGAATGGTTGACATGTAGCCCCCCTTTGAAAAGTTGGTGGAAAGGTAAGCATACCTCGGAGGCATTGAAAAAGACGAATGCTTTTTGATCAATGGCAGATAACAAAGCAACGCTCTCTTGAGAGCGTTGCGGTGTGGGGATCAAGCAGATTGATGGGGTGAGTTACTTGACGGAGTGGTCGCCTTTGCCGTTCCAGTATCCGTTGTCTTTGATGCCGTCGGAGTTGTAGTCGTCGACCTGGTTGAGTGTGAGTCCTGCGCCGTGGCCGTCTGCGAAGGTGAAGTTTGCGACGCCGTTGTTTCGTTC
>CAZGOM010000279.1:0-1976 GCA_964527265.1 uncultured Phycisphaeraceae bacterium | reverse complement strand
GTCCTGCGCCGTGGCCGTCTGCGAAGGTGAAGTTTGCGACGCCGTTGTTTCGTTCTGCGGGGCGTGAGCGGACAGTTTCTTCATGTGTGACGGGGTCAGAACCGCCCTGATAGTAAAGATTACCGGGGAAGGCGACGGAGCCGGTTTGGCGGGAGCCTTTGGAGCCCAGGTCAAGGCTACCGAGCGGGGGATCGATGGCGTATTGAGCGGCGCCCTGTGGTGAGCCAGCGGTGTCGCCGATGACGACGGTGTCGACGGGTTTGGTGATGTCTTTATCGAGTTTTGCGAAGTAGGCATTGCCGGAGACGAGGCGTCCGTTGCCGAGGTATTGGAAGTTATAGCCGTAGCCGCCGTAGCGGAACTGCTCGCCCTTGAAGCGCGCTTCGGGGTGGAGCATGGTTTTGTTCATGAGGAGGACGGTGCTGTTACGGCAGGTGGTGGCGGCGTCGACGAAGGGGCTGGTGTAGACCTGGTGGGTGCCGAGGTAGGAGTAGAGGTAGTCTGCGTAGCTGGGGCGGACGGTGGGGAGAGGACTGGGACTGGGGCCGGGCCATGTGCCGCCGGCCCAGGTAAGGGTGCCGGGGGCGGCGCCGAGGAAGGGATATTTGCTGGCTTCTTCGGTGACGAAGGGCGAACCGGGGCTCCAGCCGCCGGAGGCGAAGGAGTGGATGGGGTAGGTGTGTTTGTTGTCGTTGTGGTAGTAGCTGACGGCGGTGCCCATTTGCTTGGTGTTGTTAAGGCTTTTGGCGGATTGGGCGGAGGCGCGCGCTTTGCCGAGGGCGGGGAGGAGGATGCCGATGAGGAGAGCGATGATGGAGATGACGACGAGGAGCTCGATGAGTGTGAAGGCGCGTTTATTGAGTTGCATAGGTGGCCCTGAAGAGTAGGGAAACTGAGTCTCAATTCCAAGGATCGTAAAGATAAGGAGAAAAAGGATGTTGTTGAGACTCATTCGCGCTAAAAGGCTGAGATTTTTTCGCTGGATTGAGAAAAGTGGGGTGGAATCGAGGTGAAAACATGAATCAAGGGATTTGGTGAGATTGGAGTGTTCGAATTTGGATATGAAGGGTTAGACTGAGATTTATGACGCAAGAGAGATTATGGGCGCCGTGGCGG
This sequence comes from uncultured Phycisphaeraceae bacterium, assembly GCA_964527265.1. GTDB lineage: Bacteria > Planctomycetota > Phycisphaerae > Phycisphaerales > Phycisphaeraceae > CAZGOM01. The sequence continues at coordinate 860 of CAZGOM010000279.1, read as the reverse complement.
ATGGATTATGTGGTGAATATCGAGGCGCAACCTGCGGAGAAGGCGCGGGCGTCGACGGGTTGTTTTTTGTGTGACAACCTGGCGAACACGGTGGGGGTGAAGGAGGCGGGGGAATTAAAGCGGAACCTGGTGCTGCTGAATGATGAGCGGGGGGGACTGCTTATGAATAAGTATCCGTATTGCAATGGGCATTTACTGGTGGCGAGGCCGGAGCATGTGCCGGATTTAAATGGATATACGGCGCAGCAGCGTGCGGGGCTGATGGAATTGGTGGCGCTGGGGGAACGGTTATTGAAGGAGGCGTATAACGCGCAGGGGGTGAATGTGGGGATCAATATTGGGCGTGCGGCGGGGGCGGGGGTGCCGGGGCATTTGCATATTCATGTTGTGCCGCGCTGGGCTGGGGATGTGAATTTCATGGAGGTGGTGGGGAATGTGAGGGTGATCCCGCAGGCATTGGAGAAGAGCTATGAGGTGTTGGCTGGGGTGTTGCCAAAGGTGATGTGAATGGGTGTTGAAGAGGCGGTTGTTTTGAAGAAAGGGAAGCCGGATTGTTTTGGATGGGGATGAGTATGTACACAATTTGTAGATAGAGGCTTGCATCCTGCGCGGGGCGGTCTACAATGTGTGCAGGCAGATTCAGGTCGGCGTGAATTGAATGTCGGGGTTGAACTGCCACACAGCAAAGAGTAAGAATCGTGTTGTGTTTCGTGGCTGGAGTTTCCAGCCGGGTTTGATGTGACTTAGGGGATTTTGTTTTTTTGAGATGACCGGGTTTTCGTCGTGTAATCGACGCAAGGTCATACATAAGACTTGTTTTCATGACTCAGACTTCGTTTGCCAAAGGCGACACGATCGTC
>CAZGOM010000278.1:0-5860 GCA_964527265.1 uncultured Phycisphaeraceae bacterium | reverse complement strand
TTGTTTTCGACGGCGGTGACGGCCTGGCGGATGGCGGAGCACATGAAGCCGCGCTTGGACATGTCGTGCATGCCGCCGGGGGAGAGGAGGAGGCACCAGTTGATGGCGAAGCCGATGTAGACAAGGTGGCTGATCTTGTCAGCTTCGCAGAGGCCAAAGAGCTGATTGGCGTTTTCAGCGATGCCTTCATCGCCATGGGCGACGGCGTCTTTCATGAAGCCAGTGTTTTTAAAGCCTTCGGCGACGTCGGCTTCGTTGTGCTTGCCGACGAAGACGTTTTCGGAGCGGAATTTGTGGAGATTGGACCAGTTGGGGCCGATGTTGGCATTGGAGCGCCACTGGCGGGGGGCGGGGGTGGATTTGTCGAGGGCGGCGGCGCGCTGCTGGCCGGGGAATTTTTCGAAGCGCTTGGCGCTGTCGACCACGTGGTAAACGCGGAAGCCGGTTTCGCGGGCGGCGGCGAGGATGGGGGGGAAGACGGTGGCGGCGATCTTATTGGCGCGGGGGATGTATTCGACGCAGCGGTACCAGCCGGGGTATTGCTCGGGCGTGCCGCAGTCCCAGGCGTGCATGACGACGAGGGCGGTGTTTTCGCGGTCGAAGGTGAGGGGGGCCTGCTTCCAGCCGCCGTAGCCTTCGCCGGGGACGTCGAGCTTGAGGTCTGCGTCGAATTGCTGGTAGTAGTGAGTGTTGAGCGTGAAGGGGGTGGTCATGGGGGGATCTCGAGGTTTTGGATGAATGAATGAGGGGAAGAGGAATCAGCCGGGCCAGACGTAGATGTCTTCGGCTTTGTCGATGGTCCATTGGACGGTGCGGGGGTGGGGGCGGCGGACGCCGGGGTATTTGGCGATCTGGTCGGCGAGGCCGGTGTAGGCCCATTCGACTTCGACTTCAATGGGGCCCTGGACGCGCCATGCCTTGGATTTGTCGGTGAGCTTGACGGCCTGGGCGATGTCGCGCTGGATGTTATTGCGGACTTCGTCGGGCGGGTAAAGGTCGCAGGTGGCCCAGGCTGTGCCGCGCTTGGTGGGGGTGGTGATGACGTGGGGGAAGAGGGTTTTGGCTTCGACGCAGAGGGCTTCGTCACCGGAGGCGTAGATGATGGGGACGCCCCATGCGCCGGCGTAGAGGGTGAGCTCGCTGAGCTCGCCGATTTCCTGGCCGTTGATTTTGTGGCGGCAGAGGGTTTTGGGGTTGCCGGTGTGGTCGAGGAAGCCGTTCAAGGTGCCAGCCATGGCGTGCTGGCCGATGAAGGCGAGTGCGTCGACGGTTTCGTCGAGTCCTTCCCAGCGGAGGGGTTTGTAGCTGGAGATGTGGACTTGTTTGGCGCGGGGGTCGAGGAGGTCCTTGAGGAAGCCTTTGCCGCGGTTTCTGCCGTGGCCGTCGAGGACGCGGACTTCGGTGGCGCCTGCATCGAAGCAGCCGCGGACGGCGGCGTTGACTTCGAGGGTGAGCTGCTGGAGGCCGTAGCGGTATTTGGGGGAATTGTCGTCGGGGTCGTAGCACTGGTCCCAGTGGTCGATGCCGGCGAGGCCTTCCATGTCTGTGCAGATCCAAACGATCATTTTTGCGCTTTCGTTTGAGTTTTTGTGTGTAGGATTGTGGACAAAGGGGTGAGTCAGATTTTTGTTGACGTTAATTTACATCAGGTAGTAGTATAAGTGAATCAAGTAGTTGGGTGTCAAGTTTGATGCGTTGCGTGGTGACGGGTGGCGTTGGCTGTGGAAAAGGGAGATGCCATGTCTTATTTGCAAGTATCGCGTCGTGGTTTGGGTTTTACGCTTATTGAGCTGCTGGTGGTGATTTCGATCATCGCGGTGCTGCTGGCGGTGATGCTTCCAAGTTTGCAACAGGCGCGGCATGTGGCTGTGCGGGTGCAATGCGCGAGCAACCAGCGGCAGGTGGGGATCGGCTATGGCGTGTATATGGCGGACAATAACATGTGGGTGCATCGGATGGCGGATCAGTGGTATTTCATGGCGCCTAATTATTACACGGTGGGGGACACGTCCTACATGGACGGCATTATGCCCAACAGCATCCGGCATTGTCCGACGTACTCGGTGTTCAAGGACAGCCCGGCGCCGAATGCGTACGGCATGAACTATGTGTGGTCGTATGTTTTCCCATTATTGAACAGTGAATATGCCGCGGGGCCGTCGACTGGGATGAGCTACTTTACGTTTATGACCAACCGGGTGAGTAAGGACCCGTATGCGGGCTTTGTGAAGCTGGTGCCGGGACCGGGGGTGGAGCAAGTGACTGGGCTGGTGGTGCAGGGAGATCCGCTGAACGCGTTTCCGTTGATGTCGGATCGCAACAGTTATGCGAATGATTTGTCCTCGATTGTCACGCATCGAACCGACGGCGGTCGGAGTTTCATGCAGCCGATGGGTGCGTTTCAGCCTGTGGGTGGGAACAATCTGTGGTTGGATGGGCATGTGAAGTGGCAAAACTGGGAAGGGGACGCGAATGTGACGTCTTATCCGCTATCGCGTATTCACACGTCGGGTTACTACGGGACCAGCAGCTTTTCCGGAGTGGATGGGTGGACGTACGACGGGCCGCAGAATACGAACTATGTGTTCTGGCTTAAGGGCGTGCAGTGATTTTCTACTGGCGGAATAGGTGAGCATGTGCGCCCGGGTTGTCGGGCGGGCGGGTTGCTTGGACATGTTGAGGTGAGCGGCATGAGGGATCAAGGGTGCATGGCAGATTACGCGGACATGGGTTTGTGCAGTGATTTGTCGGTCCAACGGGATGTCGGCTTGATGCGGAGTACCGCCAAGCCGACAAGCACCTTCACTTTACGTTTCGGGCTAACCAGAGCAGAGTCGTGCGGAGGGTTAAGCGTCCGGATTCAGGAAAGTTGTTCCATCCAGGCATAGGCGGCGGCGCGGTGCCAAGGGAGGAATGTGTGGTCGTCGGCGTGAAGTATGGCGGCGAAGGCGGATTTATGGCCAAGGAATTCATAAAGCTGGTGGATCTGGGAGGTCATGACTGCGATGCCGTTGTGGCTGCGGAGGTTATCGTCATTGCCGGAGGCAAGGATCAGGACGCGGCGCGGGGCGATGGAGGCGATCAATTCGTGGAGGTCCCAGAGGGGGCGGGGGCCGTGAAGGACGCTGCGCTTGAGGCCCTGGTGCTTGAAGTGAATGTAGGCGTCGTCGCGGAAGAAATTGTGGCGTTCAATGCCGTCGGAGAAAGGCATAAAGCCGGCGTTGTTGACGGTCTGGACGGGGCGGGGGTCGCAGACGGCGAGGAACATTGTGCCGTGGCCGCCGAGGCTGTGGCCGATGGTGGAGACGGGGAGGCCGCGGGTGGCGGGGAGGCGTTCCATGAGGTCGAGGGTGATTTGAAGGTCGGAAACCATCTTGCCGACGGCGGACCAATCGGGGAAGCGTTTGTAGAGGGCGTCGGTGTCGTAGGCCTTGCCGCCGGAGAGAGAGAGATGGGGGAGGGCGAAGATGTCGACGGCGACGACCGTCCAGCCGCGGAGGGCAAGTTCGCGCCCGTAAGCCTGGCTGGGGTCGCCAATGAGGCCGGCGACTTCTTCTTTGCCGAAGTCGGAAGTCTGGTGGGTGGCGAGCGCGGCGCGGCCGTTCAAGAGGTTTCGGTCGGCGGGTTGAAGAAGGTAGACGTCCATGAATTCGTTGACGTCGAGCTGAAGGCGGATGGTTTGAATGGTGATGCCAGCCACTTCGCGCGAGCCGAGCGAGGTGTGGCCGTAGTAATGCTGGGAGGACGGACGGGGACCGAGGGTTTGGATAAAGAGGGAGCGGATATGCGCGGCTTTGCGATCCCAGGCGGCGCGGGTGGTGATGGGGGCGCCGGAATCGTCAATGAGCAGGGGGGCGATGGGCCAGTGTTGCATGGTGGAGATCGTAACTTCTTGGTTGGGGGAATGGGATTTAGAATGGCGGGGATGGAAGAGGCGAAGCCGAATATTCTTCAAAGGCTGAAGGCGAAGACCAAACACCTGCGGCGGGAGGTGGCGGTGATGTACCTGGCGCTGAGGCATGAGAAGACGCCGTGGTATGCCAAGGCGCTTGCGCTGGCGGTGATTGCGTACGCGGCGAGCCCGATTGATTTGATTCCGGACCCGGTGCCGGTGATCGGGTATCTGGATGACATCATCATCGTGCCGCTGGGGGTGATGGCGGTGAGGCGCTTGATCCCGGCGGAGGTGATGGCGGAATGCCGGGTGAAGGCAGAGGCGGGCGTGGAATTAAGTCCTGGATTCAAGTGGGCGGGCGGAGTGATCATTGGGATTTTGTGGCTGCTGTGCGCGGTGGGGATGGTGACGGGGCTCTGGTGTTGGCTGCATTCGTGAGTCGCAGGACTGTGAATGGAATGAGCCATACCGGAATCGGCGGAGTGAGTGGAAATGAAACTTAATACCTGCTTGGCGAATGATCCCGTGAATACGGGGGAACTGGCTTATGAACGTGGGGTTTTTGCATGAGTTTGTGAACTGAAAGTGCAGCGCGGAAGAACCCGGCAAGGGTTCTACAGATATTTAAATCGGAAGCGCAGAACACGGTTTTCCCCCGGTGGATAGTTGCCAACGGGCGGCAAACTGGTAAAAATGCTTCCGGTCAATTTCCGTCCAGCGGCTATCGGCATGGTTGCCGGAGCCCGCATGGATGGATTCAAAGTGCGCCTTCGGCGCAGCCTTCGCTTGGTTCACCACCAATAGTGCAAACTCGCGGCCCACTCATACGGCCGATGACCAACCCCGAAAATACAACATGAAACTTCTTACGACACCGCCTCAGGCGATCATTCATTCATTATCACAAGCCGGCATCAGCCAGGAGCAGATCAAACTCTCCCTGGATTCGGACATCGACCTTCATGGCGCGTATTACCCCCAGTGGGTGATTGCGACGCAAGGGAGCGTGTTCGCCTACGACGACCGGAAGCCGGAGAAGCCGCTATTCGCAGTGACACTGGAAGAGGCGCAGGAATTCCGCACCGCGTCGGTGGTGGGGGCCGGCATCCTACAAGTGAAGGTGGGGGGCACGTGGCTGGACATCGTGCGTTACTCCAACGGAGCGAAGTATCACTTCGCACGGCTCAACAAACGGCTTGAGCAACTGCGGAAAAAAGAAGCGTTTGTGCTGGATGACGAAGACAGCAACGACCCGCGCCGCTGCACGATTTCAGGCATCGTGCTGGACTATCCGGGTCAGAGCTCGCCGTTTGCGGCCAAGAGCTCGGCTGCGCTCTCGCGCGTGATGCAGTTGATGCGGCCGTACTGGAAGATGGCGTCGGTGATGATGGCACTGCTGGTGCTGGGCGTCGCGCTGGACATGACTGCGCCATTGCTGATCCGTTACCTGGTGGACAATGTGCTAGGGCAGACGGAGAACCATGATGCGGCCTATGCCGCGGCCAAGGCGGCGGCGGACATCGCGGCGACCCAACCGGCGGCGGATGGCGGACCGGCGACCCAGGCGGCACACCCCGGCGTGAATTCGGGGATGATCGGCGGGCTGGCCAGCCAGCAGCTTGACCGGTTGCGCGAGCAATACGCCCCGGTAACGGTGCTGTTTTTCGTGGTGCTGCTGTATGCAGGCCTCCAGATTGCGAGGTCGGTGGTGAACCTGATCAACGGGCGCCTGGGCTCACGCGTGGGTACGGCGATCACGTTCGACATGCGCGCCCGCCTGGTAGACCATCTGCAGCAGCTTTCGCTGAGCTACTACGACAAGCAATCGGTCGGGTCGCTGGTGGGCCGCGTGGCGTATGACACGGAAGCGGTGCAGGGCTTTGTGGCGCAGTTCACCTCGGGCTTTCTCATGCAGCTCTTAATGGTGGTGCTGGCGGCGGTGTTCATGTTCAGCCTGGAGCCGAC
>CAZGOM010000277.1:0-5897 GCA_964527265.1 uncultured Phycisphaeraceae bacterium | reverse complement strand
ATATCAAGTTTGAAGACATCATCGTCGCTCTCAACGACGTCAAGTACATGGGCCCTCTCTCCGTCGAATGGGAAGACAGCCGCATGGACCGCGAGCACGGCGCAACCGAAGCCGCCGCCTTCGTCAAGAAAATCGACTTCAAACCCTCCAACATCGCCTTCGACGCCCAATTTGACCGCAAGTAAATAGTTCGACCGCAAGTAAATCACGTCAATCGCCACAATCCAAAGCCGCGGCCCTCAAAAGCCGCGGCTTTCTTTTTACACCCCCTCTCCTATACTCAAGCTCAACCGTCACCCTGGGCCTCCCCATGTCCTCAAACTTCATGCTCATCCTCGGCATCGCCCTCCTGGGCCTGGGCGTCATCCTCTTCATCCTCGAGCAAATCCTCCCCGCCTCGGGCCTTCTGGGCATCTGTGCCGCTGTCAGCTTCGTCACCGGCACCGTCTTCATGTTCCAGATCGATACCCGCCTCGGCCTCGCCACCGCCATCATCGTCGTCGCACTTATCCCCGTCATGCTCATCATCGGTCTTAACTACTGGCCTCAAAGCCCCATGGTCCACTTCCTCATGCTCCGCGGCAAAGAACCCGGCATGTACGCCCAGCAAGGCGTCGCAGGCGCCGACGCCGCCGCCGACCGCGCACACCTCGTCGGCCTCCAGGGCGAATCCCTCACCGACCTCAAGCCCGGCGGCTTCTGCAAAATCGAAGGCAAACGCATCGAATGCCTCTCCGAAGCCGGCTTCATCCCCGCAGGCACACCCATCCGCGTCACCTCCGTCGACGGCATGCAAACCAAAGTCCGCGAAGCCTGAATTCCGAAACAGTGTGCCATGCTCTCGTCTTCGTGAGCATGTCTTGTCTTCCAGGTGCCTAGTTCATCCCACCGGCCTACTTCCCGAAAATCGCACCACCGCCGTTGCATAAAAGTCGCCGCAAATTCCCATAAAAAAGGGCTTGCCAACGGCTATAGTCACTTGAGTATCCGCATCACGCTTGCCGCCCCGGGGAACACCCATGCTCAGAAAAACATCTCCTTCGAAAACCAGGCGCCCCAGATACCACGGACGCCGCAAGGAAATCAGCCCCCTTCTCCTCTACCTGATCGGCACCACCGCTCTTTTCATCCTTCTGCTTCCCATCCTTCTTATTGCGATGGGCTTTTCGCTTAAGTCCCTGCTCGCCGCCGCATGCGCCGCGTATGCTATTCCCTGGTTTGGCTACCTCTGCTGGCAATTCTCAAAAATCACCGGCATCCGCAAGGCGGAATACTTCCTCGCCGGCTTTTTCCTCCGCGTCTTCGCCATGTCCACCTACGTCGTCCTCATCAGCATCTTCTGGTCCATCGCCCTCTCGCTCGGCTATCACTGCCCCCTGGACATCAACAACGGCCCAGATGACTACTGATCATTGACGACGGGCTCCTCGCGTCAGCACCCACAGGGGAGAAAAGCACAAGCCGTGAGTGAAGCACATCTTTCGCAGACGCACGAGAACCTACGGGAAGCAGCGTGCGATAGGCTTCCGACAGCTCACGAATGCGGTGTGCACCAACAATCGAATCTCGCCTCCGTCGCCTCTCAATTGACCTCTACCCCGTAAACTAATACTACGCCTAATATTCTTAACCTCTCTCCATCTGCCAAGAGCGTTAGAAAAAAGCCCCTGGTTCAACGCCAGGGGCTCTCTGATCAATAGTTCGTGCAACACCATTGCTTGAAACCTTAAAGCAATAGAATTATTCCCGCTTATCAGGGAGGCCAAGGGAGATTGGGAACATCAACCTTGATATTCTCAGGTGGTTTAAACCCGTTCCTTCTCATGTGCTCAACCATCCGATCAGGCAGACGAACACCGTGCCGACGAACATCATGAGACAATCCCAGAGGCCAGAGCCAGACTCCATCGGACTTGTACGCGCTGGGATTGCCAATGTCCTCGCCACAAATACCACATTTAGTAGAAGGGATACCCGCTATTGTGACCACAACGGCACGATCGAGATAGGACAGCACTGCACTCTTTTCTTGAGGATCCCAATCTGGATCAATAAAGACGTCCATACGCGGCCACAATGGTTCTTCCACCGAGGGGCCCCAGAACCCGAACCAGTTAAACGGCCATTTTGTAAATTGCTTCATATTTTATTCTTTCTTAAGGATTGCCTTGTGGATCAAAGGGTAAGAACTTGCCTTGATGAGGATAAACCGCACGGAAAAAAGTTCTGCCACCCACCTGCACGGATTTTCCGGGGCCAATGGTAAACTGCCCGTCACTATGCGCCCACAAATAGTCATTGGGTGCCCATACTCTTACTCCCAATTGATTTGACAACTGCTGCGCAAAACCATCTGGTTTTGCGCCCGTATTGCATGACAGAAGGCGAATCGGTTGACCTGCAAATTCAGGGTGACGCCTGATGATGTCCGCAGCCTCCTTGACATTCACTGACTGATCCAGATGCATGATCGAGTACGCATCCCCATGGGCGCTTACATCCAGTGTTCCATTGGGATCGATGTCTTTCCGGCGGTTGGAGTAAATCGTGAATCGATCCTTGTAATCCAGGATCAAATCAATCGGCTTGGGTTCCGACGGCAACGGAATCTGAGAACCCTTTCCGCCGGCCGCACTTGTACGCCGCACGGGCGTTTCCTCAATCAGCCCGCCGTTGGAAAGCAGGTCCACTCTCCCATCGGGTGTGCGTGGCACGCCACCATCATTTCCCTTCGTCGGCCTTCCATTGGCAGGCGCATCTTTCTCGAAACTCCTCACCAGATCCCGCAAGTTCGCCATGAATTCCGGATGCGCCGATGCCTGCCAGACGCCCTCGGGCGTCTCGATGTCTCCCATCCGGCTCAGCTTCTCCAGCGTCCGCTTCGCTCCCGCCGGGTCTTTGGCTCCCATCTTTCGCAGCGCAGCCTCATCCAGATGCTTCACCGCCTTCAATCGCGCGCGTAGCATCTGGAACTCACTTGGATCCATACCCAACAGCGTTGAAGCCGCGCTCTTTGACTGGCCACCGGCGGATTTGGCACCGCCCGACCGTTGAGCCCCTCCCTGCGTCAAATACCCCGTGATGGCTCCACCCACTACCGCTTGTCTGCCGTTGGCCCCAAGCGGAATATTCGGATCGATAAACGCCCTGTCGATGGTGTTGGCTATTTCGTTGCCCAAACCGCCAGCCGACGCTCCATGCACCGCCGCCCCCGGTGAGGATGCCGGAGCCAACCGGCGCATCGCCAGCATCGTCATCACCGATGAAAGCATGTGCAGGCCCACATACCCAGTCAGCCGTGTGCCCGATAGATTTGCCTCCTTGCCCCTGTCATAGGCACTGCGGCCCGCCATCAGCGTACCGCCCACCAGCATTGGCCGGAAACCCACCCGCCGCGTAGAGTCCCAGCGCCGGAGTGATTCCTCCCAGCGTCTGCCCCGCGTCGCGAGTCTTGGAATAATTCGGATCAACGGCATCTTCCAAAAGCTCACCGCCGGTCTCTTGATAAAACTCACCCAGCCTGTCAGCGCCCAGGGATTTCAACAGAGTGCCGACGCCGTGAGTCGATGTGCCCAACCAGCTTGCGCCAAGCGTCGCCAGAAAACCGCGGTCGCCCGCGCCACGTTCGCGCATCGCCCTGTCGTATTGCTCTTGCGTCACCCCGGCCAGTTGCAGCGCCGCACGATGGATGTAATCCATCCGCCGAGTCCCTCTGATCGGCTGCACCGGTTCATCGGAACTGGAATTGGGATCAGGCACCCGGAAATACGGATGCGTATCAACGATCTTCTCCGCCATCTTGCGGTACTTGGGCCACTCCCCCGCATCAAGCGGCGACTTGGCCCGCTCCGATGGCATCAGTGCGTTGTACCCCGGTGCCGGATCAGCAAACTCTGCCGCATCAGGCAGCTTCTGCGGGCCGTGCCGCCTAACACTTGGAACGCTCCAGTCGCCTGTGCTCCAAAGCACATCAAGTTTGTCGGGATCATAGTAAAGGTCAATCCCTTCGCGCACCATTCTGTCGCGATCTGGTTGAGTAAGATCGTCAAAACCTGGGAGTCGGCTCCTCAAATTAAGTGTCACCCAATCGCGCAAGTACTGCGCCTGATCCCGCGTGAGCGACTGATCACGCGAAATCTTTGGTTCATTGGGAAGTGCCCGATCCTGCGAAATGATCAGTTTCAGCGCGCCGGGCACGAAACCTTTGATTCTCGGTGCCTTTACGACTCCAACAGGATCAGGTGCCTTGATTAAACCCGTTGGCGAATCGGAAAACACCGTCGACACCTCTCCTATGACCTCGTCATCCCGCGGCTCCAACTCAGCCGTCTGGGAACCTTGTTTGTTTCTCTTGTCTCCGCTTTGGAAAGATTCAGAGGACGCATCTCTGATCCCCACATACCGATCCGGATTGGCCCCATCATCTGAACGCCCTTGGTCATCCAAAACATCGGGTTCAATTTCGTCATTTGAGAAATCGACCCGCGCTTTTACCGCGTCCCCACTTTGGCCAGGCGTTGGCTTCGAATTCGCTGGCGAGCGTATAACCGACACAGCACCGGTAACTGGTGGAATCCTGCCGTGCGGCATCTGGGCCAAACCGGCTTTCGCTACGTCAGTCTGGCGTCCAAATCCGCCGACCCGGGACGATGTCTTCAATCCCACGGGTGCCGCCTCAATCATTCGCTTTGGCGCAACACCCGGAATCAACGACGCCATCGCTTCCCTTGTCTTCACACGAGGAGGTTGCACAAATCCGTCAAGGTCCTCATCAGCCGCCTCATCAGAATCATCCACATCCCCTTCTAAACTCACACGAGGGCGCATCGGCACGCGCCATCCAACATCTTCTTTCAGTTCCGTCTCTTTCTTATCCGCTGGTGCAGACCCACCCTCATTCTCCCCATTAAATACATGCTTTGGCCAAATCGAACCAAACCGTCCCAATCTGTTAAATAAACGTCCACCAGACATTCTTTGCCCTTTGCCAAAAATCTCAATTCTGCTTCCACCCAACAACGCCACACCGACAAGGGGATACCCTTCCCCTTCATCCACCCTTCCTCCTTTTGAATCGATTCCCGAAAACACAAAAAAGCGCCACCAGCGCTTAACCTCTGCCACATTGCTTTAACGCTCGCACGCCGTCTCAAAACGCGAATGACATAAATTCCCCCCTGGGTGCAACACCAAAACGGCAACGCCCATCTGCCCAGAGCGCAAGAAACATGCTCCTAAAAAACTCCCATTACCTCCTCCTCCTCGAACTCCACCCACGCTTGCCCGTCATTGAGTCCACACCCCGTAGCATCAATCTCAACCAATACACCTTGTTCAATAAAAACCCATCAGTCATTGCTTCGCCCTTAACTAAAAAAACACCATTTCTCATCACACCCCACAACGCCACCCCGTACCCTCATTTCACCTCTTAAAACAAGCTCAATCCAACACCCGCGCGACTCCCATCTCCGCCCCTTCCCCAAAAAACCTCAAAAACAAGCCCTAAACGCCCCATTCACGCCACCCGCCCACGCATGCAGCCCCAACCCACATATTGTACCATATTCCACCGCCGCATCAATAAATTTGTATAAAAATATTTACCTCAAACTATAATTATCCACATCTACGCCGCCTCACTCAATCGCCAGCACATCCCCCTCCTCCAGCCTCGGAATCGTCACCACCACCGCATCCCCCTTCTTCTCCATCACCAAAGGCTCCCCTGACCAACTTGAAAGCACCTTCATAATCCCCTTCCCGTCCGCAATCGTGACCTTCACATTCTCCTGCGCCACGATCCGCTTATCCGGCCCGTACCCCCAGTTCATCAGCGATATCGACCGCCTCCCCGTCTTCTCCTGCACCAGCGCAATCGCCTCCACGATCGGCAC
>CAZGOM010000276.1:2477-5968 GCA_964527265.1 uncultured Phycisphaeraceae bacterium | reverse complement strand
ACCTGAAGGTCTCGGGCTGATGGCCTTCTCCCGCGCGCAGTTCCGCAACTTCACGCGCGAGCTAGAGGTCGCGACCCGCGGCCTGGCCGGCCCCGAGGCGTCAAGACGACTGGCGGCCACTGCGCGGCAGCACATCTCCACCGTCGAGCGCCGGCAGTCGGCGCGATCGGGTGGCACGATCCCAGACCACCTCACCATTGTGGACGGCCGCCAGGGCGCCGCGCCGGAATCAGTGAAGCCCGACGGCGTCATCCTGATCCAGTGGCACTACCTGACCGAGGCGGTGATCCGCACGGTCAACCACCTGATCACCAACGGCCCGGAACGGTCTGGCGCGTGGCAGGACAGCATCACCACCTACGTGGATGACGTGGCGATCCCGCGGACCAGCCGACTGCCGGCCGGCGCGACAGAGGCCGTGGTCGCTGTGCGTGCCGAGTATGCGCGGCGGCTTGAGGTTGGGCGGCGAAAGGGCGGCGCGCCGTTCGTCCTCCAGGTTGAGCAGCACTTCGTGCAGCAGTCGGCCATCGCCCTGCGGCCGATCCTGCGCCCCCTCGGCTGGGAGCCGCGATTCACCTACATCATCATCGGCGCCGACCCGAACGCTGTTCGCCTCAATCGGCACAACAGCACCAGGGGCGAGCGGCGCGCCCAGCGCGCCAAGGACGTGCGCATGCGCTACCCGGCTATCGCAGTGCGGCGGTTGCGGAGCGCATCGCTGTGAGCGGGCCATATGCCGACAGCCTCGACGCCATCGAGGCGGCTTGGACGGCCGGATGGCCAGCCCCCGCCGGTGTCCCGGTCGTGTGGCACCAGAACACAAGCGATGTGATTCCCGCCGCCAGCACCTATCAGCACTGGCTGCATATCGCGGTGGAGCACACGGGCGAGCGCCTGGTCGCCTTCGGCGGCGGGCGTGCGGCCAACGAACGGGAAGTGCTGGGCTCGGTGGTCATCCGCGTCATGGCGCAGCGAGGCCGGGGCGAGGCTACGCAACTGTCGCTGCTCGATCAGGCGCTGGCCGTATTCCGCAGCCGGCGTGATGGCCCGCTGTCCTTCATCGGCGCATCCGTGATCGACCAGCCGGGCGCCTCCGCCGACGGCATCTGGTGGGTCCGCAGCGGCATCGCCGTCTTCACCTATCGCTTCCGCGGCTAAGGCCGCGGCGACGCCCATCCGCCCTTGGGCAAGGCGCTGGACCGCTGTGAAGCGGCCCGTCCCGATTGATGGAGCCTCCTCATGTCTCTCGCTGAAGGCAGCGCGATCCGCTACGCCTACAAATTCTACTCCAGCGGCACGATGGCGACGAACGCCGAGGCAGACACCAGCACCGATCCCGGTGCTACTGGCGGGCAGATCCTTCGCCGCGTCTCGGCGTCGCTGAACCTTCGGAAGAACGTCGCGCGGTCGCAGGAGATTCTGTCCTCCCGCCAGGTCCGCAGCGCGCGACACACCTCGCGCCGGGTGGAGGGCGCGATCACGGGCGAGTTGACGCCGGGGACCTATGCGGAACTGATTGAGGCGGCGCTGCGCGGGACAGCGGCGGCGCTGGTGGCTGTCAGCATCACCGAAACTGACGCGACCTCCGTCGCTGCGGACAACGCCACCTCGAAGTTTACCTTCGCCAGCGGGGATCCTGTCGCGCTCGGCCTGTGCAAGGGCGCGATCATCCAGTTCGCCGACCTCTCGGTCGCGGCGAATAACGGCGTTCGCTTCATGGTGACTGGCTTCGGCGGCACGTCGAACCGCGAGGTGACGGTCTATCCGGCGCCGACCGACATGACCGCCGACACGGCTTTCACCCTGACCACGCCGGGCCTGTCGTGCATCATTCCGTCGAGCGGTCACGTCCGGCGCAAGGTCGCGATCGAACGCTACGACACCGACCTCGACCGCGCGCGCCTCTACACGGAAGGCCGCGTCACCGGCTTTCAGATCGCGGTGCCGGCGGAAGGCATTGCGACGGCCACCGTGAACCTGATGGGTCGCAGCCGGGAGACGCTGTCGAGTGGGTCCGCGCCGTATTTCACCAGCCCGACTGCGGCCACCTCGACCGAAGTCGCGAACGCGCTCAACGGCGTGCTGATGATCGGTGGCGTGAAGGTCGGCGTCGTGACCGGCATCAACATTGCCATGGCGATGAACGCTGATGCGCCGGTCGTGGTCGGCCAGCCCTTCGTGCCCGACATCCTGCTCGGCACCGCGGACATCACCGGCGACTTCACCGCTCTGGTGGACGACGGCGATGCGGTTAACACCGCGTTCGAGAATGAGGACGAGATCGAGATCCTGATCATGCTCACCTCGGGCGGCCCGACCTCCGACGCGATCTCCATCCACCTGCCGCGGCTGATCATCACCGAGGCGTCCGAGGACGCCCAGGGCGAGGCTTCGCAGACCATCACCGGCCGCTTCCAGGCGAAGGAATACCTCGGCTCCGGCGTCGGCATGCCGGCGTCGAGCATTCGCTACACGGACACCGCTGCGGCGTAACCACCTCCGGCCCCCAACGGAACATCGCCGGCGATCGGCGGGGCGGCATGGGGGTGCCGCCCCGCCACTCCTTCCCCCAGAGGACACCTGATGCCCGATATTTTCGACACCCTCGCGTTACCGATCGAGCGCACGGCGAAGTTCATGCTGACCCATCCTGTCTCGCGCGAGCCGCTGCTTGACGAGGACGGCAATCAGGGCTGGATCGAACTCCTGTCCTGGGAAAGCGAGAAAGCGCAGGAGCACCGTCTCGCGCGCGACAACGCGCTTCGCAAGCAGGGGCGGGACTTCACCGCCGAGGAAGAATGGGCCGACATGGGCCAGATGCTGGCGAAGTTGACGGTGGCCTGGCATCTGGTCGGCCTAGATGGCCGCGCCATCGCTGCGCCATGCACCTATGACCTTGCGGTCGGCGCCTACAATGCAACCGGCCTGCGCTGGATGCGGAATGCCACGGTGGCCTTCCTGAACACGACGCGGCACTTCTTCCCTTTGGATGGCTCGGCGCCCTCCGCGCCCACGCCCGACACGAATTCTGGCTCGACGGAAGGCTGAAGTCGGGCGGCACGCGCCGGCAGCACTACGCTTCGGCTGAGCGCCAGACGGGCCGCCCGTCGCAGGTGCTCCGGCGGTCGCGGTTGCCGCCCGGTGCCGACGCTTCGTGGCGGGCGTTCCAGGATCTCGACGCGACCAGGCGCTTCTCTGACATGGGCGGCGCGCAGGCGATCCAGCACCAGGACGTCGAAGCGTGGTGCCGGACGATGCGCTTTCCGCTGCACCCAGACGAGATCGTTGCCGTGCTGGCGCTCGATCATGAGCGCCGGCAGTTCGATGCGGCGCAGCGCGGCAAGCAACCCGACGACGAGGACGACGAATGAGCGGTACATCCGGCGTCGAACTGCTGTCGATCATCCGCTCGTCGCTGGACCCGTCTGGGTATCAGGCGGGCGCGCAGAAAGTCTTGCAGGCGAACGCGCAGATCGCGGCCTCGGGCGAGA
>CAZGOM010000276.1:0-2377 GCA_964527265.1 uncultured Phycisphaeraceae bacterium | reverse complement strand
GGCGGCCTGATCGGCACCTTCGCCGCCTATGAGGGCACCGAGCGCCGGCTGTCCACGCTGCGGAACCAACTGCGCGGCTACACCGCCGACTATGAGGCGATGGCGCGCACGCTGGAGCGGAGCGCGCGGTCACAGAGCGAACTCATGCCCGGCGTGGCCAGCGCCGACGTGCGGACGGCGCAGGGGCGGCTCGCGCAGGTGGTGCGGCCAGAGGATCGCGAGAACCTTCAGGCCTACACCGCGCTCGCCATCGACCTTTCGCGCACGCTCGACAAGGATCTGTCGTCCGCGCTGGAGCGTGTGGCGCGTGTGATCCAGCGCCCTGCCGAGGCGGCGCGCGATCTGGCCGAGAATGGCGTGCGCGGATTCGACGAGCGATTCCGCCGGCACATCGAACTGCTGGAACTGGCGGGGAATCGCGGGCGGGCCTCGGCAGAGGTGTTCGCGCGGCTCAATGGCGTGTTCGGCGGGGCGGCGCGCGATATGCCGCCGCTGGAGCGCGCGCTCGGCAACGTCGAGAAGGCTTTCGAGAGCCTGTGGAACCGCATCACGGACGGGCTGACGACGGCGGGTCGGCCGTTCCTGGATTGGCTCGGGCAGTCTCAGGCCAATGCGGACCGCGCAGTGCAGGGCGGTCTTGGTGCGTTGGCCGGGCTTTTCGGCGGAACGGCAGGCCTGCCGGGCGCGCATGGTGCAGCCGCCGCCACAGCGGCGCTGGGGCAGCCAAACGCCACCCCGACCCCCGGCGCGAGCGGCGGAGGCAACAGTCCGGCCGCCAGCTTCGGTTACAACTACCTCCGCCAGCAGGGGTGGAGCCACGCGCAGGCGTCGGGCATCGTGGCTCGGGTCGATGCGGAATCTGGCTTCGACCCAGCGGCCACGCACGACGGCGGGCGTGGCGTCGGGCTGATGGGCTGGAATGGCAGCCGGCGCGCTGCGCTCGGTCAATTCGTCGGGCGTGACGCCGCGACCGCGACCGCCGAGGAACAGTGGCGCTTCATCCACCATGAACTGACCTCCGGTAGCGAGCAGGCCGCCGGAAATCTGCTGCGGCAGGCACAGACCCCCGATCAAGCGGGGCGCATTGCGAGCCGGGCCTATGCGCGGCCGGGAATGCCCGGTGACGGCGGGGCATTCTCGATCCAGCAGATGTACCGCACCGGCCAGATGGCGGAGCAATACAGCCGCACGCTGGCCGTTCCGCCGGCCGCCGCCACGACGCGCCCCAGCGGCATCGGCAGCGACAGCGCCGTCGCCCCGGGCGCGCGGGAATTGTCGGCCGATCAGCGCACCTATCAATCGGCGCTGGCCGAAGCGCGGAACCGCGGCACGCAGGCGTCCGAGGTGGAAGCACTCCAGGCGCGCCGCGCGCGGTTTCAGTCCGCACTCGCCCAGGCGCCCGCCGGTTCGCAGGAATACCGGGAACTTCAGCAGGCCATCGAGGGTGTCAACGCCGCCCTGAGCGGCACCGAGCGGCCGATCGATCAGTTCATTCGAGGCCAGCGCGATGCGGCGCGCGTGGCTGGAGCCACGGAAGGTCACGCGCGCGAACTCGCGCAGGCCATGCAGGGGCTTGAAGAAGCCGCCCGCGCGCAAGGCCGCGACCCCACCGCAGAAGAGCGTGCCGAGGTGCGGCGCTCCGTCATAGAGCGGTCCGTTGCCGGTTATCGCGACCTGACCGCGACCGTGGACCGGCAGATCGAGGCGGAGGACCGGCTTGCCCAGGCCCATATGCAGGGCAATGCCGCGGCGCAGGAGACCGAGGCCCGCAATCGCGCCATTGAGGAAGCCCGGCGGCTGAACATCGCGGGCACCGAGCAGGAAGCCATCGTTGTTGCCGACCTGACGCAGAAGTACCTGCGCCTCAATGCGGCCCAGAACGGCCGCGCCATCGCAACGCGCGTCGCGGATCAGCAGCAACAACTTGAGGTGCTGCGTGAGCAAAACGCCACCATCGGCATGGGGCAGCGCGAGCAGGCCATAGCACTCGCCGAGATCAATGCGCGCGCGCAGGTGAATCGCGGCGCACCCGGCACATCGGACACCCCAGCCGGCCATGCCTTCATCGCGAACGCGCGCGAGATGGCGAACCTGCAAGAGCAGGCTCGCACGCTGAAGGAGATCGAGGGCTACGGCCGCGAGGTCGCCGGCGTGCTGGTGGACGGACTAAGCGCCGTCCAAAGAGAGGGGCGGCTCACGACCGACACGCTGAAGAACATGGAGCAGGCGCTTCTCCAACTCGGCACGCGCGCGCTGATCCTGAAGCCATTGGAGGACGCGCTCGGGCGGATGGCGAGCATGGCGTTTGGTGGTGGTGGTGGCGGCATGGGCGGCATGGGCGGCGGCGGCGGAATCATGGGGCTTGTTGGATCGCTGT
>CAZGOM010000275.1:0-6015 GCA_964527265.1 uncultured Phycisphaeraceae bacterium | reverse complement strand
TGGTGCGGTGGGTGTTGATGAGCTCGGCGATCTGGGTGTAGATCTCGTCCCACTGCTCATGAGAGCAGACGGTCTGGAGCGGGGAGGGAGGGACGACGATGGCGACATCCATGGGCCGCTTGTGACCGACATCGACGAGGGTGCATTCGCGGTTGGTTCCGACGAGGAATTGGGCGACTTCTGAGAGGGGTTTCTGTGTGGCCGACAAACCGATGCGCTGCACGGGGCCGGTGAGATGTTCGAGGCGTTCGAGAGAGAGGGCCAGATGCGAGCCGCGTTTATCGCGGGTGAGGGCGTGGATTTCGTCGACGATGACGGTTTTGACGGTGCGGAGCATGTTGCGCGCGCCGGCGCTGGTGAGGAGGACGTAGAGAGATTCAGGGGTGGTGACAAGGATGTGCGGGGGCTTGCGGAGCATGGCGGCGCGGTCGCGCTGGGGGGTGTCACCGGTGCGGACCTGGACGCGGACTTCGGGAAGGAAGGGATCCATGCCGGCCAGTTCATCCAAAGGAGCCTGGAGGTTTTTCTGGACGTCGTTGGAGAGGGCGCGCAGGGGAGAGATGTAGAGGACGGAGGTCTGGTCGGGGAGGTCGTGGCCCTGGCAGAGGAGGCCGTCGATGGCGGCGAGATAAGCGGCGATGGTTTTACCCATGCCGGTGGGGGCGGCGATGAGGGTGTTGCGGCCGGCGCGGATGTGGGGCCACCCTTCGCGCTGCGGCTCGGTGGGTTCACCAAAGCGCCGGGCGAACCATCGCTGGACAGTGGGATGGAAGGCGGTGAGGGGCACGGGGGAATTATAGGAGGGCGCAAGGGTGTATGGAAGGGAAAAGTTAGGGAGAGGAGGGACGAAGCAGGGGGTTTTAATCCGGAGGGCGTTTTTTTGTTTGCTGGATTGGCAGCAAGATGTTTAATGGAGGAGGTTTCCGTAGTGAAATTACAAGGAGGTTTGCGTGAGGCATCTCATTGCAGCGGTATTGTTTTTACTGTTGGGCGGTTTGGTGGGATGTGCGCAGGAGAAGATCCAAAGGACATATACGCCGGGGATGGTGGTGATTTTGCGGCATGGTGAGAAGCCGGACCCGGAGGGGGTGAATCTTTCGGCCCGAGGGAGGGAGAGGGCACAGGCGCTGGTGGAGGTGTTTAAGGGTCGGGCGGATTTGAATGTGAATGGGAAGCCGGTGGTGATCTATGCGATGGGCCCTGGAGGGGATGATGACTCGCGGAGACCGGTGGAGACGATGGAGCCGACAAGCCGGATCCTGGGGATTCCAATGGTGACGCGGTACACGCATCTGGAATATGCGCAGGTGGCAAAGGAGGTGTTTGGGAACCCGGCATATGAAGGAAAGACGGTGGTGGTGTGCTGGGAGCACCATGTGATTCCAGAACTAGCGAAGGCGTTTGGGGTGGAGAAGGTGCCGCAGTGGCATGGGAAAGTGTTTGATCAGTTCTGGCTGGTGACGTATCCGGTGCCTGGCAGGGAAGCGCAGTTGAAGGTGGTGGGTGAGCAGGCGCTACCGGGGGATGAGCCGTGAGAGAGGATTACGAGAAGAGGCGGATGGTGAATACGAAGACGCGAAGGGACGAAGTTCGGAAGAGGGGTGAGCTAAAAAAACAACGCCAGGCTTGAGGCCTGGCGTTGAGGGGTGGTGGCTGGGGAACGTGAGGGCGCTGGTTTAATCAGGCCGCCGAAACCGACTCGTTGCGCCCGATTTTAGATGCCTGCTGGGATTTCCAGCGGGATGCCAGCGGGGTCGAGCGCGGCAGTGTTGATCACCTTCTGGAGGTACTCAGGCTGGCTGCGCTGGGTCCATGCGTGGAAGGTTTCGTCTTCGTCGGTGCGTTCGGCCTTGTAGGCTTCAAGGAGGGCCTTGATGACCAGGTGGACGCGGTCGGCAGGGACTTTCTTCTCGATGAACTCGGCGAAGTGCGGGGTGCTGCCGAGGCAGCCGCCCAAGGCGACGGAGTAGCCTTCGATTTTGATGGATTTCCCGGCGGCGTCCTTTTTGAAGGGATCGAACATGCCGGTGCCGCGCAGGCCGATGTCTGCGATCTGGAACTGGGAGCAGGCGTTGGGGCAGCCGGTGAAGTGGATGGCGACGTCGGAGTCGAGCTCCACGTTCTTTTCCAGCCAGCCGAGGATGGCGCCGGCGCGGTGCTTGGTTTCGACGACGGCTAGGTTGCAGAACTCGTTGCCGGTGCAGGAGACCAGGCTGGTGCGCAGGCGGTGGGCCTGGGGGGAAAGGCCGTTGGCTTCCAACTCGTTGACCAGGGCGCGGAGGTTGGCCTTGGGGACGTCAAGGATAATGACGTTCTGCTTGCCGGTGAGACGGATGCGCTTATCGCCCACGGAATACTTGTCGGTGAGGTCTGCGACGTCGCGCATGTTCTTTTCAGTCCAGCGGCCACGCTCGATGGGGATGCCGACGTAGAAGTTGCCATCTTTCTGTTCGCCGATGCCGGTGTGGTCAGTGTTGACGGCGGGCGGGTTGACGATGGTTTCGTCACGCTCGAGCTTAAAGGGGAGATAGGACTCGATGGTGTCGCGGGTCCATTCCCAGCCTTTGTCGGCGACGAGGAACTTCAAACGTGCGCGGTTGCGCTTTTCGCGGTAACCATGGTCGCGGTACATGACAGTGACAGCATGGGTGACGTCGGCGATTTGCTCGGGCTTGACGAAGACGCGCATGCCCTGGCCGAAGTGGGGAGTATCGGAGAGGCCGCCGCCGACGGTTAAGCCGTAGCCGGTTTCGCCGGATTTGCTCTTGGCTCCGAAGTAGCCCATGCAGTTGATCTGGGGCTGGTGGCAGTGGAGGGAGCAGCCGCCGATGGAGGTTTTGTATTTGCGGGGAAGGTTGGAATATTCCTTGCCGCCGGCGAGGAAGAGGGCGTCCATGGCCTTGAGGCCGGGGGTGCAGTCGATGATTTCGTCTTTGATGACGCCGGCCAGGGGGCAAGAGACGATGTTACGGGGGACGTCGCCGCAGGCGAAGGTGGAGCAGAGGCCCAGTTCGTCAAGTTTCTTGAAGAGAGGGCCAAGGTCTTTGATGGTCAGCCAGTGGAACTGGATGGTCATGCGGGTGGTGATATCGCCAAAGCCGCGGGCGTATTGGCCGGAGAGCTTGGAGATTTCGCGCAGTTGGTGGGGAGTGAGCTGGCCGCCGGCGATGCGGAGGCGGATCATGAAGTGGCCGGTGTTGGGCTTCTGGCGGTAGAGACCGAACCACTTGAAGCGGACTTCAAGGTCGGACTGCTCGATGCCTTCGTAGGAGCCGGATTCGGAATAGCGGTAGATGTCTGCGAGGACGTCGTAACCGTCTTTTTGCTTCTTGACTTCTTCAGCGTTGAACTTGCTCATTTTGGAAACCTATATACGACCTTTTTAATCGTTAATCGAACCACTCCACAATAGCGCAAATGGCGGGGTGAATCAAGAAATGGGGAGGTCGGGATTGTCGCAGTTGGGTGAGACAAAGTCTCAATTAAAGGGTGATGTGAGGTCAGCGGGGCGCGTTGGAGGCGTCTTGCTCCTCCTTTCGGCGTTTGGCGAGTTCCAGCATGTCGGCTTTTTCTTTTTGCTTACGGGCTTCGTAGACCTTCTTAGCCTTGATTTTGCGTTCCTGGTCGAGTTCGGCGAGTTGCTTGATTTGATTGGCGTTTAAGAGGAGACGCGCCTTGGCATCGGCTTCGGCTTCAATCTTTTCGATTTGAGCTTTGGACTCAGTTTGGATCTGATGGATGGCCTCGCGCTGCTCAGAGGTGAGGGGGATTTTGGCGAAGTCTCCATAGACGCGAGGGTTGTTTTCTGAGAGGTCTGAAGGCTGGGTGGAGGGCATGTCGTGGAGCGGCGTTGGGGGGAATGGATCGGTGTTTGGAGCATCTGCAGCCGGGGTTGAGGAAGCGAGGAAGCTGAGGAGGAGGGTGCATGCTGCGGAGAGTGAGACAAAGGATTTAAGCTTCATAGCGGCTCCGGATTTGAAATGCGAGGCAAAGCCGTGGAGGCCCGCCCGGATTGGTGAAGATTGTGGCGTTTGGGGATTGAGGGTGCAAATGCGAATTAAAGGTGAAGATTCAGTTGGCATTGGAAAAGGATTTGCCCCCGGGGAGAGAGGTCGTTATAGTTGTTGGTCCAAACCTCGGGGCTGTAGCTCAATTGGGAGAGCGCGTCGTTCGCAATGACGAGGTTGTCGGTTCGATCCCGATCAGCTCCATTTTCTTAGTCCTCTGTCTGCGGGCTTAAAACCAGCCCAAACCCTTGAAAAACAGGACTTTCCAGTGAACCGGCGATGATCGATCGCCGGTTTTCGTTTGTGTCGGAAAGGACAAGGGAGGACTCCGAAGGGCAGGGAAGAGCAACGGGAGGTGCAACGAACGGTGCAACGGAGAGGGCAACGGGGGCAACGGAAATAGGGGCGGTTTCGGGGGTGATGGCGGGCGGTTCTTGAGCCGCGGGGCGGGGCGGTTGGCTCAGGGGGAAGGCGGGGAGACGGTTTAATGACCCGGCGACGTCCAGGAGGACAGGGTCGGTGTAGGTGTTCATGGTGAGGTCGAGTGAGCTGTGACGGAGGGCGGCTTGGGCAACGCGAGGAGCAACGCCGCCGACGGTGAGCAGGGTGGCGAAGGAGTGACGGAGGGCGTGGACATCTACGGAGCGACCAGAGGCATCGAGCTTGTCGATTTTCCGTTTGCCGTTGGGGGCGATGACGCACTTGGCCAGACCTGCGGCGGCGAGGTCGAGGTTCATGATCTTCACCAGAGCGGTTGGGACGCGGAAGATCTTGGTTTTGGGTGGGAGGGCGGTTGGGACGGGTTGTTGGGTGGCGCGAGCTTCCTCTTGAAGCTTCTGGAGTTTGTCGGTGAGCCATTGGCCGATCTCTGCGGCGAGATCTTCTCGGAGGGCAAGCGTCGAACCTTTGCGGTTCTTCTCATCGACAGCTTTGAGAATGAGACGGGGCGGGGTGGCGGTGAAGTCGACCTGACTGACGGTCAAAGAGGCGAGTTCGCCTCGACGCAGGCCGGTGATGACGAACGTCTTGTAGATGAGGGCGCGTTCACGGCCAAGTTCCTGTAAGGCCTCAATGCGGTCGGGCTTCAGATTCGCCTGCTGAGCACGGGCGAGACATTCGTTCAGGTTCTCGGGCGTGACGGGGTCTTTGGTCCAAGTCCGCCGACTTTTGAGTGAAAGGGTGGCATCACGCTTTTTCTTTTGCGTCGGGCGTCCGAGCTCGGCGAGAGGACGGAGTTGTGTGACTTCGAGGAGGCGAACGAGCTCTTGCTCGGTCAAAGCACGGCGAGGGCGCCGGGGATCCGACTTTTCGTTGCATTTGGGCAGGCTCTTAAATGGATTGCTCACCATTCGGGCCGTTCTCACCGCCCAGTTCGAAAAGCTGATCCACGCTTCGCGGTATGCGTTCCAGACGGATGCGGAGAGGCCTTCCTGCTGCTGGCGGAGGGTGAGCCAGCGTTCGAGGGGCTGCTCATCGACCTGCTTGAGGGATGTCCAGCCGAGCAGGCGGGAGATTTTCATGAGGCGGGAACGGAGGGATTTACGCCGAGCCAGGCAGCGCTTGCGGACTTCCATGTGGGCGATGAAGTCATCAATGTGGTTTTGGATGGGACGGTCGAGTTCATCAATCACCCGGTCTTCCTGGGTGCTGATGAGGCCGGACTTCACACGCTCGGCGCGGCTCAGCCAGTCATTGAGCATCTGCCTTGCCGCGACTTCAGTTGTGCAGCCGGTCGGGCGTTCGACGAGCAGGTTGTTGCCGTCCCGAAATTTGGCATAGTAGGTTTTGGTTTTAGCGGTAACGCGGGTCGAGCCATCTTCACTGGTGATAACACGGGCTTCCTGCTTCTTGTTGCCGGAAGTCCAGACTGCGTAGGGTTCGCCGTTCTTCGTGATCAGCTTGGCGGAGGCGGGAAGGGGACGGGTAACAGTCTTGCGGAAAACGGTGGCCATGGGGTGCTCCAAGGCCGCGTTCAAGGCATGGGATACCGACCACGCCCGCGCGGGGG
>CAZGOM010000274.1:0-6038 GCA_964527265.1 uncultured Phycisphaeraceae bacterium | reverse complement strand
GAACGTCTTTGCCGCCCAGGCGCATGTTGCCGCCGAGGCCTTCGATTTTCTTTTGGTCAGGCAGGATGTCGATGACGGGGTCTTTGCACTCGGGGTCAAATTCGGTGCTGGAAGCGCCCAGCAGGCCGCAGACGTTGCGAGCGTGTTCGATGACAGCCATCTGGAAGCCCAGGCAGATGCCCAGATAAGGCAGGCCCTGCTCGCGGCAGTAGCGGACGCAGGCGATTTTGCCTTCCGTGCCGCGCACGCCAAACCCGCCGGGAACGATGACCGCATCCAAGCCCTCAAGCTTGGTGGTGGCGTCTTCGAATTCGCGGCCGGGGGGCATGCGGGTGGTGTCGATCCAGTCGATCTCCACGTCCACATTCAGATGGGCTGAACAGTGTTCAAGAGCTTTTTCGATGGAAGCATAGGCATCGCGAAGCGTAGCGTATTTGCCTGTAATACCGACGCGCGCGCGGTATTTGCGCTTGCTGTTCAGGCGTTCGATATACCCGCGCCACTTTTCACGCGCGGCATCCTCATGAACAGAGTCCACTCGGTCGTGGATGTTCAAAATGGAAAGGATTTCTCGGTCCAGGCCCGCTTCGCGCATCGCGTCCGGAATAGAGTAGATGCTCGGCCGGTCATGCATGGAAAAGACGCGCCGCTGAGGCACGTTGGTGAACATCGCCAGCTTCTGCATCACATTGGCATTGACCGGGTTTTCCGCACGGCAGCCGATAAAGTGCGGCTGCACACCGGTTTCAAGCAGCTTGCGCAGGCCAAGCTGGGCAGGCTTGGACTTTTGTTCGCCCAAGGCGCGTGGCTCAATGATGTAAGTGAGAGCGACGAAGCAGACAGAGTTCTCGCCTTCGTCAAAGGCCAGCTCGCGCAGCGCTTCGATATAGAACGAGTTTTCATAATCGCCGACGGTGCCGCCGACTTCCACGAAGACCACGTCCGCATCTTGCTTCACGGCCAGGTCGCGGATGATGTACTTCACTTCCGCGGTGACGTGGGGAATCATCTGCACGTCACGGCCGAGGTATTCGCCGTTGCGCTCGCGGTCGAGGATGCGGCGGAAGATCTGGCCGGAGGTGGTGTAGCTGCTCTTGGTGAGGTCCTGGTCGAGCATGCGCTCATAGGTGCCCAGGTCCATGTCGGTTTCCATGCCGTCGTCAAGGACGAACACTTCGCCGTGGCGGAAGGGGTTGAGCGTGCCGGAGTCGATATTCAGGTACCCCTCCATTTTGAGGGGGACGACCTTCAGGCCCTTGTCTTTGAGGAGCTTGGCCAGCGAGCTGGAGAAGATCCCTTTGCCGAGGCCCGACATGACAGTACCCAGGACGACGACGTATTTGTGTCGGCCTTTCTGGTAGCCAGGTGGGAAGCGGTTGTAGAACTCGGACTCTTGAGAGGATTTTCCGGCGGCGGCGAGGATGTCCTTGGTCGGTGGCATGTCCTAATTTACCCCAAATGGGGGGTGTTTTCAATTCGCCCGGGCGGGTTACTTCGCCGGAGGCTGTGTTTCAGGGCTTTTCTTGCCGCCGAAGTAGAGTCGGGCGAATTCATAGACCATCGGCAAAATCGAGATAAAAACAATCGCCCAGACGATCTTGCTGCGATTTTCCCTCACGAAGGGAACATTCGAGAACAGATACCCGGCATAAGTGAGGCTGTAGACCCAGACAAACGCGCCCACGATGTTGTAAATGATGAACTGGCGGTAGGACATGGCCCCCACACCGGCGATAAACGGGGCAAACGTACGCACGATAGGCACAAAACGCGCCACGATGATGGTGCGCGCGCCGTACCGCTCGAAATACCCATGGGTCATGTCGAGGTATTGCTTCTTGAAGATGCGGGAGTTTTCGTTCTTCAAGACCTTGGGACCAAGGAACTTACCGATGTGATAGTTCACGGTGTCGCCGATGATGGCCCCCGTGACCAGGATGGCAGCGCAGATGTGAACGTTCATGCCAGTTTTGGGGTCGGCGGAGAGAAAACCGGTGATGAAAAGAAGAGAGTCGCCCGGCAGGAAGGGGAGGACGACCAGGCCTGTTTCACAGAAGATGATCAGAAACAGGATGCCGTAGGTGGCCACAGGGCCCATAGCGTTGATAACTTCTGGCAGATGGTCCGTGAAATGGACCAGGTAAAGGAAAGCGTCTTTGAGGGTTTGAAACATGCGGGCCTTGGGTTGGGGCGATTTGGGTGAAGTGGGCGATTATAGCCGCGGCGAATGAAGCTACAGGCGAATGGGGTGGTCCTGCATCGGCTTGCCGTCGGGAAACATCAAAACCATGGCTCCAAGAAGAATAATGGGAGTCACAAGACCCAACATCTGGTTCTGAAGTTCCATACCCTCGGGCAAAAAAACAAGTGAAGTGACAAAAGAGACACATCCCATCGTCTCATGGGCGCGAAGATAGCCGACAGGCGTGATGACATTACCCACCCAGTGTGCTTTGTAGAAATGGCTGCGTACGCCCCACATGACGAGTAAAACCACCACGGTCGCCAAGATTTGGACAGTCACCAGCCCGGCAGGCCCGAACAAAGATCGATATCCGCATCCCCAGCACAAAGTGTGAATGAGGATGCAGATGAACTGCCAACCCATGAAGATGACCCAGAGTCGGCGTGATTGGGCCAGAGATTGTTCAACGGTGAGGGACATGGGACGGTCCAGGACAAAACAGGCAAGAGCCTCGTTAATTCTTCCTGCCGTTGACGATGACATAAACCAAGGTGTTTTTATTGGCGCGCAGGCGATAGGTCTCGCCCGCCCTCACTTCTTTGCGGTAGAGCTGAAAGTTGTTGTCCTTGTCGTCTTGAATCTCGCCGGCAGCCATCCAGCCGGCTTGGGTGAGATCATCGGTAGTGATGCGGATATCCGCGCCGGGAACTGGGGCAGTGGGGGGCGCTTTGGCGGCCTGGCACGCGATAAAGAGCGTGCCATCGCGTTCCACGGTGAAATCCGCGGCGTTGCTGTGGTAACCCTGCCGCGCATCACCCCTGACTTCCACGGAAAAAATATCCGCTTCCTTCAAATAATCAGGAATTTTGCGCCACAAGGGCTGGGTGTCCTGGATTTTGACTTGAGCGGTAATTTTGACGGGGAGAAGATCGAAGACTTTGTTGACAATCCACGGGCCAGCGGGGGCGGCGGCGGGTGAAAGTGGAGAAGGGATCAACACCGGTTTCGCAGAAACCGCAGGGGTCGCAGCAGCAGCAGAAGCCGTGGCGGCGTCGGGCAGACTGAAAGCGGGTTTAGTGATGATGTAGGGCGGTTCGTACTTGTTGACGCGCAGGTCCATCTGCGCGCCGGCCTGGACTTCCTTGGTCAAAAGCAGAAACTCGCGGCCATAGTTTGAAACCGCCGTCCCGATGGGCTTAAAGCCCAGGCCCAAAAGCTGCTCAAGCGTCAGGGTGGTTTCACGCCACCCGCCGCTGAGATTGCCTTCATAACCCAGATGGCAGGCGATGACGAGGGTGCCAGCTTTTTTCACGCGCAGCTTGGAGATCCCGCCAGCCACATCTTCGGATGAAAGGGCGGTCTTGGAGTAAATGGTGGCGTCTTTGAGGTAATCGGGCAGGCGAAGCCAGCCTTGAGGCCGGGTTTTGGCGTCTTTGAGCTCAGGGCCGACGCGAAGTGCGACGGGCTGGTAATTTTCGACCTCAACCTGTGCGCCGGTGGTGGTGGGGCCGGAAGGGGGTGGGGAATTGGGGGTGCTGGGGGTGGTTGGGGCCGCAGGGGAAGTGGGGGCCGTCGGCGTGACTGGTGACGCGGGTTTGGATTTGGAGCCTTCCAGGAGTTTGAGCCAATCGTCCTTTGGAGCATCGCCCTGGGCGAATGCGCACGCCGTCCAAAGCGCGCAGATCAGCGCTGGCCAAGCGAAAAAACAACATCGGTTGGGCGTGCCTTTCATGACTTTGGAATGATACCCGTCACACAGGGGGGCGGACAGGGGGCTCCAAACGAGACTCCAAAGGTTTTCGGAGATGAAACGGGTGTTGAAGGCTTGTAGGAAACCTCTTACCACCTGGGTCCATATTGTCGCATGGTCAAAACGGAGGCCAAGACAGGGATGAAAGCCCTCCAGAGGGGTATGGGGCCGGTGTTTTAAGGGCATTAGATGTTCTTATGGCCTTTAAAGGACTATAAAAAGCCCATGTTTTCAGTCTTGCGGGAGGGGGTGGCCGACAGTATTAGGTTTGACACTAAAAAAGGGGGTCGATACCTTTGTTGGGCTTCCACAAGGGGCTGCCCTATGGCGAAACCGGATAAAAAACCCGATCCGGAGCGTCAGGAAAGGCAGGAAAACCAGTCTTCAGAAGCCCATGGAACCATCCGTGGGTCCAAAGAAGAGACGTTTGGTTTCCTGTCGGTGGCCAACATAGGTCTGGAAATGGGTGGGGTCATCCTCGTGATGACCCTGATCGGCTGGTGGATCGACGGCAAACTGGGGTCCAGCCCCTGGTGCCTGATCGCTGGCGTGGCCATTGGTCTGACGGGCAGCCTGTACAAGATTTTCAAGGCTTCCCAACGGCTGATGAAGGATTAACGTTCGACGGTTCCCAGGCGCAATTAAACAGTTATGTCGCAAGACGCAGCCAAACCAAGCCTCAACCTCACCCGGATCGCCGTAGCGATGACCGCGGTGGCGGCTCTGCTTTTGGCCATTGTCTGTTTTGTGCTGCCCATGGTGCTTAAAGGCACATCTTCCGCCCACGCTGCATTGGCCGGGGGATTGACCTACGTCTGCATGATGACCGGCTTGCTGCTCATGTACATCGCAAAGGACGCTGGCCCGCTGATCCTGCTGAAGGCACACATGCTGGCGATGGGTATGCGAATGATGCTCACCCTTGGCATCGGCTACGCGCTGGTGGCCATCACAGGGATGGAGCTTTACAGCATTGTGATTACCATGTCGGCGATTTATCTGCCTCTGATGGCCGTTGAGACGGCGATGTCAGTGGCGGAATTTCAGCGATGTTTCGCGTCCGGGCCCCAGACAACCACTCCAGACGCCAGGGAGGCGCTTTCGTGATCCAAGCCATTGAGTTTCTTGCTTCGTCCAACCCGCTGGGCCACGTGATCGACTCGAACATCGTCGAGGGCGATCCTTTCAACATGGGCCGCGGATGGTTGTTCAGCAACGTGACGCTGATGCTGCTTGTGACGATGGTCGTCACCATCCTGATCGTCGTTCCCGCGGCCAAGCGGATCGCCACCGGCGGCACGCAGGGCCAGCGCAAGGCGGAACACTTCACGCCCATCGGCGCCTGGGCAAACTTCGTTGAATCCATCTGCGTCTACCTGCTGGATGAAGTGTTCAAGCCCGTCCTCAAGGAACACACTTACAAGTTCACCCCCATCCTCTGGACATTCTTCTGGTTCATTCTCGTGGCCAACATCCTGGGTCTCCTTCCACTGCGCGACCTGACCGAAACCATCTTCCACTACAGCGGGCTGCATGGCCGCGTCGCCCTGGGCGGCACGGCAACGCAGTCGATCTGGGTGACGGGCACGCTGGCGCTGATCGCCTTCCTGGTGGTCAACCTTTCGGGGCTGATCAAGGACCCGGTGGGATATGTGAAGCATCTTTCCGGCGGGGCGCCTGTGTTCATGTGGCCGATCATGATCCCGGTCGAAATCCTGGGCATCTTCGTCAAGCCTTTCGCCCTGGCCATGCGTTTGTTTGCAAACATGACCGGCGGGCACATGGTCATCGCAGCGCTGATGGGCTTCGTGCCGGCGCTGATCGGCAGCCTGGGCCTCATCGGCGGCGGCATCGCGATCTTCCCGATCCTCGGTTCGGTTGCGGTCAACATGCTTGAAATTCTGGTTGCGTTCATTCAGGCGTTTGTTTTCACCTTCCTGACCTGCCTGTTCATCGGGCAGGTGGTGGTGCATGAACACCACGATGGGGACCATGAACCGGGCCACGGGGCCGACCAACACCCCGCTGGGCATGGACACTAATGATTTATAAACCCCTGGGAGCCGGACATGCGAAGGTGTCTGGACGTCACTTGGATGTGGC
>CAZGOM010000273.1:0-6076 GCA_964527265.1 uncultured Phycisphaeraceae bacterium | reverse complement strand
ACCGGTGAGGATGGGGTGGAAGTGATTCTGCCGGCGTCGGTGGCGTCGATGGCGCTGAAGCTGCTCATCAAGGACAAGGCGGCGGTGCTGCCGCCGGGTGAGCAGAATGTGACGTTGCCCATTGGGCTGGGGGCGCGGGATACGCTGCGCATGGAAGCGTCGATGCCGCTGTACGGGCATGAGCTGAGCGAAGAGATCAATCCGTTGAGCGCGGGCCTGGGGTGGGCGGTTTCGCTGGACAAGGACCAGGACGAGAACGGTGAGAAGTTTGTGGGCCAGGATGCGCTTAAGGCGATCCAGGCCGCGGGCGTGACCAAGAAGCTGATCGGGCTGAAGTTCGACGGCAAACGGACGGCGCGGCAGGGGATGAATGTGCTCAAGGGCGACAAGGTGATTGGGCAGGTGACGTCCGGGTGTCTGTCTCCGACGCTGGGGTATCCGATCGCGATGGCGATGGTGGATGCGCAGGCGATTGGCGAGGGAGACGCGGCGAATGTGGATCTTGGCAGTGCGCAGGCGGAAGGCGTGGTGGTGCCGATGCCGTTTTACAAGCGGGTGAAGAAGTAGGGTCTTGGGTCTAGTCAGAAATTTAAGAAAACGGCACCCGTGTGGGTGCCGTTTTTCTTTGGCGTGAATGGAGGTGCAGGGCCTTACGATTCGAGCCAGTGGTAGGCGGCCTGGCGGTGCCAGGGGAGGAAGCTGTGGTCGTCGTTGTGGAGGATGGAGGCGAAGGAGTGTTTGGGGGCGAGCAGGCCGTAGAGCTGGTGGATCTGATTGGTCATCTGGGCGAGGCCGGAGTGGCTTTGGATGCCTTCATCGTTGCCGGCGGCGATGATCATGGCGGGGCGGGGTGCGGCGAGGGCGACGAGCTCGTGCATGTCCCAGAGAGGGGTTGGGCCGTGGATGACAGAGTGCTTGAGGGCTGGGTTTTTGAAGTAGATGTACCAGTGATCGCGGAAGAAATGCGCGCGGCCTGAGCTGTCGGAGAAGGGGTAGAAACCGGCGTTGCAGACATAGCGCACGGGGCGGGGGTCGATGGCGCTTAAGAACATGACGGCGTGGCCGCCAAGGCTGTGGCCGATGGTGGAGACGGGGAGGCCCTTAGTGGCGGGGAATTGCTCCATGAAGTCGAGGGTGATCTGGAGGTCGGCGATGGTTTTGCCGACGGCGGACCAGTCGGGGAAGCGTTGGTAGAGCGGAGCAGTTTCAAAGGATTTGACGCCCTGGGGGAGGCGGCGGGTGATGGCGAAGAGATCGGGGGCGACGACCGTCCAGCCGCGGAGGGCGAGTTCGCGGCCGTAGGCGAGGTTTGGGGAGCCGGCGAGGCCGGCGACTTCGTCCTTGCCGTGGTCGGTGGTCTGGTGCATGGCGAGGGCGGCTTTGCCGTTGGGTTTGGCAGGGAGGAGGACGAAGGCTTCCATATGTTCGTTTTCGTCGATCTGGATGGAGACGCGCTGGAGGGTGAGATTGTCGAGGGGTTTGGCGTCGAGGAGCTTATAGCTGCGGTAATGCTGGGAGGGAGGTCGTGGACCGAGGGTCTGGAGGAAGGTGGCGCGGATGCGGTCGGCTTTGGATTGCCAGGCTTCTTTGGTGGTGATGGTGGTTTGGTCGTTGGCGAGGAGGGGTGTGATGGGCCAGTGGTGCATGATTTGGGTCTTGGGTTCTGGGTCTTGGGTTCTGTCGGAAAAGAGAGGGAGAAGATTCCAAGCATGATAGTGAGTGCATGGGAATGCAAAAGAAAACCGGAGGCTTTTAGGGCCTCCGGCTGGTGGATTTTGTGTTATCGGGCAAGAAGACACGGGTTGGATCAGAATCCGATTCGTGGCATCCAGGGGACGTAGGTCACTTGTTCATGACGTCGGATTTTTTGACCCATTTGCCGTTTTTGCCTTTGAGGTAGTGGTTGGGCTTGGCGAGCTCAAAGAGGCGGCGGGCGTAAGCGGTGGCGACGGTGTTGACGTCTCCGCCTTCGGTTTGGGCGATGACGGCGAAGAGGGCTTTGCGGTCCGCATTTTCGGCGTCCATGAGGGATTTCAAAGTGCCGTCAGAGGCGTTTGCATCGTTGACGTATTGGGTGGTGCCGTCGACGACTTCCCCGATTTTGCCCTGGTCGCGGTAGGCTTCGAGCTTGGAGAAGCGGTCCTTGATGCGCGCTTCGATGGTGGCGCGGGAGTCGGCGGCCATGGCGGGTGCGGTGACAAAGAGAAGGCCGAGGACGGTGAGCATGAGGAAGAGTGCGATGCGTGTCATGATGGGTTCTCCGATGGAGGTTTTTTTTATTTGGGTGGATCAGTCTGGGGGAGGTATCACGGGGTGACGGAGGCGGGGGCAGTGGCGGTGGCGGGGTCGATGCCGCGGGCCTGCTCAACGAATTGGAGGGACTGGTTGACCTGCTGCTGAATGCGGATGTCGAGCTGGATGTAGATGGGTTTGATTTCGATGGGTTTGACTTCGATTTCGTGGTGAGTGCAGGCGGGAATCGCAAGGAGAAGGGTGGAGAGTGCGAGTGCGGTTTTCATTGTGGGCATAGAGATGGCTCCGTTGAGATATGGGCCTTGGTGGCTGGATGTATTGTAGCGGGGTGCAGGCAAGAGAAGGGCTGCACGGGGGAATGTGCGGGGGAAACGGAGGGCGCGCTAGGGGATTCCCGGTGGTTTTAAGGTTCGCCGCCGCCGGGGCGGGCGCGGACGGAGTCCCAGGCTTACTTCTTCTCCTTCCCCTAAATCTCACTCCCTTTACCCATCGGCTTCTGCGTCAGGTTGCTTTGAAGCCACTCCACCGGGGTCACCACCTTCACATTCCCCGCCAACTCCTTAAGCTGCGCCTCATGCTCCTTCACAAAGCCCGGCTGACGTAATGCCTTGAGTGCCCCGTTCCAATCCTTTGCCCCCGTCAGCTTGATCAGCCCTTCCCGGTCATCATCGAAAAGCCGCCCGGCGGCCACTGGCCACTCCACGTTTGCGTCCGTCGTGCAATAGGTCTGCATCCCCTTGCAAGCGTACTTCCAGAACGGCGACTGCCGCTGGAACAACCACACCGTTCCCAGCGCCGTGCGTTTCACCTCCGGCGGCGTAGTGGCCGAGCCCATTGCATCCCCCAGGATCCGAAACATTTCGCGCCGCCACTTCCACGGCATCTCTTCATTCAACACCACCCAATAAATCCGCGTGTCGATCCCTTTGATGCCCGCCGCCGCCTCGATCAACATTTCGTAGTCATGCGCCCGGGCAATTGTTTCTGTCACGCTATTCCAGTCCGGCTTGCCGTTGGGCAACGTCTTGATCACCTTTTCCGGCTTGGTCCGGAACCTCAATGAACTCCGGGCATCCGTCACCAGTGTGGCAAGCCCACGGTTCGACCGAACCGCCATGTAAAACGGGATCGTCCGCTCCGTCATCGGCTGCCCCTTGAGCTCTTCCATGGTCATCGATTTGAGCCCATTGAGCCATGTCAGGTTCTCAGGGTCCGCGTCCTCCTCCAAAAGCAGCGCCATCCGATCTTCCACCACCCAAGCTTTAGCTTTGGCCAGATCGTCTTTCTGTATCTCCTCCACAGTGGCCCGGACAGCAGGATCGCGCAGCACGTTCGACAACACGCGGGCAGCCGAAAAGTACTTCGGCACCAGCACATCTAAACCGTCGAGCCCATCACGCACGAGCGCGCGCCTGGCCTCGCCAGAGAGCTTGTTGATCTCCCCTGATGCCACTGCGGACAGAAGCGCCGCCACCGGGTCTGCCCTTTTGATGCTCTCCTGCTCCTGCCATGCCTCGGCCTTTTCCCCCACGCCTACAAGAAAGTGGGCCATCAACCGATCGACAGCGGTCAGCTTGTCATCGGTGATGCCAATCTCCCCTGGCTTCACCCGGATATCCGCCAAAAGAAGCTGCCGCCGAACTCCCACCGCATCCGACGCGTTGCCCTTCTCGCGCCACAGTGTCGTTCGCAGAATCTTGCCGTGGAATTCCGGATCCAGCATTCCATTGTTGGTGAAGACCCGGCACCCGCGCGCATTGCGGTCGATGAGCGTTTCCAGGTCTTCTGATTTGATTTGGGGATTGCTCAGCGCCTGGGCGAAATCGTCCTGAAAGCCTTTGTTGGCTTGCCACGCGTTGTCCAGGAACACCACCTCAGGCAGAGTGTACGCCAATGTTCTGCTGGCCTGGTTGATCCGCTCTTCATCCTGAGGCGTCATCAATCGGCTCACCGCGCTCATCAGCGCCATGAATCCTGCAACATCTCCCGCAGCACGCATCCGTGTCGGCCGATTCAAATCGGTCGCCTCAGTGGGCAACTTCATATTCTCAGGTATCCCCGAACTCGCCAGCTTCGCAAACCTGTCCAGCCGGAAGTTCTCCTGGTTGTCCTTCCCCAGCATTCGAAACAGCACAAGCTGGTCTATTTCCAGGTTGTAGCGGACTTCGAGCAATGATTCTTCACCCTTGATTTTGACGGTCAAAAACGAACCATCCTGCCGGATCGTCACCGTTTTTTTCTTCATCGCCGCATTGCGTACGACATCCGTCAGCAGCAGTTTGACCACTTCCTTCTGCTCCGGCTTGAGGTTGTATCCCACGAAGAATTCCAGCGCCTCTTGCGTTGCCCCAAGGCTTACCCGGCTTTGCACATCCCGCGCCACATGCATGGTCGTTTGCTCGCCGTCCACCTCCATGAGGGTCACACCCTCTTTGACCCCCAGGCCGATGAGCCGCTGCGTCGGCAGGTAATAGTGATAAAACCGATATGCCTTGGCATCCCGGTAAATCATCCAGGAGGAATTCAGCGGGGGGCACGTCAGCCGGAACGCAAACTTATCGCTCCCGGCATAGGCATCCACCAGATCGAGCTTCCGCTTGGCCATCAGCGTTTCAAACTGCACCTTCAGCTTTGCCGCCTGTTCCGGCGTCACACCTTCCCCCTCCACTGTCACCACATACTCCCCTGCGGGCTGCGTTATTGCAGGCTGACTCTGCGCAGGCTGCTCTCCTTGCGCATAAACCTTCGCGCCAACCCCAAGCAGCAGCAAAAGCCCCACCGATGCTTTCATCAATCGCTTCATCAATAGACTCCGGAAAAACAAGTGAATCGCCAAGTGCCGCAATGATAACGATGAGGCGCCGCTTTCGGCATTCGGCAGATACACGCTCCATCTTCGGCCAGGCCTCAAGTCGCCCTCCAAGCTTGGCATGATGCGCCAGCGGTGGTTTGAGGCTATTCATGGTTTTGGGGGAGAATCATCGATCAGTGATTGAAGTGCGCTGTGGGGCAAATGTGAAAGCGCGAGCAAGACACACCGCAACTGAAGACAGTTGCAGTGTGCCACCCGGAGGGATCAGGGTTCGCCGCCGCCGGTGTTGTTGTTGCGGCCGTAGATGGGGTTGCCGTCTTTGTAGGCGCCCAGGACGAGGTTGGCATCGGTGGGGATGACGCCGGTGGGGGCGGCGAGCATGTCGACGTGGCCGTCGAGGAGGGCGAAGCCGCGGCGGCGCAGGTGGAGGTAGTCATAAAGGCGGGGGTTGCCGGCGCTGGGGCCGGAGGGGACAAGGCCGGAGTAGGAGATGCTTTCGCCGGTGAGGACAAAGCGGGTGGTGAAGCGGGAGGGAATGGGAGAGGTGAGCTGGAGTGGGGTTTGGGGGACGAGGTAGTAGTAGATGGGAGAGGTGGTGAGATCGGTGCGGAGGCGTATGGTGGCGAGGTTGGAGTTTGGGCCGTAGGAGGTGATGCCGTTCCAGGCGTATTTTTTATAGGTGGAGGGGCACTGGAAGACCTTGA
The DNA here is from genome assembly GCA_964527265.1 of uncultured Phycisphaeraceae bacterium. Taxonomy (GTDB): domain Bacteria; phylum Planctomycetota; class Phycisphaerae; order Phycisphaerales; family Phycisphaeraceae; genus CAZGOM01. The sequence goes on along the minus strand of CAZGOM010000273.1, from coordinate 307 downwards.
TCATGTTTTGGGGGGTTTTGGCGTGGATCAGGCTGAAGTTGTAGGTGGCGAGATTGCGATCCATGCCCAGGTAAGGGGCGAGCTGGACCATCCAGTATTGGGATTCGGTGCCCCAGGCGGCGTCGTCCTGTGCGATATTCGTGAAGGGGCCCCAATTTTTGAAGTCGGTTGAGTACGTGAGGAAGGCAGTGCCCTGCTGGCGAAGGTTGGCGGAGCAGAGGGTCTGGCGGCCAAGCTCGCGGGCGTTGTTCAAGGCGGGGAGCATGAGGGACATGAGCAGCGCGATGATGGCGATGACGACGAGGAG
>CAZGOM010000272.1:0-6124 GCA_964527265.1 uncultured Phycisphaeraceae bacterium | reverse complement strand
CGCCGCCTTGGCCCCAGATGTGCCTGGAGCCGGGTTGGGGGATCCAGTCCTTGGTATCGGCCGCGTACATGCCGAGCATGATGCCGTGCTGACGGAGGTTGGCGGAGCATTGTGTGCGTTTGGCCAGGTCGCGGGCGCTTTTGAAGGAGGGGAGGAAGAGGGTTAGGAGGACGGCGATGATGGCGATGACAACCAGGAGCTCGACGAGAGTGAAGGCGTTTTGTGGGCGGCGGGGCATGTGGAACTCCGAGCTGTTTAGGCTTGCGCGGCGGTGAATTTAAGTGGACAGGAACCAAAGGACGAGGTAAATGTTATTACATTCAAGAGAATACTAAATTGAGGATGAAGACACAAGAGGTTTTTCATCAGGTTTTCCAGCGGGAGCGATTTTTGCTGAAGTAATCTAGATGATGGGTTTGCGGATGGCGCGCCCCCCTGGAGCATGGTTCGTGATATCTTGTGGTCACTACCCTTACGAAACCCTACACCATGGCGAAAGAGCGGCTTATTACAGGTTCGGCGGTGACTCCCGAGGAAGACCGGGTGACACAGTCGCTGAGGCCATCGAGTATTGATGATTATGTGGGGCAGCCGAAGCTGATCGAGCGATTAAAGATCACGCTGGCGGCGGTGAAACAGCGCAAAGAGCCGATGGAGCATGTGCTGCTTCACGGGCCGCCGGGGCTGGGGAAGACGACGCTGGCGCACATCATCGCCAATGAGATGGCGACGCACCTGGTGGTGACATCGGGGCCGGCGATTTCCAAGCCGGCGGACCTGGTGGGGACACTGACGAAGCTGCAGCATGGGGATGTGCTGTTTATTGATGAGATTCACCGGTTGAACATTGCGCTGGAGGAGTATCTGTATTCGGCGATGGAGGATTTCAAGATTGATTTCACGCTGGATTCGGGGATGCATGCGAAGGTGATCACGATGCAGATCAAGCCGTTCAGCTTGATTGGGGCGACGACGCGCGCGGGGCTGATTTCGGGGCCGATGCGTTCGCGGTTTGGGCTGTTGCACAACCTGGAGTATTACGATGAAGCGGACTTGGTGAAGATTTTGAGGCGGTCGGCGGGGATATTGAAGATTGTGCCGGGGGAGGGGGAATGGGATGGGGTTAAGGAGCGGGGGCTGATGGATTCGCTGGGAGCGATTGCGAGCCGATCACGGGGTACGCCGCGCATTGCCAACAGGTTACTGAGGCGTGTGAGGGATTTTGCGCAGGTGAGGAGCAATGGAGCGCTGTCGGCGAGTGTGATCAAGGAAGCATTGACGCTGGAGGGCGTGGATCAGCATGGATTGGATGAGCTGGACCGGAAGTACATGCGGGTGATCGGGGAGGTTTATCGTGGGGGGCCGGTGGGGCTGGAGGCGATTGCGGCGACGCTGGGGGAAGATTCGGGAACACTGGAGGACACGGTTGAGCCGTACTTGCTGCAGATTGGTTTTCTGGCACGGACGCGGCGGGGACGGCAGTTGACGCAGGCGGGCGGGGCGCATGTGGGGCTGACGATTGCGCCGCCGGCGCTGGGGGATGGGTTGTTCGAGGGGGAGGCTTGAAGAAGGGTCTGGTCAGAGTAAAGAGCCAAAATGAGAGCATCGGGGAATCCCTGATGTTGGAAATTTCTTTGAGAGACGAAGCGACGAGTTAGGGTGGAGGGGATAGCATTGGTGCTTTGGGTGTTTGTTTCGACAGATGTTTGTTTATGCAATCGTGAAATCGGGAGATAGCGCATGAAGGCGAATTGGAATGGTGGATTGAAGGCGGCAGGGGTGGGGGCGCTGGCGCTGGCACTTATTTTCAGTGCGGGTTGCAAGGATGAGACGAAGGCGGATGGGCGTGGCGGCAAGGGGGGAGAGGCGGTGAAGGAAGCCCCGATTTATGTGGAATTGCTGGATGTGAAGCGGGTGCCGATCCAGCGGAGCGTGGAGGTGGTGGGGACGCTGTATGGGGTGCTGGAGACGACGATTTCGGCGAAGGTGCCGGGGCGTCTGACGCAGGTGCAGGTGGATATCGGGCAGCGCGTGAAGCCGGGTGAGATATTGGCGCAGATTGACCCGCGTGACTATCGCCTGGCGGTGGAGCAGAAGGAACTGGCGGTGGCGCAGGCGCTGTCGAAGCTGGGCTTAAAGGGCATGCCGGGCCCGGAATTCGATGTGGACAAGGTGCCGCTGGTGGTGCGTGCGCAGGTGCAGGTGACGAACACGAAATCGCGCTATTCGAGGGCCAAACAGCTTTACGACCAGAAGCCGCCGCTGCTTTCGGCGCAGGACTACGGGGATATCGAAACGGCGTGGAAAGTGGCTGAGAGCGATTATGAAGTGCAGAAAGTGGCGGCCAATGCGCTGCTGTCAGAGGCGGGGCTGAACCAGAAAGCGGTGGAGATCGCCAGGGAGCAACTGGCGGATACGCGGGTGGTGGCTCCGGCGGATATGACATGGGGCGCATCGCGGGAACGATCGGCATCGGGAGCCGCGGCGGGGCAGACGTTCATCGTGGCGCAACGGCTGGTGAGCGCTGGCGAGAATGTGAAGGACGGGACGCCGATGTTCAAGCTGATCGCGGACGACCCGATTTTGCTGAGGGCGTCGGTGCCTGAGAAGCATGCCGCGCAGGTGAAGATCGGGCAGGTGGTGAAGCTGTGGGTGCAGTCGAATCCTGAGGCGTATACGGGAAAGGTTGTGAGGGTGAATCCGCAGGTGGACGCGGCAAGCCGCGCATTTGCGATTGAGGTGGAATTCGACAACAAGGGTGAGAAGCTCAACCCGGGCTCGTTTGGCACGGCGCAGGTGATGACGCATGTGGACGGGAGCGCGGCGCTCGTGCCGGTGGGAGCGGTGACGTCGTTTGCGGGTGTGAGCCGCGTGTACAGCGTGCGGGACGGGAAACTGTTGGAGTTGCGCGTGAAGCTGGGTCAGAAACAGGGGGACCTGGTGGAAGTGGTGGAGGGCTTGCCGGAGGGATTGCCGGTGGTGATCAAGAGCGAGAAGCGGCTGCATGCGGGTGCGACGGTGACGCTGACGAAGCCGGCAGCCGCTGCAAGCCAGCCTGCAACGCAGCCAGGGAAGTGAGAAATTTGGATTCTGGGTCCTGGGTTTTGTCAGAGAAGCAAAATGGGGTGATAGGCAAGATGGTTTTGCTTTTTGCAGCGCATTGACGGGATGGGGTTTGTAGGATGGATTTATGATGGGGTGCGGGGGTAAAGATCCGTTGACCTTTTTACTTGGAGTGGTTGCGATGAGTGACTTGGGCAAGGGGCATGCGCTGAAGGATCGTGGGTGGGAAGAGCAGTTTGTGGAGGAAGGGTTTGCCATTGTGCGGGGGGTGGTGGACCCGGCGCTTTGCAAGATGGGGATGGACCGGGTGCGGGAGCAGTACAAACTGGGGGAGAGCGATCCCCGGACGTGGGAAAGCCCTGCGGTGCCGGTGAAGCATGATGCTTATTTCGGTGAGGCGGGGCCGGGGTTGAGCGACCCGGTGTATGACAAGATTCTGGATTCGCCTGAATTGAATGGAGCCATTGACCGGTTATTCGGCGGGCCGGAGCATTGCAACCGGCAGAAGAACTACTATTTATTCCTGCGGCCGCATGACCCCAAGGCCAAGCAGGGGCTCAATCCGGTGGGACATATCGACTTTGGAAATCAGTTGATTCCGGCGTTGTACCGGGGGTTTGTGGTGCAGTTGTTTTTGCATGACAGCGAGCCTTTCGCGGGGAACCTGACGTTGCATCCCGGGACGCACAAGGTGGTGCAGAAGCTGGTGATCGACAACCCCAAGGTGGAGTTTAAGAGCGGTCTGGTGCCGGACTTAAGACAGCCGGAGCCGGTTGAGTTCGTGGGCAAGGCGGGGGATATCTGCTTCATGCACCATTTGGTGTTTCATTCGGGGAACGTGTCGCACGGGGCGAGCAAGATGCCGCGCGTGGCGCTGATGATCGAGGCATTCAGGGACAAGTGGCTGGGGTCGATTGATCCGGCGGAAAAGGGATTGAGCCCGTGGCAGAGGAGCCTGGCGCACAACGGGAAGTACACGGAACTGGCGGAGACTGAGACGAGCAACCGTGCGAAGCGTGCGGAGTATTATGCGAAGCTGCGGGAGGGGACGGCGGCGAAGGCGTATTGAAAATGGGTCTGGCGTCCAGGGTCTGGGGTCTGGTCAGAGGAAGTAATGATGTCTATTCCGGTGTGTGCTGGATGTTTTGACGGGTGATGGGAGCGTGCCTATTTTATGAGTTGTGGGCAGGCTTTTAGCCTCGGGGCGACGCCGGAGAGCAGGGTTGCATGGCGGATAAGTATGTGGCATCCAACGCGGCGCATACGCGGGTGAATTATCTCCACTACTGGAGGTATTACCCGATGACTGTGTATTGGGTGACGGGGGTGGTGGTGTTGGGGGTGTTGCTGTTTTGGCTGCATTGGGTGTGCGCGGGGCTGCTGCTGGCGGCGGGGGGTGCTTTGACGGTGTGGGGGATGAAGCGGTCGGCGGGGATGGTGGGACTGGGGACGACGAATGCGTCGATTGTGACGTGTGTGGAGCCGTTTACGGTGGCGACGCTGGCGGAGTTGACGCTGGTGCCGGGGAAGAGTTTTCCTGGGGTTCAGATTTCACAAGTGCCTAATCCATATGGTGTTAGGGCGAGGGTGGGGATGAAATTGCCGACGGTGTGCAACTACAGCTTTCACAACGGGACGGATGAGCGTTGGGGGGAGATTTTTCCGCATCCGATCGCGGCGGTGACGGCGGATGAAGAGGCGCTGGAGAACGCGACGCGGCGGATTCCGCCGACGGAATGGGTGGTGTTGGAGAATGCGATCAAGATGATTTCCGACTTGAAGACGGAGAAGATGCATTTAATTCCGCCGTCGAAGGCGATGGATCAGAGGTCGGAGGAGTTTTTGGCGTTTTATCGGAGGCAGTCGGGGGAGTTTTAAGCTTAGTGTTGGCAGGTCTTTAAGCGATGTGAAAATAGAAAAGGGTTTTCGGCGTGCTTGTTTGGCTCGACGAAAACCCTTGGTAGGACTGGATTTAGGTTGTTTTAGGATTTGGCTTGTTGGATGATTTGCTCGAGGGTGGCCTGGGATTGTTCGCCGGAGGCGAGGTTTTTGAGGGCGAAGTGGCCAGGGGTGTTGTCGTCGGCGGTGAAGACGGCGAGTTTTGCGCCGGAGGTGGAGGCGTCTTTTAAGAGCTTGCCGACGTTGCGGGTGGTTTTGTAGCTCATGCGGGTGTGGAGGCCGGCGCGGCGGAGCTGGGCGACGATGCCGGGGACGTGGACGGCGGTGGCGTCGGAGCCGGCGAAGACGAAGACATCGGGGGCAGGTTGGAAGCGTGCGGGGACGAGGCCTTTGTCGTTGAGGACGAGGGAGAGGACGACGTCGCCCATGCCGAAGCCGACTGCGGGGGTGGCGGGGCCGTCGAAGAGGCCGATGAGCTGGTCGTAGCGGCCGCCGCCGGCGAGGGCGCGTTCATTGCCGGAGGATTCGTGGACTTCGAAGACGGTGCCGGTGTAATACGCGAGGCCACGGACGATGGAGAGGTCGAATTCGCACCAGTCGGCGATGCCGAAGGCCGTCAGTTGCTCTTGGAGGCCTTTTAAGGTTGTGAGATCGACCGAGGGGCCGACCAGGGTTTGGAGGCCCTGGAGGTCACTTATAGGGAAGGTACGGGCGAGGGCGGCTTCCAGGGTGGCGATGCCGGTTTCGGAGATGGAGAGCTTGGCGCACTCGGTGGCGAACTCCTGGGGGGAGACCTTGGCTTTGCTGTCGAGGAGGTTGTAGGCTTCGATGATCTTGTCGGAGGGAACGCCAAGGGACTGGAGGATGGTGGAGGCGGCGGTGCGGTGACTGATCTTGACGCGGCAGTCTGCGGCTTTAAGTCCAAGCTCCATAAGGAGATCGACGCAGGTGAAGATGCATTCGGCGTCGGCGATGGGGCCGTCTAAGCCGAGGATGTCGGCGTTCCATTGGAGGAATTCGCGAAGGCGGCCACGGCCGGGGGCTTCGGCGCGGCATAAGTTGGGTGTACAGAACCACTTAATCGGTTTAGGAAGGCTGTTTGCCTGGGCGGCGACCATGCGGGCGAGGGTGGGGGTGAATTCGGGGCGGATGGCGAGGGGGC
>CAZGOM010000271.1:0-6126 GCA_964527265.1 uncultured Phycisphaeraceae bacterium | reverse complement strand
TCGGCAACTCCGCCGAATACGCCGACGGCACCCGCCCCTACGAACCCGGCGACCCCATGCAGGATGTCGACATGCTCGCCACCCTTAAATCCGCCCTCACCTCCACACTCCTGGCCGCCAAGGCATCCAACACACCCCTCATGGCGCCCTTCCTCCCGCTGAGCGTCTTCCCCAACGACATTGAGGTCAAGCTCAAGGAAGGCCAGTCTGACTGCGCCACCTGTATTTTGATCGACATGTCCGGCTCCATGCTCCGCTACGGTCGCTTCTACCACGCCAAACGCGTCGCCATGGGCCTCGCCTCTCTCATCCGCTCCCGCTTCCCGCTCGATTCGGTCGATTATGTCGGCTTCTACTCCCTCGCCCGCAAAGTGGAGGAATCCGCCCTTCCACTGCTCATGCCCATGCCCATCAGCACCTACGACCCCGTCGTCCGTCTCCGCACCCCGCTGGCCAAAGCCCTCGCCAACGAAAAATCCATCCCCCGCCACTTCACCAATCTCCAAATGGGCCTCACTCAGGCCCGCAACATCCTCCGCCGACGCCGCGGCGCAAACAAGCAGATCTTCATCATCACCGACGGCCAGCCCACCGCGCATATCGAAACCAAAAACGGCACCACCGAAACACTCTACCTCCTCTACCCACCCGAAGAACGCACCGCCGAAGCCACCCTCGCCGAAGCCTTCAAATGCCACCAGCAAGGCATCAAAATCAATACCTTCGCGCTCATCGAAGACTACTGGGGCATGGACTGGGTCAGCTTCGTCGACCAGATGGCCAAACTCACCCACGGCACAGCCTTCTACTGCGCCTCCCCAGAACTCGGCTCCGTCGTCATCGAAAGTTATTTGGACGGCAAACGCAAAAAACGCGCCGTCTAAATCTTCTCACTCCTTCCACTGAAACGTCCACGCCACTGCCGCATTCCCATGAAAGCGGTCTTTGCGGATCGATGTCTCAGGAATCGCTTCCTGCGACCCATCCACATACGTCACATTCACCGCGATGGGCAAACTCTGGGTCGGATCTCCCGCAAACGCCCCCGCTCCCGTCATGCCCATCCCGCTGTGATGATTCGTCATGTACGGCACATCCGCCACAGGGTAATACCGATTCACGTCCGCCATGACCACCGCCCGCCTCCCATATTGATCTGCAGTGTCATCCGTCTGTCGTGGCGACCGCGGGGTCAATCCCGTTCCCGCGGCCGGATCACCCTGATAATTCACCGCGCTGTAATAGCGGTAAGGGTAGTACGAATAATCCATCCATGAATTCCACGACACCTCCGTCGGCCCGCCTCCCCAGTTCTGCTGCGAACCCGAGTCCGGACATTTATGCAGCCCCGGCACCACGTACGCTTCCATCGACTTTTGCCATGTGCTTGTGTACTGGTTTGGGTATCCCCCGTCCTGCGGATACCAGATCCCGTAAAACGCCAGCCCCATGATTGGGTACGCCTGCCGGCTATCGTTGGCATACACGTTCAACACCAGCGACCACTGGCGCAGCGTTCCCCCGCACATCGCCAGCTTTGCCGTCTTTCGCGCCTTCGCCAAAGATGGCAACAACATCGCCATCAGCACGCCAACCACTGCAATAACCACCAGCAGCTCCACCAACGAAAACCCTGCGTCTCGCCTCTTCATGACTACCTCCAATAGATTTAATACACCCGACTGAAATGACGCCCACACTCACAATACTCAAATTACAACCGGTTGCAATAGAGGTTTTTTTGCATTTACAAAGCCATATGGCTTTCGCCGGGCCTTGAGCATATTTCCAACCCACACCCAGACCTCACCCAGCCACACATAAACCCACGCTCGCACAAGGCACATCTTCAACTTACAATCCAACCTAGGTTATAAATCCAAACATCCCAGCCTCACCCAGAGAATGCCGATGAAATTCGAAATCCTCTCCCACCGCACCGTCGTCAAAACACCCGGCAAATTCCTCGGCTGGCCCACCATCGCCGCCACCCCATGGGGCGAGCTCATCGTCCACTTCTCCGGCAATCGCAACTCCCACATCTGCCCCTTCGGCAAATCGCAGATCGTCCGCTCAAAAGACAACGGCCAAACATGGTCGGACATCGAAACAGTCACCGATTCCCCCCTGGACGACCGCGACGGCGGCCTTCTCTGCACCAAGTCCGGCCGCCTCATCGTCACCTGGTTCACCCTCGACTACTCCGCCGGCAATTACCTCGCCGAGCTCCCCCCCGACCGCCAGGCCCTTTACAAGCCCATGTACGACAAGGTTACCCCCGCCATCCGCCAGATGTGGACCACCCCCGGCTGCATCGACAACAACAACTGGCTCCGCGGCCATTTCCTCCGCTCCTCCGACGACCAGGGCAAAACCTGGAATCCCCCCGTCCGCACCTGCGCCTCCGCCCCGCACGGCCCAATCGAGCTGTCCGACGGCCGCCTCCTCTACCTCGGCAACTTCTCCCACGAACGCATCCACAAAACCAGCTACATCGTCTGCGAGGAATCCCGCGACAACGGCAACACATGGTGGCCCATCAGCTACATCCCCATGTTCACCGACCGCCCCGCACACCTCCAAACCTCTTACCTCTGCGAGCCCCACCTCGTCGAAGCCGCCGACGGCACACTCGTCGCCGCCTTCCGCCACGAAATCAAAAAGAAGGGCCAGACCCACGAAACCAACGTCGCCGAAGGCGTCCTCTACTTCGCCCGCTCCACAGACGGCGGCAAAACCTGGTCCAAACCCGAGCCCTCCCAGATCGTCGGCAAACCCCCGCATCTCCTGAAACTCCCCGACGGCCGCCTCATGGTCTCCTACGGCTATCGCTTCAAGCCACCCGGCGAACGCGTCACCATCTCCGAAGACAACGGCAAAACCTGGCCCATCCAAAACACCATCATCCTCCGCGAAGACGCCCCCACCGGCGACCTGGGCTACGCCTCTTCCGCCGTCCTCCCCGACGGCTCCATCTACACCACCTACTACCAGCTCGAAGAAGGCGACGAAAAACAAGGCATCCTCGCCACCCACTGGCGCCTCCTCTAATCCAAATCTTCAATCTCACCGGGAGCGCCGGCGTCCCGCCGGCTCTCCTTTAACTTCCTCCCCCGACATAAGTGAACTGCCCAGCCAGCAACCACCAAACCTCACTCCACCTCTTCGTAAATGCTTTTTCTTAAATCCCTGTCAATCCTCGTCCAAACGAATTTCATCTCTCAGCTTCAACACATCGCCCCCCTCCTCCTTATCTAACCTTAGTGCCTTCGTGTCTTAGTGGTGGTAAACGATCACCCCCAACCTCACATCTCCACCACCCGCTTCTCCTTCCTCGCCACCTCCGCAGCGAATGTCAACCGATGCCCATCAACTGAATCCTCAATCCGCGTCAATCCCGATGACCCCTGCTTCCCGCGAAGCAGCGCCACAAAATCCCCCGCCAGCCCATCATCCCCGCCCCCATGCCCGGACGTCTCGCTTGCCAATTGCTGTGCGATATCAATCACTCTCTCATCAAATCGGTTCTCCACCTTCATACCCGCCCGGTGCGCCGGCCTGCGCACCTTGATGATCCCCGTGTTCCCATCCGCCTCAATTTCACCTTTGGAACCAATGATGTGCGCCGAGCGGCCATCCCGTGAATTCGTGCAGAACATGTCATGCGTCACCGTCACGCCGTCTTCGAACTCAATCATCACGCTCTGCCGGTCCACCACATCGTTGTCGCAACGCCACACGCATCGCCCATGCGCGCTGGTGGTCTTCAGAGCTTCGATCTCCTCTTCCCGTGTCGTGTTGGGAAAACTCGGCAAATGCCCAAACGCCCACGCCTTCCCAAAACCTTTCGTCACGTAATGCAGCTTCGCCGAGTAATCGCACGTCGCCTCAATGGCGCACCCGTTCAGGCACCGGTCCGTCGATCCCTCCGGCGCATTTTCTTTTTTGAAAAAGGCCAGTGACCCGAAGCTCGCCACACGCTTAGCCTTGTTGGCCCCGCCCGCGCCAAACAACCATACCAGCACATCCATGTCGTGGCAGCATTTGGAGAGCAGCATCGGCCCGGAGGTTGATTCCTTATTCCACTGCCCGCGAATAAACGCCGACGGCATAAGCAGGTACCCCACGTTCTCTGCCGTGTGCACCCCCGTGATCGTCCCGATCTCCCCCGAATCGATGATCGTTTTGATCGCCTGATAAAACTTCGTATACCGCAGCACGTGCCCGATCAGCACCAACCGCTTGTTCGCCTTCGCATTCGCCACCAGTTCCAGCACCTCCCGCTCCGTCGGTGCGATCGGCTTCTCCAGCAGCATGTGATACCCCGCGCTCAACAGCGCCATCCCCGACGGGTAATGCATCTGGTCCATCGTCCCGTTGATCACCGCCTCCGCCAAGCCTGGCCGCGCCGCCACCTCCTGATACGTCGCAAACTGCCGCTCCGGCGGAATCCCATGCACACGGCCAAACTCCTCCCGCTTGTGCTTCAAAGGCTCGGCAACCGCCACCACCCGCATCTTCTCCGGATACTTCTTGGCATAGCCGCAATAGGCATTTGTGCGCGTTCCCGCGCCAATCGCTGCAACAGTCACAGGTCCAGTGGCTTGAGTCGTCATCGATATGATCTCGTTGAATTTGGGGCAAGTGTGAAATAAAACCGGTTAATGCCACCATATTTTGCATAACACACCCCAGCCGCGCAAGTCTGCCGCCAACCCCCGCCCTATTGCAGGGAGACTTCTTAACCCCTGTTCTTTGACGCAAGACGCAGGACATACGACGCAGGACTCGACACCCCGACGCATCCTCGCATTGGCTCACTGCCATGCAAAAGGAAACGGAACCGTCGTGTGGTCCTCCTGCATCTGCCCGAAATGCCCATCCAGAAAAACCAGGTTGTTCCGCGTGAAATTCGAGTGCGGCGTCTGCGGGTTATACGTGCTCCCCCAACTCGACGCCCAGGAATTCGCCGTCCGTGAATAAGCATCCGTCGTATGGTTGTAGTTCACCAGGTCAGCCGCCTCAAACAAATAACCGATCTGGTCCGGTTTCGAAGTCCACTGCCACTCCTTCCGCGGATATAGCCCGGAATTCACATGATTTGTCGCAGACACGTGATAGAACTGAAAAGAGCCCGCGTGCATCGAGATCGTGTATCCCGTCAGATACCCTCCACCTCCCACCGTCATCCCTTCCGGAGCCTGGTACCCGGCGGAAGCAGATTGCAGCATCATCATCGTCTTGCGCTGCCAGGGACTGGGCGATAGCGATGTTGCCGCCACACTCGACGGCAAAAAATCCATCGGGCTGTCATCCGCCGTCCCACCGGGAGCATACCCCTGCGGGCATGCCAGGAGCGATGTCTTCGCTAATCCCTTGTAACGCGCATACTCCGTCCCCGCCACGGGGGTAATCCGGTTCCCTCCCGATAAATATCCGTAATCCATCAACATGTGCCAGGCGTGCCGGTACGTCCAACCGGAATAAACCCCTAACTGATCTACCGCCACTTCACCCTTTCTGGGCCCCGTCGGTCGCCCCCCGTAATACCACGCAGGCAGCACACTCCCCTTAAAGTCCCCTCGAAACTGCGCCCCCAAACCGTAGAGCTGCCGCATATTCGCCTGACAACGAATCCGCCTCGCCTCATCCCGCGCCGCTGCAAGCGTTGGCACAAGCAACGATACCAATAGGCTCACAATCGCAATCACCACCAACAACTCGATCAGCGTGAACCCACGACGACGATCTGAACGCTGCGGCATGAGATGCCCCCATGAGTGTGAAATAGGTTCATCACCACCAAACACGACGCCCCGAGCCTACCGACTACATCAACCCCAGGTCAATAGATTTATGGAAAATGATTCTAAAACATTCCCCCGCTCACCACCGCCAATGCCAGCCACCCCCTTCATGAATCGTCCACATCCCGCTGACATCCTCTAAATCTTCGCCCAGACCCAACACCATCGACCCAAAACAAAGACTCAACCCCCGTCTTCCTGCTACAATATTCCGCTTACCCATGAAGAACATACGAAATTTTTGCATCATCGCGCACATTGACCACGGCAAGAGCACCCTCGCTGACCGCATGCTCCACAAAACCGGGGCCGTTTCCGA
>CAZGOM010000270.1:0-6172 GCA_964527265.1 uncultured Phycisphaeraceae bacterium | reverse complement strand
CTTCCGGCGCCGCCACCAGCTTCAGGCTCACGTTCACCAATTCCCCCGCCGCAACGACACTGCTCACGAAGGATGCCGCGCCGGAAGCCGCACCCGCGCCCGTCACCGTGAACCCCGCCAGCTTCGCGCGTGGCTGGGTGAAACTCGTCGCTGAAACCGGCAGCCCGCCGGCTTCAAACGTCGCACTCACCCCCGCAAACACCGTCGAATGGTTGATCTGCCCCACGCTCACCGCCCCTGTATGGTCGGAAATCCGCACAATCGAGCCAGAGAGATTGCCCTCGACAGTCAGCGCCCCCAGCATCACCGTCCCCGCCTTGGCGCCCGCATCCTCCACGGTCAGCATCAGCCCCATCGCATCCCCTGCGATAGCCGGCCCATTGGCGGCCGAAGCCTTGCGGCCCAACACCTTCAGCGACGCCATCTTCCCGCTGTGGATCTTGCTGTCGAGAATCCGCGCCGCCACCACCGCCCCCATGGTGCCCGCCGTAAACGCCCCTTGCTCACCCTCGATCCCCACCACGGCATCCAAGCCGTCCGCCGTGCCTTTGACCGTCAGCCCTGACCAATTCCCGCTCACCGTCACTTTGGAATCAAGCACCGCCCCCGCCGTCATCTGCCCCATGCTGCCGTTCACCTTGAACTCCGTCGCCGCTCCCCCCGTCAACCCCAGGCTCCCCGCAATGTTCACCACTCCCAGCGTGGTCTTCACCCGCACCCCGGGCACGCCCACTGCCGTCACCGTCCCCGTAAAATCCCCCTCCACCCCCGGCTTGTCCAGCGTGGCCTTACGTCCCTTGATCGTGATCGATCCAAACTGCTGCGCCGTCATTTCACCATCCAGCCAGTTGATCGACGACACCACTCCCATCTTCTGCCCCGCCGTCAGCCGCACTCCTGTCGCCGTCCCCTTGCTGGTCAGACTTGTAATGTCGTCCACTGCGTTGATCGACACATCCATCAGCGACCCCGTGGTGATCGCGCCGATTTTCCCCTGTGAAACAACTGTCACGCTCGATTCGCCATCCTTGCCCAGTTGCCCCGCGATGTTGATCGCCCCGATCAGTGTCGGCTTGGCCGCACCGGTCTTGATGAATCCCTCCCCCGTCGCCGAGACATTGGCCGAGAAATTTCCCCCATCCGCCGTTACCGTCGCCGAGCCCTTGATGCCGCTGGTGCCAATATTCAAGATCTTGGCCGCCTGAATTGATCCGCCCTTCCAGCTCGCCGATGTGATCGATCCCGTCGCGCCCGCTGCTTTCAATTCCACATCAACCACCGCGCCTTTGGATAGGAAATACCCCATCCCGCCCCCGATGTTGATGTTCATGTCATGCGCAGATCCCACCGTCACCGGCCCCACGGATCCCTGCGTCGACCAGAAGTTTGAGTTAAGGCTCCCCGCCACCGTGATCGCCCCAGACGAGACGCCCCCTGCGTTCCCCAGCGTCAGCTCCCCGGTGTAATCGTTGGCCACCGCCACCCCACCCACCTTATACACCCCCGAAATCGTCACCGACGCTACGCTGAGCGCTGCAATCTCCCCACCCAGCCAGTTGATCGCCTTGATCGCCCCGACCACTCCCCCCGCCTTGAGCGTTGAGCTTCCCAACACCTGCCCGCTGCTGGTGAATGACGCGATCTTCCCCGTCACTGAGATAGCCGATCCATTCACCCCGCCCACGCTGATCGCACCCACGTTTCCATTCACCGTCAGCATCGTCTCCAGCAGCACGCCCTGAATCGTCACGGCTCCCAGTGCATTTCCCTTGATCACCGTATTCCCTGGATTCACCGTCACCTCCGCGCCAAACCGTCCCCTCACATCCACCGTTCCCACCTTCCCGGTGGTCGTGATGCTCGCCACGCTCAGCGCCTTGATCCACCCCTCATCCCACTGCGACACCTTCAATGCCCCCACCGCGCCTGACGCCTCCACTGTCGCAAACGTCACCACACCCCCCACGCTCAGTGATCCCAGTTTCCCTTCGCTCTTGGCCACCCCGTTGATCGCCGACAGCATGATGTGCGCGCTGGTCACATCCCCGCCCACCACAATCGATCCCACATACCCCGCCACATTCACAAAATCCCCCTCCCCGCCCGCCAGGTCCCCGGCAATCTCCAGTGTCCCCAGCGTTTTGACCGTCGGCTTAGTGATCCCCCCGCCCGAAAGCGACAGTGACGCCTCAAAATCCCCCTCCACACCCGTCACTTTCGCCGTCTGCTTGATCCCCGTCACTTTCAGCGTCCCAATCGCCGGTGCCGTGATCACATCCACCCCGCCCACGTTGTTTTCCCACCGCACCACCTTAAGCGTGTCCACCGTCGCCGTCGAGGTGAACGTGATGTCCTTCACCGTCCCCAGGTTAAGGTCCGTCTTGTCTTTGCTGGCGCCCCCCAGCTTGAAATCATGCTGCTCGCCGGAACCGACGTTCCCCAGCACGATGGTCTTGATCGCGCCGCCCGCGGTGAAATCCCCCGTCAGCGCCATCTCCTTGGCCGTGAGTTTCAACAGTCCCCCCGCCACGGAAATCATCCCCACCGATCCCGCGCCGGTCCCGTTCCCCGTGGCCGTCCCGTTCCTGCCCGTCGTGCTTCCCTTGGCCGACACACTGATATCCAGGCTGCTCTTGGCATCCGTCCCCGTCATTTCAATCGACAAAAACGCATGTGTCGTCGGGTCGGTGGTCAACTTCGCCGCCCCGTTCCCCGTCACCGTGAACACCACCCGGTTGTTGTTCTGGTCAATAAACGTCCGATCCGCCTTGGACGAGTTTTTCGTGATGATGTACACCCCATCCCCCGGCGACGCCTGTATCTGCCCGCTCACCGAAAACGCATAGCTCGTCGTGTTCCCCATGTTCACCCCGAAGCTCACCTGCCCGTTTCGGCTCTTGGCTTCAGCCGTCTCCAGCGCCACCGTGAACTCATCAAATCCGCCCGCCGCGATCGTCTGGCTCAGCCCCTCAATAATCCGGAACCCCGTCGGCACCTTCAGATTGCTGGTCACCAGCGTCTGCGTCCCGTTGTTGGCCACTCTGAACGTGTGCATCACTTCCTGTCCCCCCAGATTCACCGTCCCAAACGCCGTCCCATCGCTCGCACCCGCAACCGTGCTCCCATTGGCGATCACCAGCCCATTGCCCGTCACCACCGCGCTGGGCCCGGTTACCACATCCTCCACCACACGCGCCCACACCTTGGGGTTCTGCCCCGTCGCATCGTCAAACCCCTGCCACACCACCGTAAATCCGGCATCGCTGTGCCCCCCGATCTGCGGGTAAAGCCCCTGGGTGAACCCATCCCCCTTGCTGCTGATCACAATCTCCGGTCCGCCGATTCCCGTCCCCACAAACCGCCGCGCCACCACCACACCCCCCTTGCTGTCGATCACCGCCGCCGATCCCTCCCATGTCATCAGGATCGTCCCATCCGCCTTGAACGTCGCCGACGGGTGGTATTGGTCCCCCGCCACCGTCGAGTTCACCGTAAACACGCCAAAATCCGACGTATTCTCATTGGTGATCACCTGCGCATTCACATCCCAGTTGAGCCCCTCGAAGTTATACGTGTCATACGCCACCACGATGTACCCGTCCCCCGCCACCGCCATGTCGTACGACGGAAACGTCGCCGCACCCTGCGCATAGTTCACCAACCCCGACGCGGCTTGAAACTCATTCCCCGCCTTCACCCCATCGCTCCCAAACCGCTGCCCATAAATCCCCATCGTGCTCCCCGTCTCAACGTGCCGCTGCCACGTCACCACAAACGACCCGTTGTCCGCCGCACCCACCTTCGGCGACATCACCGTCTCATCTTCCGCCACCGTCGTATCGATCTTAAACTCATTCCCCACCGCTGCCCCCGCATGCGAATAAATCTGCCCCTGCACGCTCTGCCCATCGCCATCCACGTTCAGCCACGTCACCACAAACCCATTGCCCGCCGCGCTCGATGTCGACGGCAACGCCGCCACGCTCGCCTGGCTCTGGCTCCCCAGCGCCACGCTGTTCACCACGATCTCCCCGCCCGACTTGCTCCCATCCGCGTTGAACAACTGTGCCCGCACATCAAACGCCTCGCCCGCCACCTCCGACACCGTCGTCCACACCACCATGAACGTCCCATCCCCCGACCGCGCGATATCCGCATCAAACTGCTGCAGCTTGCTTGTCGTATTCGCCAGAATCGGCGACTTATCCAACGCCTTCCCCGCCGCATCAAACCGCTGCACATACACCCCGCTGAAATCGCTGTCGAAACCCGTCCACGCCACATTGAACGAACCATCCCCCGCCACCGTCACCGCCGGATTCAGCCCCGCCTCCGCCAACGCCACCGGCAGCCCCGTCGGCGCCAGCGTCATAAGCTGCCTCCCCTCCAGCCCTTCCATCACCGGTCGCCGGCTCCCCGCTCGCCGCAACCCCACTCCCCGCGCAAACGCCTTCACCCGCGCCGCCAATCCCCCCATGCCCGAAAAAAAGCCCTCAGACACCTTCGTCACGGTGCGATTCATCATCGTTTGCATGCTGGTTTTCCAGTTTTATCGGCAAATCACAAAACAGCGGGCCAAACGGCTGCTTGGACAACCTCAAAAGTCTAGTTCAACCCCACCAAGTGTCAACAAAATCCAGCTCATCTCCCCACGCAACGCCCACTCTCAACCCTGGATGCCACGCTCATTCAAATGAGGGCAACCCCACACCACCCCAGCCCCCAGGGCCTTCGCATCTAAATGGCTGGTCTAAATCCCGAAGGGATGACAGCCCGTAGCCATGGGTGGGTAGCGCAAGGTTATTTCACCCTCATGCCCTCTCAGAACCGGACGTGAGCCTCTCGACTCATCCGGCTCCCGCTGTCCGTCGTTGCGCCTCTGGTTAAGGCGCGAAGCCCGCTTTCCAATGGACGTACAGATGAGGCTGGCGTTCTGCGACTCGCTTAAGCCAACCCCATGCCCGTCCTTTGCCGTCACGGATCCGCGCGTTCTCACGCGCGGGCTCCTCACCCCGGCGCTCCTTCTTGACCCACTCATGAAGCGTGTGGCTGTTGATGTTCTGCGCCTGCGCCGCTTCCCGCAGCGTGTAGCCTTCTTTAATCACCAGATCCACCGGCTATCAACATCAACCAGGTGATAGCTCATGACTGCTCCTTGGCAACACTGTCCGTGAAAAGTGGAGAACTCTATTGTGTGAATCTCTTGAAATCTTTGTCAATCTTGGTCTAAATCGATTGACCCAAACGCATGGGATAACCAATCTTTCTACGACCTCACTTTAGACCCCAGACCCTCTCCTCATCAGCGCCTCCCGCGCCTTTACCACCTTCGCCGCCGCCTCTTCCACCGTAGACGCCAGCGCCGTCAGATGCCCCATCTTGCGCCCCGGCCGCGCCTGCGCCTTGCCGTACAGATGCAGTTTCACATCCGGGTCCCGCAGCGCCGCCGCCCAGTCCGGCTGCCCGCCCCCTGCAGGCCACACATCCCCCAGAAGATTCGCCATCGCCGCCGGCCTGTAATACTCCGTCGAGCCCAGCGGCAGCCCGCAAATTGCCCGCACCTGCTGCTCAAACTGGCACGTCACGCACGCATCAAACGTCAGATGCCCCGAATTATGCGGCCTGGGCGCAAGCTCATTCACCACCAGTTCATCCTTCTTCGTCAAAAAGAACTCCACGCACAGCAGCCCCACCACATCCAGCTTCTCCAGGATCCCCCGCGAAATCTCAATCGCCTCCTTAAACACCTTCGCGCTTACCGGCGCCGGTGCAATCGACACATCCAGGATGTGGTTCGCATGCGCATTCTGAATCACCCCAAAATGCGCAAAGCTCCCATCCACGCCCCGAGCCGCCACAACCGACACCTCGCACGAAAAATCCACCATCGCTTCCAGGATCGCCTCGCCCGTCCCCAGCTTCTTCCACGCCCCCTCCGCATCCGCCAGCGAAAAAATCTTGCTCTGACCCTTCCCGTCATACCCCCATCCCGCCGTCTTTAGCACGCCTGGGCACCCGATCCGCCCAATCGCGCCCTTCAATTCCTCCAGGGTCCGCACCGCTTCATAACGCGTCACTGGAAAGCCATTGGAGCTCAAAAATGTCTTCTCCCGCAAACGATGCTGCGTCGTGTGCAGCACGCTCCCGCCCGGCCTCACCGGCACCACTTCCG
>CAZGOM010000269.1:0-6274 GCA_964527265.1 uncultured Phycisphaeraceae bacterium | reverse complement strand
CACCACCCAGCCGGCTTCCCAACCCGCGGCTGCTTCCAAAACATCCTCCCCTGCCGAAGATCTCGCCCTTGCCGCGCAATCCGAAACCAACCCCTACCTCAAAGCCAAACTCCTCCTCGACGCCGACGACCTCCTCTCCGCCTCCGGACGCCACATCGCCGAAACACGCCGCACCGAACTCCTCGGCAAAGCCATGCTCGATGCCGCCGCCTCGCCCCTCGCCGCCGAAGCCGCCATCCGCTATCTCGATCTCGTCCTCGACCGCCCCAATCCCGGCCACCCCACACAACTCGTCGACCGCATCATCACCCTCATCAACCGGCACGGCATAGGCGATGCCATGATCCCCCCCAAACGACTCCAACAAATCATCGACCGCCTCCAACCCCAGTTCTCCCGCGAAGCGCAACGCCTCCAGCCCCTCCTGGATGCCTCTAAATCCGACTCCGCCGCGGCCCTCCAGCGCGCGTTAATCACCCTCAACTCCCTCAAAACCGACCCCGTCATCCCCGACCCGGGCAAAACCTTCCCGCTCAAAATCACACGCCAGAACCCCTCCACTGAACCCATCACCGAAACCCTCACCTGGTCCATCCCCACCGGCTCCGCCTGGAAAATCTCCCCCACTTCCCAAACCCTCACCTACCTCCCCGGCCAGAGTATCGAAGTCACTTTCGACCTCACCACCAGCACCCAGCCCAATCTCTCCCTCACCGCCGCACCCGTGCTCTCCAGCAGTTTCACCTCCAACGCCACGCCCAACGACGCCTCAAAGCCTCTCGCCGCTCGCACCCTACCCCTCAAAATCGATATCGCCCGTTATTACAACAAGCTCCTCTTCGCCTCCGCCACCCGCGTCTCCACGCCCCCCGTCATCGACGGCAAGCTCGACGACCCCGTCTGGGCCGCCTGCCTACCCATCACCCATTTCATAGACTCCGACGCCACCGAAAAACTCCCTTTTCCCACCGATGTTCGCCTCGCCTGGGACGACAACGCCCTTTACCTCATGGCCCGCCTTGCCGAGCCCGACCTCCCCGGCCTCTGGACCAAAGCCAAAACACGCAACGGCGACGTCTGGACAGATGACAGCCTCGAATCCTTCTTCGACTTCGACCCCGCAAAGCGCGGCTTTGTCCAATTCATCGTCAGCGCCAACAACACCCCTTACGACGCAAACGCAAACCGCCTCCGCTGGGACACCCTCTGGACCTCCCAGGCCGGCCGCGAAAAAGACGCATGGACACTTGAAATCGCCATCCCCTGGCAAGCTGTCGAATCCACCGTCCCCAAAGTCGGCGACAAGATCGGCTTCCAGCTCGTCCGCAACCGCGTCCGCCCAAACGGCGCCAACGCCGAAAACCCCATCAACCACAAATACTGGCAGTGGTCCCCCACCTTCGCCCACAACCTCGTCCCTAACCGCTTCGGCACCCTTACCTTCATCGGCCCCGCTCCCGGCCTTATTCCCGCTTCTTCCAAAATTCCATAAGTTTCTATATTTCAATCACTTAAAGACGAATTAAGCCGCACTCTGAAAGATTCAGAACAACTTCCGTCTATCTTGATGACCCCTATCAATTTTTCTAGACGGATTTACATATGCCTCAGATCCACACGCGTTTTCAGCGCCCTATCAACGCCTTCACTCTCGTTGAATTAATGGTGGTCATCGCCATTGTCGCAGTGCTGCTCTCCATTCTCCTCCCTTCGCTCACCAAAGCACGCGAAGCCGCCAGAAACCTGCACTGTCAGGTTAATCTCAAGCAGCTCGCCATCGCTTCCATCGTCTATTCCAACGACCACAAAGGCATCGTCCCTTACGGGGCTTATTACAATCCCGATCCTGAAGTCACCGTGATCATTGATCACACCTTTCTCGCCGCCACCCGTCAGATTCTTTTCAACGACTACGCCGTCAACCGCGCCGCTCTCTGGATGTGTCCTCTGGGGGTCTACCGCGATTACAAGTCGATCAACCCCAGCTACCTTTCCGACAAGTTCTATTCCGAAACCTCCTCCAGCAGTGCCAACAGCAACCGCACCAACTACGGCTATTACGTCGGCCCCGGACGTGATATCGCTAACGCCACCTTCGGCCTGCCCGAGGTCAGACGCTTCCCCAATGCACAAGACCCCGCCAATCGCATCATGTGGGGCGATCCCCTCTGCTGGGACGGTCCCGGCACCAGATTCATCGGCACCTCCGGCAACTACATGCCCGGCAACACCCACGACACCTCCGGCGATGCCTATCCCGTCGCCGCCAATTACGTATTCATCGACGGCCACGTCAAACTCCGCAACTACCGCGCAGGCTCCAATGTCAAGAACATGAGCCGCCAGTATTTCCTCTACAAAGACTTTTAAGCAGGCCTTCGCTGGGGAACCACTCCCCCCACACACATCAAAAGGCACTGCCGCCCTTCTTTGTCTCCGTAGACACGCATGTCATATGAAGCAGTCTGCGCACAAGATAGGGTTTTTGTCGTAAACTTTGCGCATGTCATTTGATGCAGATGCGAAGAGTTTGGATGCGCGTGTTGCTCAGGAAGTGAAGCGGTATTGGGGGTATGAAAGCCTGAGACCGATCCAGGCGGAGGCGATCCGGGCGGGGGTGGCCAAACGGGATTCACTGGTGGTGATGCCCACGGGCGGGGGTAAGTCGCTTTGCTACCAGGTGCCGCCCCTGGTGTCGGGGAAATTGAGTGTGGTGGTGTCTCCTCTGATCTCACTGATGAAGGATCAGGTAGATGGCTTGAAATCCATCGGATACGCTGCGGAGGCGCTGCATTCAGGTGTGACGCCGGAAGAGCGTAGGTCGATCGAGGCAGGGGTATCGCAGGGGAAATTCAAGCTGATTTTCGTGGCGCCGGAACGACTCATGACCGCATGGTTCCTGCAATTGCTGGACCGAGTGGGCGTGGACAGCTTTGCGATTGATGAGGCGCATTGCATTTCGCAATGGGGGCATGATTTCAGGCCGGAATACCGGCAGCTTGCGGTGCTTAAGGAGCGGTTTCCAGGATCCAGCATTCATGCCTATACGGCGACGGCGACGCCGCGCGTGCGGGGAGATATTGTTGCGCAGCTTGGTTTGACGGAGCCAACGGTGCTGGTGGGGGTGTTTGACCGGCCGAACCTGACGTATCGGGTGTTGCCGACGCAGGATCTGCATGCGCAGGTGATCGAGGTGGTGCGGCGCCATGAGGGGGAGGCGACGATCATTTATTGTTTGAGCCGCAAGGACACGGAGGCGCTGGCGGGGGTGCTGAAGGCCAATGGGATCAAGGCGGGGTATTACCACGCGGGGATGGAGCCAAAGCTGAGGCAGAGGACGCAGGAAGAATTCTCGGATGAAGAGCTGGATGTGGTGGTAGCGACGGTGGCGTTTGGAATGGGGATTGACCGGAGCAATGTGCGTTGTGTGATTCATGCCGCGATGCCCAAGACAGTGGAGGGGTATCAGCAGGAGACAGGGCGCGCGGGACGCGATGGGCTGGAGGCGGAATGTGTGCTGTTTTACACGCCCGCGGATGTGATGCGATGGGAGTCGCTGATCACCAAGAGTTCTGCAGATGCGCCGGACCCGGAAGCGCAGATCGCCACACAGTTGGAACTGCTGAATCACATGCAGTCGTTCTGCAACAGCGCGCGGTGCCGCCATCGCGCGTTATCGGAATATTTCGGGCAGCAGTATCCAGCGCCAAAGTGCGAAGCGTGCGATGTGTGTTTGAATGAGGTAGAGGGTGTGGAGGGGGCGACGGTGATCGCGCAGAAAATCATGAGCGCGGTGGCGCGCACAGGGCAGCGGTTTGGTGTGGGGCAGGTGGTGGATGTGTTGTTTGGCTCCAACACGGAGATGGTGCGCAAATGCAGGCATGATGAGCTATCGGTGTATGGGCTTTTGAAAGACATGCCCAAAACGGTAATTCAGGGGTTTGCGTATCAATTGATTGATCAGGGGTTGCTTTCACGGACGCCGGGGGACAGGCCCATCGTAACGCTGAACGATAAGTCGCTGGCGGTGATGCGAGGCAAGGAAGATGTGTTTTTAATCAGGCCGCGTGAGGCCGCGGCATCGCGTGCAACGCGGAGCGCGGAGGTGTCGTGGGAGGGTGTGGATCGGGGATTATTCGAATCGCTTCGGGAGTTGCGCAAGCGCGTGGCGCAGGAGCGTGGCGTGCCGCCGTTTGTGGTGTTTACGGACGTGACATTGCGTGAGATGGCACGGGTGCGGCCCAGCACGCTGGAGGGAATGCGTCGCGTGAAAGGCATCGGGGAGCGCAAATTGGCGGACCTGGGTGAGCGCTTTCTGGAAGCAGTGACGGAGTTTTGTATCGCACGACAAGTAGGGATGGATGCGGGCGGCGGGGGAGGGGTTCGCTTGCCGGAGATCAACCGGGTGCCGTCGCGGGGAAGCGCAGCCAAGGGTACAGCGCGTGAGATGTTTGAGGATGGTGCGTCGATTGATGAGGTGGCGGCCGCGACGGGCCGCGCGCGCAGCACGGTGGGAGAATACCTGGTGGATTTCATCATCGAAACGCGGCCGGTGAGCGTGGAGGCGTGGGTGCCGTTGGCGGTGTATGAGCGGGTAGTGAAGGCGGCGTCGGGCATGGAGGAGGCGAGGCTTAAGCCGATCCATGAAGCGCTGGGAGGATCGGTGGCATGGGAAGAGATCAAGGTGACATTGGCGCACCTGGCACAGCAGTAGAAGAAAGGTCTGGGGCTCAGGGTCTGGGGTCTGGGTAGAGGGAAAAAAGAGGCGGTTTTCAGGATATTGCTGGTTTCTTGATGGTTTCTTGATATCTGCGGGGACATTCTTGATGGGATCTGGCTCGACCGGAGCTAGGGGGATCCCGAGAATGTTGCCATGAATATTGTTTACCTCATTTCGGCGGTGCTCGCGGTGCTGCTGTCAGGTTATCTGACGGTGGCGCTGCTTAAACCGGAGTGGTTCGAATGATTAACAACGCACTGGTACAGATCGGTTTGTTCGTGGTGCTGCTGACAGTTTTCTCACGCTGGCTGGGGGCCTATGTGGCTGGCGCGATGGAAGGACGTCCGGCATTTTTGGGCACTGTGCTGGGGCCCGTTGAGCGCGGTGTGTACGCACTGGCAGGCGTGAGCCCGTCTGACAAAATGGACTGGCGCGGCTACCTGACTGCAATGGCGTTGTTTAACGGCCTGGGCCTGGTGGTGCTGTTTGCGATGCTGATGCTGCAAGGGTTTTTGCCGCTCAACCCGGAGGGGAAGCCTGGGCTTTCCGTCTGGCTTGCGGGTAACACGGCGATCAGCTTTGTGACCAACACGAACTGGCAAGCCTATTCCGGCGAAGTGGCGATGAGCTACTTCTCGCAGATGGCGGGCCTGGCTGTGCAGAACTTTTTATCTGCGGCAACAGGAATCGCGGTCCTGGTGGCGGTGGTGCGTGGATTCAGCAAGGGATCGCGCGCAGACCTGGGGAGCTTCTGGGTGGATGTGACGCGGGCAACGCTGTATATCCTGCTCCCGCTGTCGCTGCTGCTGGCGTGCGTCCTGGTTTCACAGGGTGTAGCGCAGACATTTCAGTCTTCGCGTGAGGTGAAGCTGCTTGAGCCGTACCAGGCGAAGGACGGCACAACTGTGACGGTGCAGAAAGTCCCGCTGGGGCCGGCGGCTTCGCAGGTGGCAATCAAACAACTGGGCACCAACGGGGGCGGCTTTTACAACGCCAACAGCGCGCACCCGATTGAAAATCCAACACCGGTTTCGAACTTTCTGCAGACGCTGGCGATCCTGCTGATTCCCGGTGCGCTGTGCTTCGCCTTTGGATACTGGGTGCAAGACAGGCGTCAGGGGCTGATGCTCTACGGCGTGATGCTGGTGATTTTCATGGGGTTCCTGGCAGTTTGCCTGTGGGCCGAGCAAACGGGCACGGCACATCTGGCGCATGCAGGGGCGGATGTGGCGGCTTCGGACTTGATGGCCGGCGGAAACATGGAAGGCAAGGAAGCGCGGTTTGGCATCGTAGATACCGCGTTGTTTGCAACGGCGACCACAGCGGCGTCATGCGGCGCAGTCAACGGAATGCATGATTCGCTGACGCCTATCGGCGGGATGGTCCCGCTGCTCCTCATCCAACTGGGTGAAGTGGTATTCGGGGGTGTTGGGTCCGGGCTGTACGGCATGCTGGCGTTTGTCGTGGTGACCGTGTTTCTGGCGGGGCTGATGGTGGGTCGGACGCCGGAATTCCTGGGCAAAAAGATCGATGCCTTTGAGATGCAGATGGCGT
>CAZGOM010000268.1:0-6339 GCA_964527265.1 uncultured Phycisphaeraceae bacterium | reverse complement strand
TCACCTACAACCACTGGGCCCACCGCTACGACAACTTCTACAACATGGGCCCCGCCGCCTCCATCCGCTTCTACACCGACGACGGCAAAGTCATCGAAGGCGCAGACGGCAAACCTCTCTCCATCGCCAACGGCATCTGGAACAAACCCCTCGCCCCTGGTGAATCCACCCCATGGATCGACCTGGGCCCCACCATGACCACCGAGAACTCCAGCCCCGTCAGCGCCATGGCCATCCCCCTGGATGAAAAGGGCAACGCTGCCGTCCCTCCCACCGCACCCTCCGCGCCCCTGCGCATGGACATCGCCCTTGAGCCCAGCTCTAAAGCGATCCTGAAGACCTTCGAAAAAGACCCTCAGGATTTTGAACTCGGCGTCATCGTCATGCCTGACATCCACCGTCAGGAAGGCCTCGCCTACACTATGTCCGTCCTCGACGCTCACAAGGAATTCACCCGCAAGTTGAACACCGTCCCCTCCGTCGGCCCCCTTCCCTCCAAGATCCGTATGATCGGCTTCATTGGCTCCCCCGTCGTCGGCCGCAACATCACCGCCGACAGCAATGCTTTCGCCCCCGCCATGGAATTCAACATCGCCCTCGGGCTAAACACCGTCAGTTTCCAGGCCAGTGAAACCAAGCAGTGGGAAGACACCCGCGACTATTACAAATCCAAAGGCCTCCCCTTCATCTACTACAGCGCCCACTTCCACCACACCAAAGACCCCGACGCCCTCAAGCGCGTCCTCTACAAGCCCGATCCTGCCGCCCCGGGAAAGACCACAGACGAACTCTACCCCGGCGTCAAGGACCGCCTCCACTACGTCTCCTTCGGCGATGAAATCGGCATCCCCGGCGTCGACATCAAAAACCCTGCCACCGTCGCCAAGTTCCGCGAATTCCTCAAAACCAACAAAGTCGATCCCAAAACCATCGGCGTCGATTCCCTCGACAAAGCCGTACCGCTTAACGGCTTCACACCCGCTGAACTCGCCGGCGTCGGCATCGTTCCCCCCAAGGACGCCGCAGGCAAGGAAACCATCCCAACCGGCACGGACGCTGCCAAATTCAAAGCCCTCTTCTGGTGGACGCATCAGTTCGCCATCCTCGAAGGCTGCCTTGAATTCGCAGACATCACCAAGAAAATGACCGCCATGGTCAACCCCGAATTCAAGACCACTGCCAACCTTGGCGGCATGCACCCCTTCTACTGGATGCACCAGTCCAGCTTCATCGAAGCCTTCCGCCACAAGGGCATGACACTCGCCTGGAGTGAAGACTACGACTACTGCCAGCCCGAAGGCTCGCGCCTGGTCATCTCCTTTCAGGGCGCGTATCTCCGCGCCGGCGCCAAGTACCACGACACCCCCATGATGTTCTACGTCATGCCCCACTACCCCGGTAACTCCGGGCGCCACCTCTTAAACAACGTCATCAGCCTCTGGGGCCAGGGCATCAAGGACATCGATTGGTTCAGCGTCCCCCTGGACGCCTGGACCACCGAGAACTATCTCCACACCCGCGGCGGTGTTGAGACAGGCCGCGTCATGCGCGTCACCTCCGGCATGGCCGGCAACGTCGAAGACGCCCTCCTCCCCGCCAAGGTCCGCGATGCCCGCGTCGCCATCCTCCTATCCGAGGCCTCTGACCTCTGGGAAGTCGAAGGCTACGGCCAATACAAGGTCGAACCCGGCTCCACCGCCACCAATGCCTACCAGGAAGAACGCAAGGCCATCTGGTACGCCTTGAAGAAGGCCGGTTATCAGGTCGACCTCCTCACTGAAAACGACGTTGCAGAAGGCCGCCTTAAGCCTTACAAAGCCATCTACCTCGGCGGCCAGAACTTGGACACCCGCTGCGTCGCTCCCATCGCGTCCTGGGTCAAGGACGGCGGCAACGTCATCCTCCTCCAGGGCGCGGCACGCAAAGACCAGTACGACCAACCCCTCACCGCCCTCGACGCCTTGGTCGGCCGCACCACCGAGGTCAAATCCCTCCAGCCCTTCAAGGGTCCCCTCCGCTCCAAGCTTGAACTCCCCTTCACCCCCTCCCTGGGCAAGGTGACCACTTCCGGCGCAGGCGGCGGCTCCTTCGACGCCCGCATCACCCGCGAGGATTTCGTCCCCGCCAAGGGCGCCCAAACCATCGCCACCTTCGACGGCGCCGGCCCCGCCGCCGTCACCGTCAAAACCGGCCAGGGCTCCGGCACCTACATCGGCACCCTCCCCGGCCAGGCCATGCTCTTCGCAGGCATTCCCAAGCGCACCCACGGCAAAGGCGGCCCCGACAACAACCCCGTCCACTTCGAGCCTGAAACACTCGACGCCGCCGCCACCAACCTCATCCTCGCTCCCCTGAATAACGCGGGCATCAAACCCGACGTCATCACCGGCAGCCCCATGATCATCGCCGACATCTTGGACGGCCCCACCTCCACCGTCCTCACCGTCAACCGCCTCAGCAACCCTCCCGTGGATTGGAAACCCGGCTCCCTGGGCGCACCCGGTCAATCCATCGCCTACGTCCTTGACCCCGCCTGGCCCACCGCCAAGAACGTCAAGATCATCGTCCCCAGCATCACCGCCAAACCCTCCAAGGTCTACACCGCCTTGAAGGCCCAAGGCGTCACCGCGGAACCTTCCCCCGAAGGCCTCGTCATCACCCTCCCTGAGCTTGATGCCGGTGACGTCATCGTTCTTCAGAAGTAATCCCTCTTCCCTCGGCTCCCTCCCGCAAGGGAGGGAGCCAGTGAGGGTCATGCGGTTTGGCTTACTCAAGCCCCATGACCCCCACTCCAAAGATAAAACCTCAACCCAACTTCACAGCCTCGCACTCTTCAGCACCTTTACTTCCTCTATCCGAATTTCTGTAAGCCCAGTCCAAGCTTCTCACCCATTTCGCCTCTTACATTTCAGGAGTCTCGCCAGTGCACCCAAACACACCTCGCCCACGCGCCTTCACCCTCATTGAGCTTCTCGTCGTCATTTCCATCATCTCAGTTCTTATCTCACTCACCCTCCCGTCCCTGGGGGCCGCCCGTGAATCCGCCCGCATCCAACTTTGCGCCAACAACCTCAAACAGATCGCCATCGCTGGCGTCGGCATCTACGCCGCTGATAACAAGGGATACATCACCCCCGCCGCGGGACAAAACCCAAACCGCGTCGGCGTTACCAACGTCTACTCCGTCGTGAACCTCGCCTCCAACCGCGCGGACATGGTCCTAAACAACGTCGAAATCTGGGAACTCCTTGAAAATACTCTCTCCTCCAACGTCAACCCGGTCCCCCTCAAGCAACCCTTCGCCTACTGCCCCAGCGAATCGATCCGCCGCACCTGCGGCGGCACCTATTACGTTTATAAAGAAGCCTGCTACGCGCAGAACATCATGCTCTCCCGCTACATGCTCCCCCGCTATAACCTCATCTCTATGACCAAAGTCGACAAAGTCCGCAAACCCGTCGACAAGGTCTACTTCGCCGAAACACACCACAACGCCATCGGCGGCTATCGTGAATCCTTCTCCCAAACCTGGCCCAGCCAGTACTGCATGACGCCGATGTACCCCCAGCCCCTCCATATCGCCGGTTATCTCACACCTGAAGGCACCTCCGAGCCGCGCCACGCCGAAGGCTTCAGCAGCAACTATGTCGACGGCCACGGCGCATTCATCAAACATCCCAAGGTCTATCAGGCCGCATGGCTCCTCGAAGGCACCATCACCGGCGGCACCATGTGGTTCAATCCCACCTCTTTCACCTCCCAGGAATTCATCAACATGTGGGGCGACTACGACCCCTCCTGGCTCAAACCACTGGGCGACTACGAATAACCGCCACAAAATCACACCCATCTAAAACGCATTGATCACCGCTGGGTCGCCCCAGCGCTGTTCCGTCAACGCATCGGCATGGCCATCAACGAAAATCACGCTGATCATGTAGTCCCCGGCGTGGTACACCGCGCCAGTCGATGTGGCAGTCCCCCACCAGCCCGAGGTCCCCGTCCCCGGCCGGATGCTGTAGATGCTGTCGTAAAACACCGGCACCCGATTGGTCGCCCGCAGATCATCCGGGCGAAACAAACCCATGCGGCTTACGCCCGTAGCAGTTTCCCCTGGCACGTTGGACGACCCACTGTTGAGATAATTGCGAAGAAAGTGTGGTATGCCTGTGCCGCTTATCGTGCTTGGATGATCCGGCACGGACGGTACATTAAACGGTGCCGGATTATTGGACGCATATCCGGGTTTGAATACAAAATACCCCATCCCCAGATAACTGTTGTACCCCAGGCTCATATAACGGTTGGAATAGATCTGCGAACTGGTGGCCGTCGGGCATCGTCCCCCTCCTGTGTAGCGTGTAACGGCTGAATTATCCGCCGTCCCGCTGTATTCCAGCACACCCGATGCATACCCGTTGTGGATCAGTTGGCGGTGCAGGGCCGTTCCCTGCCGCGTGGCAAGCAAGTTGTCCGTGTAGCTTGTCTGCGCTTCATTGCCCATGGCGTACTGCGCTGGATAAAACCGTTCCTTGTAATCCATCACATAGGCAAAATAGCTCAGATGCATCTGCTTTTTGCCCGCCAGGCACGTCATGCGCACCGCATGGCTGCGCGCCTTGCTTAACGCCGGCAGCATCAGCGCCATCAGCACCGCTATGATCGAAATGCACACCAGCAATTCCACCAGCGTGAAACCATGCTTCACCAGGCCCCCCAGCCTGTCACAGCCGTTATGCTGAGTCCTTGTCATGAGATAGTCCTGTCAGATGAATCGATGTGAAATTTTAGGTCCTGCCCCCCACCCCCCAGCGACCTGAACCTGAGACGATGCGCTCAATTTTTTATCATGAACCGGTTTTCTCACATAAAATTAGCTCATTTAAAACAAAAGGTCAATCAAAAATACCCGTCTCCTCGGAATAAATCCTCCTGTTCCTGAAACCTTTCCCTGCCGCATAAACGCTCAACGATTTAAACGCCCCCCCTTCAGGGCAATTGCATTTGACGAATATCCCATGCGTCCGGGTTATCGGGCTGCGGGTTGCCGGGTATCAATGCATGGCCGCAAGGCATGTCCATGGATCAAAATGGCATTCACCTTGGAGGGTAGTGACGTTTTTGAAGCCCCCCGGCAACCCGAACGCGGGGGCCATCGAATACTTCAAATGCGATTCCCTTGACACCCGCAAACCCAATCAATACCCTAACAAAATAAACCGTCACGGACGACAGCCACACGGAATCTCCCATGCCCCTCGGCTACCTCGTCATCGACATGAACTCCTACTTCGCCAGCGCGGAACAACAACTCCGCCCGGAACTGCGCGGCAAACCCATCGCCGTCGTCGCCGTCCAGGCCGAATCCACCAGCGCCATCGCCGCCAGCAAGGAAGCCAAAGCCTTCGGCGTCAAAACCGGCACCCGCATCTCCGACGCCCGCCGCCTCTGCCCACACATCCAGATCATCCAGGCACGCCCCGAAAAATACGTCCAACTCCACGACCAGATCGTCGCCGCCGTCGATTCCGTCATCCAGGTCACCGACATCATGTCCATCGACGAAATGCTTTGTCGCCTCGCCCCCGCTGAGCGAAACGAAACCACCGCCCGCAAAATTGCCCTCGACATCAAAGCCGTCATCCGCAACCATGTCGGCCCTTACCTCACCTCGTCCATCGGCATCGCACCAAACCCCATGCTCGCCAAGGTCGCCAGCGACATGCAAAAGCCCGATGGCCTCACCATCATCCACTCCGAAGAACTCCCCCAGCGCCTCCACCACCTCGACATCCGCGATATGCCCGGCGTCGGCGCAAAAATGGAAAACCGTCTCCGCGTCGCCGGCCTCGGCACCATGCAGGCCCTCTGCGCCGCCTCCGAAACCCAGCTCAGCCAGGCCTGGCAAAGCCCCCTCCTGGGCAAGCTCTGGTTCCACTATCTCCGCGGCATGGATCTCCCCCTGCGCCCCAAAAAGAAAAGCTCCATCGGCCACTCCCACGTCCTCCCGCCCGAAATGCGCAACTCCGACGCCGCCCACAGCGTTCTCATCTGCATGCTCCACAAAGCCGCCGCCCGCCTCCGCCAGGAAAAATATTACGCAGACCACCTCTCCATCGAGCTCTCCTATGTCGACGGCCGCCATTATCACGACATCGTCGCCCTCGAAGGCTGCCGCGACACCCTCTCCATGATCCGCGCCCTAAACCCACTCTGGAATAACCGCTGGCCCGGCACACTCCTCAAAGTCGGCGTCGTACTCTCCGGCCTTGAAACCGCAGCCTCCGCCACCCTCCAGCTCTTCCCCAAATCCGAAAACCTCGGCAAGCTCGCCCAGGC